>NZ_BCRK01000170.1 GCF_001552555.1 Nocardiopsis trehalosi NBRC 14201 | reverse complement strand
CGGCGGCGCCGGCGCTCTCGTGGGCCGCTCCGGCGGTGTCACCGAGGGCGGACCCGGCAGTCTCGGCGGTGTCGCCGAACATGCCCTTGAACCAGTCGAGCAGTTCGCTGAACAAAGAGATCAACTCCGTGGTGGGGTGCCCGTGCGGGGCACCGGACGTCAGGGGATCGGAGTCCTACCCCGTCACGCCGCGTCTACGGCCGATCGCGCTCGCGATCCACCGTGCTTTCCCCCACCCCGGTATCGGGAACTTTCGGCGATCACCCGCCGGCGCCGTCCTCGGGGCGCAGCGCGGCGGCGAGTTCGGCCAGTTCGGCGTAGTCGGAGCCGCCCGCGACGACGAGGACGGCGTCGCCGTCGGTGCGGACCAGGGCGCGCCGGTCGGCGTCCGCACTGGTGTAGCGGTCCCAGGTGTGGCCGCCGGCCTCGGCGGTGCCGTCGGCGGTCCCGCCCTCGGTGGTCTCGGCGACGAACGCCTCGGGGTCGCCGTCGCTGATGGCGAACTCGGCGTGCCGGTCCTCGGGGGTGGCGAACCCGAGCACCCAGGTGACGGTGTCGCCGGTGGTCAGCCGGGTGCTGGTGGGCACCCACCCCTCGGGCAGGTCCTCGGGGGCGTAGGCGGTGTAGTCGGCCTGGTCGGCGACCACCGCGGCGTCGGGGCCGTAGTCGACGCTGGGGATGTGCTCGACCTGGCGGGCCCGCATCACGCCGACCACGGCGAGCAGCAGGACGACGAGGATGCCGAGGGCGGCGGCCAGCGAGCCGAGGGTGGCGTCGGCGCGGTTGTACGTGCTCATGATGGGTCCAGCTTGCCGCAGCCCGCGGCGGGGGCCGCGCCGGGGTGGGGTCGGGCGCTACTCGGCCCGGGTGCGCGGCTGGAGCCGCGACAGCAGCTCGGTGATGCCGTCGGCGAGGTCGCGGGCGGCGGCGTCGTCGCGCCGGACGACCTCGCCGACGGCGACGAGCATGGAGCCGCTGACGACGAGCAGCAGGGCCTCGTCGACGGGCTCGTCGGCCTTGCGGAACAGGGCGACGTTGCGGTCGGTCCACTCGCGCAGCCGGTCGCGCAGCTGGGAGTCGAACCCGGGCGGGCCGTCGCCGCTGAAGAAGAGCACGGTGGTGTCGCGCTCCTCGATGCAGCCGTCGAGGTAGGCGCGGGCGGCGGTGTACATGAGCCGGGTGGGGTCGGTCTCGCCGGAGGCGCGGGCCTCGCTGACGGCGCGGTGGGTGCGCTCCTGCTGGCGCTGCTGGAACTCCTCGTACAGCGCGAGGTAGAGGTCGGCCTTGCCGCTGAAGTGGTGGTAGAGGCTGCCGACGCTGGCGCCCGCCAGGGAGACGACCTCGCTGACGCCGGCCCGGGCGAACCCGACGGTGCGGAAGACCTGGGCGGCCGCGCCCAGCAGCGCGCTGCGTGTCGCGGCGCCCCGGTGGGAGACCCGCACCTGCTTGCGCACCCTGTCGACCGTCACGTCCGCACCCCGTCCCTTCCGGCGCGTGCCTCGGCCCGCCTAGGTCGAGGTTACGCCAGTCTGGCTAACCTGGGTCCCAGCCGCCCGACCGCGGCGTTCCGATCGAAGGCCCGGTGCCGCCGCCCGACCGGGGCGGGGCCCGGCCGGCTTGGAGAGGCTGATCCATGAGCATTCCCACCGTCCCGCCGCCGCCCGCCGACGCGCCCGACCGCAACCTCGCGCTGGAGCTGGTGCGCGTGACCGAGGCGGCGGCGCTGGCGGCGGCGCGCTGGGTCGGCCGCGGCGACAAGAACGGCGCCGACGGCGTGGCGGTGCAGGGGATGCGCCACCTCATCAGCACGGTGGCGATGAACGGCACGGTCGTGATCGGCGAGGGCGAGAAGGACGACGCGCCCATGCTGTTCAACGGCGAGCGGGTGGGCGACGGCACCGGCCCCGAGTGCGACGTGGCGGTCGACCCGATCGACGGCACCCGGCTGACCGCCATGGGCATGCCGAACGCGGTGTCGGTGCTCGCGGTGAGCCCGCGCGGGTCGATGTTCGACCCGTCGGCGGTGTTCTACATGGAGAAGCTGGCGACGGGCCCGGCGGCGGCCGACGCCGTCGACATCACGGCGCCGGTGGCCGAGAACGTGCGGGCGGTGGCGCGCGCCAAGGGCGGGTCGCCGCGCGACGTCACCGTGGTGATCCTGGACCGGCCGCGCCACGAGGGCATCGTCCGCGAGGTCCGCGAGGCCGGGGCGCGCATCAAGTTCATCACCGACGGCGACGTGGCGGGCGCGATCATGGCGGCCCGGCAGGGCACCGGGGTGGACCTGCTGCTGGGGATCGGCGGGACGCCTGAGGGGATCATCGCCGCCTGCGCCATGAAGTGCCTCGGCGGGGTGATCCAGGGCCGGTTGTGGCCAAAGGACGAGGACGAGCGCCGCCGCGCCCTCGACGCCGGGCACGACCTCGGCCGGGTGCTGACGACCGACGACCTGGTGGCGTCCGAGGACGTGTTCTTCGCGGCGACCGGTATCACCGATGGTGAGCTGGTCGGCGGGGTGCGGTACGAGGCGGGCGGGGCCACCACCGACTCGCTGGTGATGCGCGGCCGCAGCGGCACGGTGCGCAAGGTGCTCAGCGAGCACCGGCTCAGCAAGCTCGCCACCTACAGCGGGGTGGACTTCTCGCCCGGCTCCTGACCGCTCCCACCGGGCGTGAACGGGCCTTTCGGACGTATGCGCATTGGTACCTTCTTACGGATACGCGCGTCCCTCCGGAGGTCCGATGTCCTACCCTGATCCCCCCAACCCGCCGGCGTGGGGCCCCGCCGGCCCACCGGTCGGCGGGCCGCCCTCGGCACCCCCGGGGTACCACCCCTCCGCACCGCGGCCGCCGGCGCCGCGCGGCCGAAACCTGTGGATGGTCCCGGTGGCCGCCGTCCTGGGCGTCTCGCTGCTCGCGACCACCGTGTGGGCGTCCAACGCGTTCGTCTCCTCCCTGTTCGGCGGCGCGCAGCCGGAGACCGTGCTGCCCGGATCGGCGGTCGTGTTCGCCAAGGTCGACCTGAAGCCGAGCGGGGGGCAGCTCGCGAACTACGCGCAGTTCGTCAACCGGCTTCCGGACTCCGTGAAGGACGAGATCGACCCCGAGGCCGACCCCGCCCAGGAGATCGTCGAGTCGATGATCGACGACCTCGAACTCGACATGACCTACGAGCAGGACTTCGAGCCGTGGGTGGGCCGCCGGTTCGGGGTGGCCGCGTGGCCCGCGCGGAACCAGGACGCCGCCGAGAGCGACGGCCTGGCCATGGCGGTCGCGCTGGCCGTGGAGGACGAGGACGCCGCCACCGCCGCCCTGGGCGAGGTCGAGGACACCGCCGGGGAGTTCGTCTTCGCCCTGCGCGACGGCTTCGCGGTCCTCGCGTCCAACGACGCCGCGCTGACCGAGGCGCTGGCCGAGGCCGACGCCGGGACGCTCGCCGACCAGGAGGCCTACGCCCAGGACACCGCGGACCTGGGCGGCGCCGCCGCCGCGATGTGGATGGACGCGGGCGCGGTCGCCGACGCGGCCGCCGCCGCCGGCGACACCTCCTTCACCGACCCGCTCGGCACCGGCGAGCAGGTCGAGGTCGCGGGCCGCATGACCGTCGGCCTGACCGTCGAGCCCGAGTACGCCGAGGTGCGCGGCTCGCTGCTCGGGTTCACCGCCGACGGGGTCTCGCTGGCCGACTACGAGGCGCCCGAGCCCGGCCTGGACCACCTGGGCGACCTGCCCGACGACACCGTGCTCGCCGTCGGCGGCAACGGCCTCGACGCGCTGCTGCGGCAGGCCCAGGAGGAGAACCCCGACGACTTCGCCGAGATCGAGGCCGGCCTCGGCGAACTGGGCGTGTCCCTGCCCGGCGGCTGGACCGACCTGCTGGGCACCCGCACCGCGCTCGGCATCACCGACTACGCGGGCCTGATGGAGGGCTTCTCCAGCTACGGCGGCACCGGGGACCTGTCGATGCAGCTCCGCGCGGAGGGCGCCGACGCCGCGCTGCTGGAGGAGATCTCCACGCAGATCGCGGCCGACGGCTACGGCACCGCGCCCGGGGTGTCCGCCGAGGGCGGCACCGTGGTGGTGTCGTCGGGGTCGACCGGCACCGGCCGGCTCGGCGACGACCCGGTGTTCCAGCGCACCATGCAGGGCACGGAGACGGCCATCGCCGGGTTCTACATGGACCTGCGGCCGGTCATGGAGCAGTCCGGCGAGCCCGGGCCCGAGCAGTGGGGATCGGTGGGCGGCTCGCTCGCCCTGGACGGCGCCGACGCGACGTTCCAGGCCCGCTGGGCCCCCGACGGCGCCGCCTGACCGGCATCGGACCGCCGAACGGCCCGGCCCCCCGAGGGGGTGCCGGGCCGTCCGCGTGGCGGTCCCGCGTCAGTCGATGAGCCGGCGCCGCATCTGGAACACGGCGAGGCACCACATGAGCGCGGCGAACACCAGGATGCCGGCGAGGTGCCCGAGGTCGTCCGCGCCGAGGCCGAACACGGCGCCGCGCACCAGCTCCACGCAGTGGTACAGGGGGTTGAGGCGGGCGACGGCCTGCGCCCAGGGCGGCAGCGTGTCGATGGGGAAGAACGTGCCCGCGATGAGGAACAGCGGCGTGATCAGCCCGGACATGATGTAGTCCATGGTCTTGATCGACGGGACCAGCGCCGACATCCAGATGCCGGCGAGCGCGAACCCGAACCCGGTGGCGCACGCGATCAGCGGCACCAGGAGCATGCCGGGCGACGCGGGCAGCCCGAACCCGACCGCCACCAGCATCGGCGCGCACCCGTACACCCCGGCCTTGGCGGCGATCCAGGCGGCCTCGCCGGTGACCAGCTCGCGCACGTCGACGGGCGCGGCGAGCATGCCGTCGTAGGTGTGCTGGAAGACGCGCCGCACGTAGGTGTCGATGAGCCCGGGGAACATCGAGGTGAACAGCACCGAGGTGGCGACGATGCCGGTGCCCAGGAAGTGGATGTAGGGCTGGCCGTTGATGATGCCCACCAGCGAGCCCAGCCCCACGCCGAACGCGAGCAGCATGACGACGGGCTCGACCACGGCGGCGAACGTGGTGGGCTTCCAGCTGCGCCGGTACAGCGCCCACTCGCGGACCAGGACCGCGGCGACCGGGGCGAACTCGAACCGGCCGGGCGGTGCGGCGGCGGGCGGCGGCGCCCCGGCGGCGGTGGGTGTTCCGGTGCGGGTCATTCGACCGCCTCCCCGGTGAGGGCCACGAACACGTCCTCCAGCGTGGCGGCGCGGGCGTCGCCGGCGCCGAGGGTGTCGCGCAGCGAGGGCGGCAGCGCCTCGGCGCGCAGCACCGCGACGTGGGCGCCGGTGCGGCGGCTGGCCAGCCCGGCGGCGCGCACCCGCTGTTCGAGGGCGTCGGGGCCGTCGGGGCCGGGCCGGAACTCCTCGACGGTCGCGCCCGCGTGGGCGGCGACCAGGTCGGCCGGGGCGCCGCGGACGACCACCCGCCCCTTGGCCATGAGCGCGACCTCGTCGGAGAGGCGCTCGGCCTCCTCGATGTAGTGGGTGGACATGAGCACGGTGACGCCGTCGTCGCGCAGCCCGGTGACCACCCCCCACAGCTCCTGGCGGACCTGCGGGTCGAGGCCGACGGTGGGCTCGTCCAGCAGCGCCAGCCGGGGCCGGTGCACCAGGCCGCGGGCGATGAGCAGGCGCCGCCGCATGCCGCCCGAGAGCTTGTCGGTGCGGGTGTCGCGGCGGTCCTCCAGGTGCGCGATGCGCAGCGCCCGCTGGACGGCGGCGGCGCGGTGGGCGCGCGGCACCCGGTAGAGGTGGGTGAACACCTCCAGGTTCTCGGCGACGGTGAGCTCCTCGTCGAGGTTGTCGTGCTGGGGGACGACGCCCATCAGGGCGCGGGCGCGCTTGGCGGCGCGCGGGACGGCGTGGCCGAGCACGGTGATCTCGCCCGCGTCGGCGCGGCTCTGCGCCGTGAGCATCCGCATGGTGGTGCTCTTGCCCGCGCCGTTCGGGCCGAGCAGGCCCATGACGATGCCCTCGGGGACGTCGAGGTCGAGGCCGTCGACGGCGGTGAAGGCGCCGAAGCGCTTGACGACGCCGCGCAGCGCGATGGCGGGCGCGGCCCGGCGGGGGCTGTCGGGTCCGGCGGTGCGGGAGCCGCTGGGCGCGGCGTCGCGTGGCGGTGGCATGGGTTCACGTTAGGTGGCGGCCGCGCCCGGCTCCAGTCGTTTTCCCCGCGCGGCGGACGCCTTCGCCCCGCGGGGCGGGCGGGAGCGGCTAACGTGAGGGCCGTGAACGACGGCGTCCCTCCCGCGCGGCTGCGCGCCTCCCACACCGACCGGGAGCGCGTGATCGCGGTGCTGCGGTCGGCGGTCGAGGACGGCCGGCTGGACCTCGCCGAGTTCGAGGAGCGCGCCGACCGCGTCTACCGGGCCCGTACCCTCGGCGACCTGCCGCCGGTCACCGCCGACCTGGTGCCCGCCGCCGCGCAGCCGATCCGGTTGCACACCGAGCCCATGGTCGCCCTCTTCAGCGGGGTGGAGCGCTCCGGCCGGTGGGTGGTGCGGCCCCGCGAGGGGGCGGCGGCGCTCGGCGGCACCCTCCGGCTCGACCTGCGCGACGCCCTCCTGGTGCGCGACCGCGTCCGGATGACGGCGTGGGCGGTGTTCGGCCGCATCGACGTCCAGGTCCCCGACGGGGTCGACGTCCGGGTGCGCGGCTGGTCGTTCCTGGGCCGCCGCACCACCTCGGTGCGCCGGCCGCGCCGCGACGACGCCCCGGTCCTGGAGATCGACGGGTTCTGCCTGTTCGGTTCGCTGGCGGTGCGGGCGCCGCGGCGGCGCCGCGCCTGGCTGCCCCGGCGCCGCCGGGCGCACGAGCTGGAGTAGCGGCCGCGCACCACCACCCCCGGGTTGCCCCCGGGCGCGCGCTGGGAGGAGCGGCCCGCAGCGCCCCCACGGTGACGCCGGGCACACCGGCGCCGACCAGCGGGGGTGTGCGCGGGGGCGCGGGTACCGGCGGGCGGGGAGTCTGGCAGTCTTGTGACCAGGTTTCCTGGAGGTGTCTTTCTGCAATGAGTGAATTCCGCGTCGAGCACGACTCGATGGGCGAGGTCCGGGTCCCCGCCGCGGCCAAGTGGCGGGCGCAGACCCAGCGCGCGGTCGAGAACTTCCCGATCTCCGGCCAGGGTCTGGAGCCCGCGCACATCGCGGCGCTGGGCCACATCAAGGCCGCCGCCGCCAAGGTCAACGCCGAACTGGGCGTGATCCCCGCCGACCTGGCCGAGGCCGTCCGCTCCGCCGCCCTGGAGGTCGCCGAGGGCAAGTGGAACGGCGAGTTCCCGATCGACGTGTTCCAGACCGGGTCGGGCACGTCGAGCAACATGAACACCAACGAGGTCGTGGCCACCCTCGCCGCCGAGCGGCTGGGCGCCCCGGTCCACCCCAACGACCACGTCAACGCGTCGCAGTCCTCCAACGACGTGTTCCCCTCCTCCATCCACATCGCCGCCACGGGCGCGGTCGTCAACGACCTCATCCCGGCGCTGCGGCACCTGGAGGGCGAGCTGTCGCGCAAGGCGGCCGAGTTCGCGACCGTGGTGAAGAGCGGGCGCACCCACCTCATGGACGCCACCCCGGTGACCCTGGGCCAGGAGTTCGCGGGCTACGCCGCGCAGGTCCGCTACGGGGTCGAGCGGCTGGAGGCGACGCTGCCGCGGGTGGCCGAGCTGCCGCTGGGCGGCACCGCGGTGGGCACCGGCATCAACACCCCCGAGGGCTTCTCCGCCCGGGTCATCGCCGAGGTCGCCGCGGCCACGGGCCTGCCGCTGACCGAGGCCCGCGACCACTTCGAGGCGCAGGGCGCCCGCGACGGCCTGGTCGAGCTGTCCGGCCAGCTGCGGACGGTCGCGGTCGGGTTCACCAAGATCGCCAACGACATCCGGTGGATGGGCTCGGGGCCGCGCACCGGCCTGACCGAGATCTTCCTGCCCGACCTCCAGCCGGGCTCCTCGATCATGCCGGGCAAGGTCAACCCGGTCCTGTGCGAGGCGGTCCTCCAGGTGTCCTCCCAGGTGGTCGGGAACGACGCCGCGGTGGCGGCCGGCGGGGCCAGCGGCAACTTCGAGCTGAACGTGCAGCTCCCGCTGATCGCGCGCAACGTGCTGGAGTCCATCCGGCTGCTGGCCAACGTGGCGCGGGTCTTCGCCGACCGGTGCGTGGCCGGGATCGAGGCCAACGAGGAGCGGTGCCGCGAGTACGCGGAGTCCTCGCCGTCGATCGTCACCCCGCTCAACCGCTACATCGGCTACGAGGAGGCCGCCAAGGTCGCCAAGCAGGCGCTGGCCGAGCGCAAGACCATCCGCCAGGTGGTCGTCGAGCGCGGCTACGTCGACGCCGGGAAGCTCACCGAGGAGCAGCTCGACGCCGCCCTGGACGTGCTCGGGATGACCAACTCCTGATCCGCCCGCGGCGGCGGGGCGGGCCGGTGGGCGGGGCGGACCCGCGCACCGGCCCGTCGGCCGTCCGGGGCGCGTGGCCGGATGCGGCGCGGCCGTCCGGTGTCGGGCGTTCTTAGTACCCTTCAGGGGCACCCTCCGGCCCCCCGGCCCCGCTCCCCCGAGAGGCGACCCATGGCAGTGGACAACGGCGACGACACCCGCGTGGTGGCAGGACGCTACCGGCTGGGGCGGGAGCTCGGGCGGGGCGGCATGGGTGCCGTTTGGCTGGCGTGGGACGCCCAGTTGGAGCGCGAGGTCGCCGTCAAGGAGGTGCTGCTGCCGGGCCACCTGACGGAGCGGGAGCGCGCCGACGCCCACGCCCGGGTGCGCCGCGAGGCGCAGTCGGCGGCGCGGGTGGCCCACCCGTCGGTGATCACCGTGCACGACGTGTTCGAGGCCGACGGCCACCCGTGGGTGGTCATGGAGCTGATCCGGGGCCGGTCGCTGCAGGAGGAGCTGAACGCGCGCGGCCCGCTGCCGGCCGCCGAGGCCGTCCGGGTGGCCCGGGCGCTGCTGGAGGCGGTGCGGGCGGCGCACACCAGCGGGGTGGTGCACCGCGACATCAAGCCCGGCAACGTGATGGTGTGCGACGACGGCCGGCTGGTGCTCACCGACTTCGGGATCGCCACGGTCGAGGGCGGCTCGTCCATCACCCGCACCGGCACCCTCATCGGCTCACCCGAGTACATGGCCCCCGAGCGGCTGGAGAACGAGCGCGCCGACCCCGCCTCCGACCTGTGGAGCGTGGGGGTCACCCTGCACACCGCGGTACAGGGCCGGTCCCCCTTCCAGCGCGAGACCATCACCGGGGCGATCGCGGCTGTGCTGTCGGCGCCGATCCCGCACCCCGACCGCGCCGGGGCGCTCGCGCCGGTGATCCGCGGCCTGCTGGAGCGCGACCCCGCGCGCCGGCTGACCGCCGACGCGGCCCTGGCGCTGCTGCGCGGCGCCGAGGCCGGAACGGGGCCCGCCACCGGTCCGCGCCCGGCCGCCGGGCCGCCCACCGGGCACCAGCCGTCGGGCCCGCACACCCCGCACCCGGCCACCGGGGCGTTCGGCCGGCCGGGCGGGGCCGCCTCCGGCCCGCACACCGTCCACCCGTCCGGCCACCCCTCGGGGCCGCACACGCCCTACCCCGCCCGCCACCCGTCCGGGCCGCCCACCCCGTACCCCTCCCGGCGGCCGTCCGGGCCGCACACGCCCTACCCGTCGGGCCCGCGCACCCCGTTCCCGACCGGGCCGCGCCCCACCGCCTCCGCGGCGGCCGGGCCGCCGCCGGGCGGCCGGTCCGGGGCGTCCGACGGCGACCGGCGCCGGGGGCTCGGCGCGATGCTGCCCGTGCTGATGGGCGTCGGCGCGCTGGGGCTGGTCGCCGCCGTGGTGGCGGTGCTGCTGCGGCTGGCCGACACCACCGAGTACCTGCGGTTCCAGACCGAGTGGTACGAGGTCGACTACCCGGCCGATTGGACGGTCGACGACGGCGAGCTCGCCGAGCAGGGGCACGTCTACTTCAACCGCCCCGACCAGAACGGCTCCATCTACGTCAACGCGTGGGAGAACGCCTCGGGCGACCCCGACACCAGCTACGGGTGGGTGGAGCAGGACGACGCCGGGTTCCGCGAGGACGGGGCCATCTCCGGCTACGAGGTGCTGTCGATGGAGGAGGTCGACTCGTCGGCGTTCCCCGACGACTGGGACGTGGCGTCGTTCGAGGCGGAGTTCGACCACACCGACTGGAGCACGAGCCGCCGGCACTTCGACTCCACGATCATCACCATCGGCGGCGAGTCCTTCGCGGTGACCATGAACGTCCCCGCGGCCGAGGCGGGCGACTACCGGCGCGTGTACGACAGCGTGGTGGAGTCCTTCCAGCCGGTGTGACCGGTGTGACCGGTGCGGCGGCCGGCCACCGGCGCCCGGCCGGCGGACCGCTCCCCCGGAACGCGCCGGCCCCCGCGACACGGGGTCGCGGGGGCCGGCGGACGCGGGCCGGTCGGCTAGTACCAGCCGTTGGCCTGGGAGTGGTTCCACGCCTCGCAGGGCGAGCCGTAGCGGTCCTCGATGTAGCCCAGGCCCCACTCGATCTGCGTGGCGGGGTTGGTCTGCCAGTCACTGCCGGCGGTGGCCATCTTGTTGCCGGGCAGCGCCTGCGGGATGCCGTAGGCACCGGAGCTGGGGTTCTCCGCGGAGGGGTTCCAGTTGCTCTCCTTCTCCCACAGCGGTTCCAGGCAGTCGAACTGGTCGGCGCCCCACCCGTAGTCGGCGAGCATGGCCTGCGCGATGCCCTTGGGGTCGCCCGAGGGGGCGGGGGTGCCGGAGTCGGACCCGGTGTCCTCCTCCTCCGGTTCCTCCTTCTCCTCGGTGGCGGTCCCGGTGACCGAGGCGGTGCCGTCGGCCTGCTCGATGCGCTCCTGCACCGCCGCGCGCTGCTCGGCGAGGTCCTCCTCGGAGAGCTGGACGGCGCCGGCGAAGAAGTCCGACTGCGCCTCGGCGGGGTCGGCGGGCAGCGCCGCGGCGGTGGCCTGCCCGGGGTCGCCCCCGCTGTCGGCGAAGGCGGACACGGCGAACGTCGCGCCGGCGACCATCGCGGCGGAGCCGACCGCCGTGGCGACCCGCAGCGAGATCCGGTTGAGTAGCAAGAATCGCCCTTCCGTCAGCCGCGTGCCCGGCGATGCGCACGCGATCGACCACGGCCCCTGTCCTCGCTGGTGCGGTCCACACGGGGGGAGCGACGTCTGGGGCGTGCCTGATCGCCGGCCGCCGCCGTCGCGGAGGTGCGCGGGAATCCGAAGGACCACCGGGGGTGGCCGACTCCTCGCGCCGCAGGGGCTCCTATATCGGAACGGCACCCACCCTGCCGCATGATCACGGTGGCGTAACGCCGTTCACGGCGTGTCGTGGATCACATCACGGACGGTGAGGGGTGAACCCGCCCGTATCCGGCGGCGACGACGCTCCGTGACGCCGTCGTCCGGTGTGGCGTATCCGACCCCGCCGGTGCGGCGGGGCCGGATGCGCCGGACGGCGCCCGGTCAGGACCCGCCCTCGGGGGTCAGCGTCCGGCTCCACAGGGCATCGCCGGCGAGGTCGCGAAGGTGCACGGTCAGCTCCTTGGAGGCCGGGTCGATCTCGACCTCGCCGAAGTGCTGGAAGCCGCCCATCGGTGAGGTGTTGGGGCTCGGCGGCGCGTTGACGAACACCGCCTCGGGGCCGAACGTGGGGTCGAGTTCGCTCGGGCCGAACGCGCCCGCGTGCAGCGGCCCGGACACGAACTCCCAGAACGGGTGGAAGTCCTGCTCGACCGCGCGGTCCGGGGAGTAGTGGTGGGCGGCCGTGTAGTGGACGTCGGCGGTCAGCCAGACGACGTCGCGTACCCCGTTGCGGTTCAGCCGGCGCAGCACCCGGGCGATCTCTGACTCGCGGCCGCGCGCCCGCCCGGGCAGGCCGTTGGCGACCGCCTCGATGGCGTCGCCGTCGCGCACAACGACCCCGAGCGGCATGTCCGACGCCACGACCTTCCAGGTGGCCCGCGACCGGGTCAGCCCGTCGACCAGCCAGTCGGCCTGCCGGGGGCCGAGGATGTCCTCGGCGGGCGCGGTGCCGGGCGAGTTGGCGTCGCGGTAGGGGCGCATGTCGATGACGAAGACGTCGAGGTCGGGGCCGAAGGAGAGCTTGCGGTGGATGCGGCCGTCCACGGCCTCGCGGGGGACGATGGGCTGCCACTCGTGGAAGGCGCGGTGGGCGCGGCGGGCCAGGACGTCGACGCTGCGCTCGGTGTAGCGGTCGTCCTCCAGGATCTCGCCGGGGTACCAGTTGTTGGTGACCTCGTGGTCGTCCCACTGCACGACCTGCGGGACGCGGGCGGCGAAGGCGCGCAGCGCGTCGTCCAGCAGGTTGTAGGCGTACTGGCCGCGGAACTCGTCGAGGGTCTCGGCCACCTTGGACTTCTCGGGGGTGACGAGGTTGCGCCACGTCCGTCCGTCGGGCAGTTCGACGTGCTCCTGGATCGGGCCGTCCGCGTAGACGACGTCGCCGCTGTGCAGGAAGAAGTCGGGGTCGCGGTCGGCCATCGCGGCGAAGATCGGCATACCGCCGATGTCGGGGTTGATGCCCCAGCCCTGGCCGGCGACGTCGCCCGACCACACGAACCGGATCGGCCGGTCGCCGCCCGGGGTGCGGAACGACCCCTCGACGGCCTCGCTGGCGGCGCGGCCGGACTCGGCGCGCACCCGCACGTGGACGTCGCTGCCGGGGCGCAGGCCGGTGATGCGGACGCGGCCGGTGCCGTCGCCGGCGGGCGTCAGCCGGGGGCCGCGGATGACGCGGGCGTCGGCGAAGTCGGGGCGGTCGGAGACCTCGACCACCATCCGCGCGGCGCGGTCGGCGCGGGTCCACACCACGGCCCCGTCGGGGCGCGGGTCGCCGAACTGGACGCCGTGGGTGAGCACCGGGCGGTTGCGGCCGTAGGCCAGGGCGGGGGCCGAGCCGATCCCGCCCGCGGCGGCCGCGCCCAGGCCGACGGCCCCGTAGCGGAGCAGGCTGCGGCGGGAGAGCGGGGATCGGGGGGACGCTGGGGGCATGCGGGACTCCTCGTGGCGGTGGGACGGGGCGCACGGGGATTCTGCACCCCGGCGGGGTCCCCGCCGCCAACGGCCGCCGACATCGGCGTGAACTGCGGCTCCGCCCCCGGGCCGCCCGTCGGCGGGCGGACCGGGG
>NZ_BCRK01000169.1 GCF_001552555.1 Nocardiopsis trehalosi NBRC 14201 | reverse complement strand
CCTCTCTGGACGGGGTCACCGCCAGTCAAGCCCGGCCCGCCCGGCGGCGTCCAAGACGCGTCGGCGATGCGGGTCATAGGCCGCGCCTATGGCGTGGGGTCCGCCCCGCCGTCCCCGGCCGCGGCGCGCTCGGCAGCGTAGCGCTCGGCGGCGTCCAGGAACGCGCGGGCGCCCGGGGTGAGCCGCCCGGCGCGGCTGACGGCGGACACCCGCAGCACCGGCGCCGGCGTGATCGGCCGCACCACCACCCCGGCGCGCGCGGCCAGCGGCCGCCACGCCGCCGGTACCACGGCGTGCCCCACCCCGGCCAGCACCAGCGGCAGGATCGAGGTGCGGTGCGCGACCTCGGCGGCCAGGTGCGCCGCCGCGCCGCCCGCGAGCGCGTCGTCCACGATCCCGCGCACCAGGGACCCCGGCGGGGAGGCCACCAGGCGCAGCCCGCCGAGGTCGGCGCGGGGCACCGGGCCCGTGTCCGGGGCGCGGCCCGGCGGCGACAGCAGCACCAGCGGCTGGTCCTCCACCGCCAGCACGTCCAACCCGGCGGCCCGGGGCAGGACGGCCGACCCCAGCAGGCCGACCTCGGCCGCCCCCGACCGCACCGCCCGCACCACCTCGTCGGCCGTGAAGGCCGCCGCGACGTGCACCGACATGGCCGGGTGGGCGCGGGCGAACGCCGCCATCAGGGTGGTCAGCGGTTCGATGCCCGGCGACGGCATCGACACCACGTCGACGCGGCCCCGCCGCAGTCCGCGGGCGGCCCGCGCGGTGTCGCGGACGGCGTCGAGGTCGCGGATGACCCGCCGGGCCGGCTCGACCAGCTGGGCGCCGACGTCGGTCAGCGCGACCCCGCGCCCAGCGCGGTGGAACAGGTCGGCGCCGAGGTCGCGTTCGAGGGCCGCGATGGCCTGCGACAGCGACGGCTGGGCGATGTGCAGCCGCTCGGCCGCCCGGCCGAACCCGCCGTGGTCCACGATGGCCAGGAAGTACGCCAACCGCCGCGCGTCCACGTCGCCCCCCTGCATGCGCCCAGTCTAGGGAGGGTGCGCGGCGCGGCCGGGCCGCCCTCCCCACCGGCCTCAGGTAAGGCTATGCTCGCCTTACTTCGGCGCCCGGTGGGCGCCCATCCCCCGACGCGGTGAGGAGACCCCCCATGGACACGTGTGCCCGACGCGCGGCCCCGGCGACGGCGGCCCGGTGGCGGTGCGCGGCGGCCGGCGCCGCCGCGGCCGCCCTGCTGGCCGGGTGCGGCGTGCCCGAACCCGCCACCGACGCCGGCGCCGCCGGCGCGGGCGGCGGCTACCCGCTCACGGTCACCACGGCGCACGGCGACGTCACCGTGGAGGCCGCCCCCGAGCGCGTCGTCGCGCTCGGCGCCCCCTCCGCCGACGAGGTCGTCTCCCTGGGCGTCGACCCGGTCGGGGTCGCCCTCGACCCCGCCACCCTGGAGGAGAGCGCCCCCTGGCTCGCCGACCGGGTCGCCGACACCGCCGAGGCCGGGTTGGTGCGGGCCGACGGCACCCCCGACATCGAGGCGATCGCCGCCCTCGAACCCGACCTGATCGTCGCCGAGACCTACCTGCTCACCGAGAAGCGGACCTTCGACCGGCTCAACGCCATCGCCCCCACGGTCGCCCCCGACTCCACATCGGTCAACGTCGACTGGGACGTGCGCCTGCGCAGCACCGCCGCCGCCCTCGACGCGGCCGACGAGGCCGAGCGGCTCATCACCGACATCGAGACCGAGTTCGCCGATTCCGGCGCCGGCGTCCCCGACGGCACCACCTACCAGTGGGTGCGGGCCGACCCTGCCGGCTTCACCTTCGGCAACGGCTCGGTGTTCGACCTCTACGGCATGGAACCCGCCGCCAACCAGGACAACACCCAGTCCAGCGACCCGCTGCCGCGCGAGAACACCGCCGAACTCGACGCCGACTTCCTCGCGGTCTGGGCGCCCGAAGGCCGCGCCGAACTGGAGGAGGACCCCCTGTTCCGGTCCTTGCCCGCCGTGGAGGACGGCACCGTCTACTTCGCCGACGCCGACTTCGCCAACGCCATCAACTCCCCGGCGCCCATCGCCCTGCGCTGGCTGCGCGAGGAGCTCACCCCCACCCTCGGCGCCCTGTCCTGAGCGCGCCGCCCGCCCCCTGGCCGGCCGGGGCGGCCGGTCAGGGGGCGTAGCGGTCGGCGGCCGCGCGCAGGTAGGCGGCCAGGGCCGCGCGCAGCTCCGGCGGGTCCAGGACCTCGATGTCGGGGCCGTAGCCGGCGAACTCCACCGTCGCGTGCCGCACCGACTCCACCGCCAGCTCCACCTCGCACCAGCCGTCCGCGCCCGGCTCCCGGCCCTCGGTGCCCGCCGCCGTGATCGGCGACGCCAGCGCCCGCACCAGCTCCAGCCCGCGCGCCGTCAACCGCACCCGGGTGCGCAGCGAGTGCCGCGACGCCTCGAACTCCGCCGACCACGCCCGCCACCGCTCCGCCAGGTCGAAGCCCTCCGGCGGCGTGAACTCCGTCCCGAGGTCGGTCAGCGCGCCGATGCGCGCCACCCGGAAGGTGCGCACGCCGCCCCGCGACCCGCCGGCGGGGTGCACCCGGCCCAGGACGTACCAGGTGCCCGCCTTCAGCACCAGCCCCAGCGGGTCGACCGTGCGCCGCACCTCCGTGCCGTCCCCCCGCCGGTAGGCGATCGCGACCGTGTGCCGCTCCCAGACGGCCGCCGCCAGCGGGGCCAGGTGCGGGGCGTCCTCGCGGGAGCGCCACCACCCCGTGGCGTCCAGGTGGAACCGCGACCGCACCCGCTCGGCGCGCTCGCGCAGGCCCTCGGGCAGCGCCGCGAGCAGCTTGAGGCGGGCGACCGCCATCTCGGCGCCCAGCCCCAGCTCGTCGGCGGCCCCCGGCACCCCGGACAGGAACAGCGACTCGGCCTCACCGCCGGTGAGCCCGGTCAACCGGGTGCGGTACCCGCCGAGCAGCCGGTACCCGCCCCCGCTGCCGCGGTCGGCGTAGACCGGGACGCCCGCCGCCGCCAGCGCCTCGACGTCGCGGTACACGGTGCGCTCCGACACCTCCAGCTCCTCGGCCAGCCGGGCGGCGGTCATCCGGCCGCGGTTCTGGAGCAGGAGCAGCAGGGAGAGCAGACGTCCGGCGCGCATCCCCCAGTCCTACCGGACGCGCGGCCCCGGTGCGGCCGGGCCGGCCCTTGGTACGCTCCCCTCGCGTGCGGCCCCGATGCGCCGCCACGGCCGAGGGGGCACGGGCATGAGGCGTCCCACCATCGTCGACATCGCCAGGGCGGCGGGGGTGTCCAAGGGCGCCGTCTCCCGGGCGCTCAACGGCCGCTCCGGGGTGTCGGCCGCCACCCGCGAGCGCATCCTGCGCGCCGCCGGGCGGCTGGGCTGGGCGCCCAGCAGCGCCGCACGCGCGCTGTCGGACGGCCGGGCCGGCGCCATCGGGCTCGTCGTCCACCGGCCCGCCCTCGTCCTGGGCACCGAGACGTTCTTCATGCGGCTCGTCGCCGGCATCCAGGACGAGCTGCGCGACGGCACCACCTCGCTGCTGCTGCGGTCGGTCGCCGACCGCGCCCTGGAGACCGCCACCCACCGCGCCTGGCACGCCGAGCGGCGCGTCGACGGCGTGCTCCTCATCGACCCGCGCCGCGACGGCCCCCGCCGCGACGACCCCCGCGCCGCCGCCCTCGCCGCCGCCGGACCGCCCGCCGTGGTCGTCGGCGGACCCGCGGGCGCCGCCGGGCTGCCGTGCGTGTGGTCCGACGACGCCGGCGCCATGCGCGGCGTGCTGGACCACCTCGCCGGCCTGGGCCACCGCCGCATCGCCCGGGTCGCCGGCCCGCCCGACCTCGTGCACACCGCCGAGCGCACCGCCGCGTTCACCGCGGCGGCCCGCGCCCGCGGCCTGGCCGCCGCCGAGGTGGCGTACGCCGACTACACGGCCGACCAGGGCGCCGCGCTCACCCGCCGCCTGCTGTCCGCCCGGCCCCGGCCCACCGCCCTGGTCTACGACAACGACCTGATGGCCGCCGCCGGGCTCGCGGCGGCCCGGGACATGGGGGTGGCCGTGCCCGCCGACCTGTCGGTGGTCGCCTGGGACGACTCCCCGCTGTGCCAGGTGGTGCGGCCCGCGCTCACCGCGGTGCGCCGCGACGTCACCGAGCACGGCCGGCTGGCGGCGGCGCTGCTGCTCACCCGGCTGGCCGGGGGAGCGGCGGGCTCGGTCGAGACGCCCCCGGCGGTGCTCCTGCCGCGCGCCAGCACGGCGCCGGCGCCCGGCCGGTGAGACGGTCCGGGCGCCGGCGGTGGGGCGTCAGCGCAGGTGGCGCGGTCCGCTGTCGCGGCTCTCGCGGTGTGTGCGGTCGAGCGCGGTCACGTAGTAGGTGGCCGACTCCGGGGCGCCGGGGTCGGTGAACTCCGTGGTGCGGCCGTCGGCGCGGACGGTGCCCACCAGGTGGCGGGCGTCGTCGAGGGCGCACCGCTGCTCGGCCGGCCGCGGCCGCCCGTCGAACCGGTACACCGCGTAGTAGGCGGGGGCGGTCCCCGAACCGGCGCGGATGCGCAGGTCGGCGCCCGCGTCGGTGCGCCGCGCGGAGGCGATCGAGGGGGTGCGCGGCGCGCGCCCCTCCCGCCCCTCGGCGACGGGCACGAGCGCGGGCCGCGAGTAGTGCCGCTCGTAGACGATGTCCATGGCCTCGGCCGCGGCGGTGCGCAGCTGCACCGCGCTGAAGTAGACGTCGCCGTCGACCTCGGGGTGGTCCTGGTTGAACGTCAGGTGGTCGCTCAGCTCGGCGGGGTCCTCCCACCCGGCGGTGCCCACCTTGTAGGCGGCCTGCCCGATGTAGAGGCTCACGTCGGTGCCCGCCACCACGTCGGACCACCAGGGCACCAGCGCGGCGTAGTCGGCGGCCGGGTGGCCGATCTCCCAGTAGACCTGCGGGTTGATGTAGTCGACCCAGCCCTCGCGCACCCACCGCCGGCTGTCGGCGTAGATGCCGTCGTAGGACTCGAACCCGCGGGTGGCGGAGCCGGCCGGGTCGCTGGAGGCGTTGCGCCAGATGCCGAACGGGCTGACGCCGAACTTCACGTGCGGCTTGGCGTCGTGGATGCGCTCGTCCATCTCGCGGATGAGCGCGTTGACGTTGTCGCGCCGCCAGTCCTCGATGTCGTCGAAGCCGCCGCCGTGCTCGGCGAAGGTGTCGGCGTCGGGGACCTCCTGGCCGGCCACCGGGTACGGGTAGAAGTAGTCGTCGAAGTGCACGCCGTCGAGGTCGTAGTTCTCGACCGCGTCCATGATGGCGTCCTGGACGAAGGCGCGGACCTCGGGCACGCCCGGGTCGTAGTAGTAGCGGCCCCCGTAGGCGAACACCCAGTCGGGGTTGCGGCGGGCGGGGTGGTCCTCGACCAGCCGGTCGAGGTCGTCGTGCATGGAGACCCGGTAGGGGTTGAACCACCCGTGGAACTCCAGGTTGCGCTCGTGCGCCTCGGCGACCGCGAACTCCAGCGGGTCGTAGCCGGGGTCGGCGCCCTGGGTGCCGGTCAGCCACTCCGACCAGGGCTCGTGCGGCGACGGCCAGAACGCGTCGGCGGTCGGCCGCACCTGCACGAAGACGGCGTTGAGGCCGAGGTCGACGGCCTGGTCGTAGTAGGCGGTCAGCTCGTCCTGCTGCTCCTGCACCGACAGGCCCTGGTCGCTGGGCCAGTCGATGTTGACGACGCTGGAGATCCACATGGCGCGCATCTGGCGCTCGTCGACGGCGTCGGCGTCGGGGGTGCACGGCCGGGTGGCCGGTCCGGTCTGCTGCCCGGTCGCGTGCGCCGGTGCGGCGGCGACCAGGGACCCGGTGACCAGCGCGGCCACCGCGCCGGACAGGGTCCGGAGCAGGGGGCCGCGCGCGACGGCCGTCCGGGGGGTCGGGCGGCGCGGGCCGCCCGGGTCGGGCATCGCTGCGGGGTGGTGTCGCTTCAACGTCGGTCCCTCCAGAGCTTGCCGGGCTCGGGGAGGCGGACGGTACCGCCTGTGTGGAGAAAACTTTCACACAATGCACCTCGCGGTGCAATATCCCTTCGCATGTGGCGCGGTGCGCGCCGCGGCGCCCGGCGGGTGCGGCGGGCGGCCGTCCGCCGGCTCCGGAGTGTTTCGGAGCAAACTCCGATTGTCATCGGGCGGCCCGCGTTGCTACCTTCGGCACACGGTTTGGGAGCGCTCCCAAGCGCCCCGGGCGTTCCCGAGGCGGGCCGGACGTCCCCCACATCCGAGCGTCCGGCCCGCCGACCGAGTCCGAGGAGGTGGTGCCCCGGAACCTCCCGTGCCCCCGGGACCGGCCGCGTCGGCACCGCGGCCTCGCGCGGCCGGTCTCCGCGCGCCCCGGCTCAGCCGGCCGGCGGCGCGCTGCTCTGCCGCACCACCAGGTCCGTCGCCAGGTCCAGGCGGAGGTTGGCGGGGCGCCCGCCGCGCGCCAGCGTCAGCGCCATGCGGGTGGCCTCCTCGGCCATCTCGGTCAGCGGCTGGCGCACCGTGGTCAGCGGAGGGCCCATCCAGCGCGCCACCGGAAGGTCGTCGTAGCCCACCACGCTCAGCTCCTCGGGGATGCGCACGCCCAGTTCGCGCGCCGCCTCGTAGAGCCCCATGGCCTGCAGGTCGCTGCCCGCGAACACCGCCGTCGGCCGGTCGTCCAGCAGCAGCAGCTCCCGCCCCCGGTCGCGCCCGCTCTCGACGTGGAAGTCGCCGGTGCGCACCAGCCGCGGGTCGAGGGCGATCCCGGCCGCGTCCAGCGCCGAGCTGTAGCCGTCGATGCGCGCGCGGCTGCACAGCACGTGCCGGGGGCCGCCGATCACCGCGATCCGCCGGTGCCCCAGGTCGATCAGGTGCCGGGTGGCGGCCAGGCCGCCGTTCCAGTTGGCCGAGCCGACCGAGGGCACGTCGGCGCCCGGGTCGCCGGTGGGGTCGACCACCACGAAGGGGATGCCCCGGGCGGCCAGCCGGGCCCGCTGCTCGGGCGCGAGGTCGGAGAACACCAGGATGGCCGCCGTCGACTGGCGGGCGAGCACGGAGTCGACCCACCCGTCCTGCGGGGTCTGCTCGCCGCCGGACTCGGCCAGGACGACGCTCAGCCCCTCGGAGCGGGCGACCCGCTCCACGCCGCGGATGACCTCGATCGCCCACGCGCTGTCCAGCTCGTGGAAGACCAGGTCGATGGTCGCGGAGCGGCCGCCGCCCGGGCCGCGGCGGCGCCGGTAGCCGTGCCGGTGGATCAGCTCCTCGACCCGGGACCGGGTCTCGGCGGCGACGTCGGCGCGGCCGTTCAGCACCTTCGACACCGTCGGCACCGAGACGCCGGCGGCCTCCGCAATTTTCGAGATGGTGATGGGTTCCGCCGGGGCGGCCTCGGGCGGAGGTGGGCTCGGATCTGCAGTCACGCCCCGGGATTTTACGCGATGCCCGGCGCCCGGGTGGCGTCCGCGTGGCGCACGTCTCATCCGGGTATTGACGCTCCTCGTTGCGGCACCGTAAATTCGGCCTCCTGAATTTCGAAATCTCCCCCGATAGTTTCGAAACAAGGAGTGGCCATGACTACCCCCAGAGTCGGCGCCGCCGGGGCGATCGTGCTCGCCCTCCTCGCCACCGGATGCGGCGGCGGCTCCGCCGACGACCGCATGCACGTGTGGATGTACCAGGACACCCTGGTCGTCGTGCAGGACGCGGCCGTCGAGCGCTTCAACGCCGACTCCGACGTCCAGGCCGTCATCGACGAGGTCCCCGGCGACACCTACGAGGACCGGCTGCGCACCGCCATGGGCTCCAGCGAGCAGCCCGACGTGTTCTTCAACTGGGGCGCCGGCAGCATCGCCCCCTACGCCGAGCAGGGCATGCTCACCCCGCTCGACGACGTCTTCGCCGAGGACCCCGAGTTCGCCGACGCCTACATCCCGTCGATCCTCGCGGCCGGCGCCATCGACGGCACCCAGTACGGCGTCCCCCTGCGCGGCACCCAGCCCGTCATCCTCTTCTACAACCGGGCGGTCTTCGAGGAGGCCGGCGCCGAACCCCCCGAGACCTGGGAGGACCTGCTCGACCTCGTCGACCTGTTCACCGAGGAGGGCGTCATCCCCTTCGCCCTCGCCGGCGCCGACCCCTGGACCGAGCAGATGTGGCTCCAGTACCTGGTCGACCGCCTCGGCGGCCCCGAGGTCTTCCAGCGCATCGCCGACGGCGACCCCGAGGGCTGGCGCGACCCCGTCGTGCTGGAGGCCGCCGAGATGGTCCGCGACCTGGTCGACCGGGGCGCGTTCGGCGACAACTACGCCTCGGTGAGCTACACCGAGGGCGGCGCCTCCACCCTGCTGTCGGAGGGCCGCGCCGCCATGCACCTCATGGGCTCCTGGGAGTACTCCACCCACCTCGACCAGGCCCCCGAGTTCGCCACCGAGGACCTCGGCTACGTCGCGTTCCCGCCGCTGCCCGGCGGCGAGGGCGACCCGGCCAACGTCGCGGGCAACCCCACCAACTTCTTCTCCATCACCGCCGACACCCCCTACCCGGAGGAGGCCGTCGCCTTCGTCAAGTCCACCGACGACGAGGAGTACGTCCGCGACATGATCGCCAACGGCGAGGTCCCCGTCACCGTCGGCGCCGAGGAGCTGCTGTCCGAGAGCCCCAGCCCCGAGTTCGCCACCTTCCAGTACGAGATGGTCCGCGACGCCCCCAACTTCCAGCTCTCCTGGGACCAGGCCCTCCCGCCGTCCGTCGCCTCCCCGATGACCACCGAGATCGAGCGGCTGTTCAACGGGCAGAGCACCCCCGAGGAGTTCGTCGAGGCCCTGGCGGCCCTGCAATGAGCGCCGCCCCCGCCACCGCCCGCCCCGCCGCCCGGCCCCCGGCCCGGCGCGGCGGGGCGGCCCGCGGGCCGCGCGCCGGCCGGCCCTCCGCCCTGTGGACCCTGCCCGGCCTGCTGTTCTTCGGCGTGTTCGCCGCCCTGCCCATGGCCCTCGTGGCCTACCTGTCGCTGACCACCTGGGGCGGCCTCGGCGACCCCCGGTTCACCGGCCTCGACAACTGGACCCGGCTGGCCGGCGACCCCGTGATGCACCGCGCCGTCGTCCTCAGCCTCGTGCTCACCGCCGCCACCTGGGCCGTGCAGACCCCCATCAGCCTGCTCCTGGGCGTCTGGGCCGCCGGGCGGCAGCGCACCCGCGCCGTGCTCTCGGCGATCTTCTTCCTCCCGCTGCTGCTGTCCTCGGCCGCCATCGCCCTCATCTGGCGCTCCCTGCTCGACCCCAACTTCGGGCCGCTCGCCTGGATCGCCCCCCGCGTCGGCGCCCCCGACGCCGACCTGCTCGGCGACCCCACCGGCGCGTTCCTCGTCATCATCGCCGTCACCGCATGGCAGTTCATCCCGCTGCACACCCTGCTCTACCAGGGCGGCGCCCGGCAGATCCCCGCCTCCCTCTACGAGGCCGCCGAAATCGACGGCGCCGGGCGGTGGACCGCCTTCCGGCACATCACCCTGCCGCAGCTGCGCAACACCATCACCACCTCCTCGGTGCTGATGGTCGTCGGCGCCCTCACCTACTTCGACACCGTCCTCATCCTCACCGGCGGCGGCCCCGGCAGCGACACCACCATCGTCCCCTTCCTCATGTACGAGGCCGGGTTCGAGCGCTGGGAGATGGGCTACGCCAGCGCCATCGCCCTCACCCTCGTCGTCGCCGCCACAGCGGTCTCCCTGGTCATGGTCCGCGTGACCGGGTTCGGGGCCATGCGCAGCACCCGGGAGGGCATGTGACCGCCTCCGCCCCCGCCCGCCCCGCCGCCCGCGGCGCGGCGGCGCCGCCCCGGCCGCCGCGCCGGCGGGCCGGCCGACCGGGCCGCCGCCGGCCCAACGTCCTCGCCGGCGCCGGGGCGTTCGCCTGGCTCGCCGTCATCGGCGTCCCGCTGTACGTGCTCCTCGTCGCCACCTTCCAGCGCAGCGAGGACTACACCGCCGCCGGCCCGCTCGCCCTGCCCGCCGACCCCACCCTGGACAACTACGCCCGGGCCATCGACAACGGCATCCTCGTCTTCGTCGCCAACACGCTCGCCGTCACCGCCGCCGTGGTGGCGATCGTCTGCATCCTGTCCGCCACCACCGCGTTCGCCGTCGTCCGCTCGCGCGGCCGGTGGACCACCGGGGTCTTCCGCGCGTTCCTGCTCGGCCTCGCCATCCCGGCCCAGGCCGTGGTCATCCCCGTCTACCTGATCATCGTCCAACTGGGGCTCTACGACTCCCTGGTCGCGATCGTGCTGCCCACCGCCGCGTTCGCCCTGCCCGTCTGCGTCCTCATCCTCACCGGGTCGATGCGCGACATCTCCGACGAGCTGTACGAGGCCATGGCCCTCGACGGCGCCGGGTCCGTCCGCACGTTCCTGCGCCTGGTCCTGCCGATGTCGAGGCCCGGCCTGGCCACCGCCGCCGTCTACTCCGCCCTCCAGGCGTGGAACGGCTTCCTGTTCCCCCTCGTCCTCACCCAGTCCCGCGACAGCCGCCTCATCACCATGGGCCTGTTCGAGTTCCAGGGCGAGTACCGGGTCGACGTGCCCGGCCTGCTCGCCGCCGTGGTGCTCTCCGCCGTCCCCATCCTCATCGCCTACCTCCTCGCACGCCGGTCCCTGGTCAACGGCCTGATGGGCGTGGGCGGCAAATAACCGCCGCCCGCCGCACCGGCCCCCACGAGGCTCCGCCCCCGCGGAGCACCCGACCCCCAGAAGGGCGACCCATGACGCGTCCACCCGAGCCCGACGACGGCCGCACGGCCGCCCCCGACGGCGCCGCCCCCTGGCGCGACCCCGCCCTGCCCCCGGCGGCGCGCGTCGACGACCTGCTGCGCCGCATGACCCTGGAGGAGAAGGCCGCGCAGCTCTCCGGGCTGTGGGTGGGCGCCGACGCCTCCGGCGACGGCGTCGCCCCCCACCAGCACGACCTCGCCGAGGAGCCGCCCGACTGGGACCGGGTCATCGCCGGCGGCCTCGGCCAGCTCACCCGGCCCTTCGGCACGGCCCCCGTCGACCCGGCCGCCGGGATCCGCGCCCTCGCCCGCTCCCAGGAGCGCGTCGCGGCCGCCAACCGGTTCGGCATCCCCGCCCTCGCCCACGAGGAGTGCCTGGCCGGGTTCACCGCCTGGACCGCCACCGTCTACCCCGTCCCCCTGGCGTGGGGCGCCGCGTTCGACCCCGGCCTGGTCGAGGAGATGGCCGGGCAGATCGGCGCGAGCCTGCGCGCCGTCGGCGTCCACCAGGGCCTCGCCCCCGTCCTCGACGTCACCCGCGACCCCCGCTGGGGGCGCACCGAGGAGACCATCGGCGAGGACCCGCACCTGGTGGCCACCATCGGCACCGCCTACGTGCGCGGCCTGGAGGGCAGCGGGACCGTCGCCACCCTCAAGCACTTCGTCGGCTACTCCGCCTCCCGCGCCGGACGCAACCTCGCCCCCGTCTCCGCCGGTCCCCGCGAGGTCGCCGACGTGCTGCTGGCCCCGTTCGAGATGGCGCTGCGCGACGGCGGCGCCCGCTCGGTCATGCCCTCCTACACCGAGATCGACGGCCTGCCCACCACCGCCGACCCCGCCCTGCTCACCGGGCTGCTCCGCGACACCTGGGGGTTCACCGGCACCGTCGTCTCCGACTACTTCGCCGTCTCCTTCCTGGAGACGCTGCACGGCGTCGCCGGCTCACCGGCCGAGGCTGCCGCCGCCGCGCTGGCCGCCGGGGTCGACGTCGAACTCCCCACCGTGCGCTGCTACGGCGACCCGCTCACCGCGGCCGTGCGCGCGGGTACGGTGCCCGAAGAGCTGGTCGACCGCGCCGCCCGCCGGGTGCTGACCCAGAAGTGCGAACTCGGCCTGCTCGACCCCGACTGGACCCCCCTGCCCGCCGCCGACCGGGTCGACCTCGACCCCGCCCCGCACCGGGCGCTGGCCCGCCGCCTCGCCGAGGAGTCGGTCGTCCTCGTCGCCAACGGCACCGGGCTGCTGCCGCTGCGCGCCCCCGCCCGGGTCGCCGTCGTCGGCCCCAACGCCGACACCGCCGCCGCCATGCTCGGCTGCTACTCCTTCCCCAGCCACGTCGGCCCGTCCCACCCGGACGTGCCCCTGGGCGTGGAGATCCCCACCCTGCTGGAGGCGCTGCGCGCCGAACTCCCCGGCAGCGAGGTCGAACACGTCCCCGGCTGCGCCGTGGACGGCGCCGACACCTCCGGCATCGCGGCCGCGTGCGACGCCGCCCGCGCCGCCGACGTGTGCGTGGCCGTGCTCGGCGACCGGGCCGGGCTCTTCGGCCGCGGCACCTCGGGGGAGGGGTGCGACGCCGCCGACCTGCGGCTGCCGGGGGTCCAGCAGGACCTGCTCGACGCACTCACCGCCACCGGCACCCCCGTGGTGCTGGTGCTGTACACCGGCCGGCCCTACGCGCTGGGCGCCGCCCGCCCCGCCGCCGTCGTGCAGGCCTTCTTCCCCGGCGAGGAGGGCGGGCCGGCGGTCGCCGGGGTGCTGTCGGGCCGGATCGGCCCCAGCGGGCGGCTGCCCATCGGCATCCCCCGCACCGCCGGCGGGCAGCCCGCCCCCTACCTGGGCGCGCCGCTGGCCGGGCGCAGCGAGGTGTCCTCGGCCGACCCCACGCCGCTGTACCCGTTCGGGCACGGCCTGTCCTACACCCGCTTCACCTGGTCCGACCCCACCGCCGGGGGCGCGCCCGCCGATCCGGCCGGGCCGCCGCTCACCGTGCCCACCGACGGCGAGGCCACCGTGGGGTGCACGGTCCGCAACGACGGGCCAACCGCGGGCACCGAGGTCGTCCAGCTCTACCTGAGCGACCCCGTGGCGCGGGTGACCCGACCGGTCCGCCGCCTCGTCGGCTACGCGCGGGTGCCGTTGGAGCCCGGCGACGCGCGCCGGGTGGAGTTCGCGGTCCCCGCCGACCTCGCCGCCTACACCGGGCCCGACGGGCGCCGCGCCGTCGACCCCGGCGACCTGGTGCTGACCCTCGCGCGCTCCAGCACCGACCCCGGCCTGCCCGTCGGCGTCCGGCTCACCGGCGGCGCGCGCACCGTCGACCACACCCGCCGGCTGACCGGCCGGGTGCGGGTCCACGACCCGGTGCGCGTGCGGGCCTGACCGGCCCCTGCCGGCGGCCCCCGGGAACGCACGCCCTCCCCTTCCCCGGGGGCCGCCCCCACCCCGCCGCGGCGGACACCCGCCACGGCGGGGTCGCGCGTGCCGGGCCCCGGCGGCGGTCCGGCCCACGGCAGGGCGCGCCCCAGGGCGCGGGCGATCCGCGTCGCCCGGACCGGTCGCCGGCTCCGGCACCGCCGGGGTACCACCGGACACCGCCGCGCCGTCGGCGCCCCGACTCCGCGCACACCGGACCGCCGGGCCCGTCCGGACCCGGCGGTACACGGGCGGCGGCGCCCCGCGGCCCTCACCGGCCGCGGGGCGCC
>NZ_BCRK01000168.1 GCF_001552555.1 Nocardiopsis trehalosi NBRC 14201 | reverse complement strand
GGCGGGACCCGCCGCGCGCCGCCCGGCTCAGGCGATCCGGCGGCCGCCGACGAAGTGCTGATCGAAATATACGGACATATCAACCACTTGGACCTGTTTCCCGGAACTGGGCGCGTGCACCATTCTTCCGTCGCCCACGTACATTCCGACGTGGCTGGGTCCGGAGTAGAAGAACACGAGGTCGCCGGGGCGCAGATCGGCGCGGTCGACGGGGGTGCCCTCGTCGAACTGGGTGTAGGTGGTGCGGGTGATCTCCGCGCCGGCCTCCCGGTAGGCCCACTGCACCAGCCCCGAGCAGTCGAACGCGTCGGGCCCGGTGGCGCCGTACCGGTACGGCTTGCCGACCTGGCCCATCGCGTGCTCGACGGCGGCGTCGGCCACGCTCGGCGCGGGCGGGGGCGGGATGATCCGGTCCGCGAGCGCGGCCGGGGCCGGGACGAGCAGCCCGGCGGCGGTCAGCGCCGCGAACGCCGATAAGGTGAGCGCCGCGCGCGTCATCGGCCGCGGTCTTTTCGCGACGGGAATTCGGGCGAACGCGGTCAACAGCATCGTATTTCCCCCCGATGAATTGCCCCGAATGCCGCATTCCTTTCTTGCGGCGAGGCATTTCACCAGCGAAGCACATGGTTTTTCCCGATTCGTCGCACGCGGTGTTCGCGGCGTGTCGCCCCGGGGTTCCGGGGCCCGCCCCGGCCGGGCTCAGCCGCCGGGTTCCAGGCAGCAGGCGATGATCCGGGTCAGCCGCGCGACGAGGTCGTCGGGGTCGTGCCCGGCGAGCGCGGTGGCGCCCTCGACCCGCTTCACCGCGCCCAGGCCGAGGACGAACGCGGTCACCATGCTGGCGCGCAGCCGGGCGTCGTCGCCGCCCAGGACGGCGGTCAGGGGCTCGATGATCGCCGCGCGGACCCGCTCCTGGTGGACCGACTGGAGGTCGGGGTCGGCGGCGGAGCGCTCCAGGGCGCGCTGCAGCGGGGTGCCCTCGCCGCGGGCCCGGGTGGCGATGTGCTCGGCGAGCCGGCGCGGCAGGGCGGCCGGGTCGCCCTCCACGATGCCGGGGAACACGGCGTCCTCGGCGATGACCTCGGCCAGGAGGCCGCGCTTGGCGCCGAAGTAGCGGTTGATCAGCGCGACGTTGACGCCGGCGTGCGCGGCGATCCGGCGGGACGACACCTGCGAGTAGCCCTCGCTGGTGAAGAGTTCGCGGGCGCTGTCGAGGATGCGCTGGCGTGTGGCCTCGCGGTCGCGCACCCGCCCCGGGGAGGCCCCGGAGGGGTCGGGCTCCATCACGGTCTCCTCGTCGGCGTCACGTCGGCAGGGGAGGGGCGGCCGCACCGGCCGGTTCGAACCCTAGCACCTCGACTTGACAAGTCAACACTGTTTACTTATACCGGGAGGTGACCCGACCACCCACCCCCGCCACGGCGGGGGCGCTTCGGCGTGTCCGGACCGGCGGGGCAGCCGGCCGCGACCGGGCGTGGCGGGGGAGACGAAGGCGTCGAACGAACGGGATTCGAACCGCATGGGGGTCCGCGGAGTGGAGCACACAGTGGCCGGCGCGCGAGCGGACGGGCAGGGGCGCGCGGGGGCGCCCGACGACGGGGCGCCGCAGTACAGCAGGCGGCAGGTCATCGAGATCCTGGCGGGCCTGATGCTCGCCATGCTCACGTCGATGCTGACGACCTCGATCGTGGGCACCGCGCTGCCGACGATCATCGGCGAGCTGGGCGGCCAGGACAAGCTGTCCTGGGTCGCCAGCGCGACCGTCCTCACCATGACCGCCTCCACCCCGCTGTGGGGGAAGCTGTCCGACATCTACGGGCGCAAGCTGCTGTTCCAGACCGCCCTGGTCATCTTCATCCTCTCCTCGGTCGCCGCCGGGTTCGCCCAGGACATCGGCTGGCTGATCGGGGCCCGGCTGGTCCAGGGCATCGGCGCGGGCGGTCTGGCCGCGCTGCCGCAGATCATCCTCGGCGACGTCGTGGAGCCGCGCGAACGCGGCCGCTACTCCGGGTTCCTCGGCGCCGTCTTCGGCGTCTCCACCGTGGCCGGCCCGCTCGTGGGCGGCTTCCTGGTGGACAGCCCGCTGGGCTGGCGGTGGTGCTTCTTCATCACGGTCCCGGTCGCGGTCGTCGCGTTCGTGGTGATCCAGCGGCTGCTCCACCTGCCCGCCCGGCCGCCCAAGGACAAGCGCATCGACTGGTGGGGCGCCACCTGCATCGTCGGCGCCGCCGGCGCCCTGATGCTCGTGCTCAGCCTGGGCGGGCAGGAGTTCGCGTGGAACTCCTGGCCCACCTACGCGCTCTCCGCCGCCACGCTGCTGCTCGCGGCCGGCGCGGTGGCCGCCGAGCGCCGCGCCCAGGACCCGATCCTGCCGCCGCGCCTGTTCCGCGACGGCACGTTCGTCCTGTCCTCGCTCGCCTCGCTGGCGGTCGGCATGGGCATGTTCGGGGTGATGATCTACTTCCCGCAGTACCTGCAGATCGTCAAGGGCATGAGCCCGACCGCCTCGGGCCTGATGACGCTGCCGCTCGTGCTGGGCATGCTCGCCGCCTCGATCTCCTCGGGGTTCCTGGTCAGCCGCAGCGGGCGGTGGAAGGTCTACCCCGTCGTCGGCATGGTGCTGATCGGCCTCGGCTTCGGCGCCCTGTCCCAGCTGCGCGTCGACTCGTCGCTGACCCTGGTGGGCGCGGGGGTGGCGCTGATCGGCCTGGGGCTCGGCCTGACCATGCAGATCCTCATCCTGGCCACGCAGAACGCGCTCTCGCGCGCGGACCTGGCGGCGGCGACCTCGGCGGTGGCGTTCTTCCGCAGCCTCGGCGGCGCGGTCGGCATCGCGGTCTTCGGCGCGGTCATGACCGCGCGGCTGCACGACGAGCTGGCGGCGCTCGCCGCCCGGGCCGCGCGCGCCGCCGAGGCGTCCGGGCAGGCGGCCCCCGCCTGGGACCCGGAGGCCGCGCTCGGGTCGCCCGCGGCCATCCGGCAATTGCCCGACGCGGCCCGGGAGGCCGTCGTCCAGGCGTTCAGCGACGCCATGCACACGGTGTTCCTGCTGGGCATCCCCATCGCCGCGGTGGGACTGGCGTTCGTGGTGTTCCTGCGCCACGTGCCGCTGCGGTCGGGCCGGTGAGCCCGTCCTCCGGGCGCCCGCGCGGCGCCCGGAGGACGCCGCGGCGCGGTCACAGGTAGCGGCGGAACCCGTCGGCGGAGTCGGAGAACCCCATGGTGGTGGAGAAGTCGCGGGCGCCGGGCCGGCTCTCGTGCGGCAGCAGCTCGATCTTGTAGCAGCCCGCTCGGGCGGCGCGGTCCACCGCGTCGTCCATGAGCGCCCGGCCCACGCCCCGGCGGCGGCACGCGGCGTCGACCACGACGTTGTCGACGATCGCCCACGGCTGCGCGTCGTGGGTCAGGTTGGCCACCACGAGCAGGTCGAGGGTGCCGATGATCTGGCCGCGGCGCTCGGCCACCAGTACCGTGCGGTCGGGGTCGTTCTCCATCCGCGTCCACGCCCGCACGGCGGCGGAGGACATGCGGACGGTGGCGCTCTGCGTGGGCGTGGTCTCACCGAGGTCGCGGAGGAGTCGCAGAATCGCGCCGAGGTCGGAGCGGATGGCCGCGCGGATAATCATGGCTTTCGGCATCGTAGCCGACAGCGGGCGACAAGACCGACGTCCCCCCACATCAGGCCATGAAAAGGCACCGGGCAGGGGACGGTGCCCCTGCCCGGTGCCCGACATGAACGCGAGCGCCGCACCTCCGCGACGGTTACGGCTTGATGATGCGGACCCCTTCGCCGCCGTCGGGGTCGTCCGCCTGCGGGGCGGCCGGGCGCTGGTGCATGGCGGTCATCCCGGGGTCGCCGGCCGGCGGGGCCGCCGGGCCCTGCTGCTGCGGGGCGCCGGGGGCGCCGTAGCGGGCGCCCTGCGGCCGCGGGGCCTGGCGGACCTGCGGGGACGCGGCACCGGGCGGGATGCGGACCGTGGCGTCGTCGTCCGCCGGCAGCGGCGGCACCGCCACCGTGGCGTCGTCGGCGCCCGCCGGGGCCTGCTGCCCCGACGCCTGGTGGGCCGGGGCCTGCGGACCGGACGGCTGGTGGGCCGGGGCCTGCGGGCCGGACGGCTGCGCGGCCGGGGCCGGCCGGGCCGCCGGGGCCTGCGGGCCCGAGGGCTGCGCGGCGGCGGACGGGGCGGCGGCGGACGGCGCGGCCGGTGCCTGCTGCGGACCGGTCGCCGGACGGGCGGCCTGCGGCCGGGCGGCGGCCGGGGCGGGGCCCGCGGCCTTGGCCGGGCCGGACGGCGCCGGCGTCGCCGGGGCGGCGGCCTTCTTCTGCTCGGCCTCGTGCTCCTGGCGGGTCAGCCCGGCCTCCAGCGGACCGGCCGACTTCTCGGCCCCGAGCAGCTCGGCCAGCGTCTCGTGCATGTCACCCAGGCGGCGCAGCGCCTCGTTGTGGGTGGCGGTGAGGGTGGCCAGGCGGCGGTCGGCGGTGTCGTTGATCTTCTTGGCGCGGGCGTCGGCGTCGGCCATGCGGCGCTCGCTGTCCTGCTGCGCCTGCGACCGGAGCTGCTCGGCCTCCTTCTTGGCGGTGCCGACCATCTCGTTGGCCTCGGAGCGGGCGCTGGCGACCACGCGCTCGGCGTGCTCCTCGGCGTCCTTCATGCGCTTGGCGGCGTCGTCCTCGGCCTTGGCGCGGATGGCCTCGACCTCGGCGGCGACCTTGGTGCGCTTGTCCTTCGCCTCCTCCTCCGCGATGCGGAGGATCGTGGCCATGCGCTCGCTGATCTGCTCGTGCTCGGGCTTGACCGCCGCCTTCTCCTTGGCGTCGGCCAGCTCGCGGCGGAGCTGTTCGAGTTCGTCGTGCGCGCGCGCCAGCCGCTCCTGGAGGTCGCGGGTCTGGTTGTGGTTGCGGACGACGTAGTCGTCGACCTGGCGCTTGTTGTAGCCCCGCTTCTCGGTGGGGAAGGCTTCCTCGCGGAGCAGGTTCGGGAGTATGTCGTTGCTGTGCTCGTTCATGTCCTAATCAACCAGGTTGGCGGCGAGTCAGGGAAGGTGGCCCGTGTCCTGCCTATCATTCCCATAACACCCGGAACACACATGAGCGGCGTTTCTTTCGCAACCTTGGTGTGGACGGGCGGCGGCGACGGGAACGGGAGGGCGCGAGGCGTGACGTTGTGAACACCTGTGGTCCGACCACCGTAGCGGCCGCACCGCCGGATTACGACAGTCCGGGCGCGCGGGGCGGAGCGCGCCGCGGAGCCCGCGCGGCCGCCGCGGCGGACCGCCTACTAAGGTATGCGCGATCACCCGGGCGCGGGGTGGGACTACGCCATTCCGTTACCCCCTCCGCGCCCCGACGAGGAGGAGGCCCGACGTGCCCGACGTGCCCGGACCGCTGGTAGGGGACGCCCCGTTCGGCCGCCCCGACATCCACCCCGACGCCTGGATCGCCCCCGGCGCGGTGGTCGTCGGCCGCGTGCGGATCGGGCCGGACAGCAGCGTCTGGTACGGGTCGGTGCTGCGCGCCGACACCGAGGACATCGTCGTCGGCGCCTCGTGCAACATCCAGGACCAGTGCGGGCTGCACGCCGACCCCGGCGAGCCGGCGGTCCTCGCCGACCGGGTCAGCCTCGGCCACCGGGCCATGGTGCACGGCGCGGTGATCGAGGAGGGCGCGCTGATCGGCATCGGCGCGATCGTCCTCGGCGGTGCGCGGGTCGGCGCGGGCGCGCTCGTGGCGGCGGGGGCCCTGGTGCCCCCGGGGCGCGAGGTGCCCCCGGGGACCCTGTGGGCGGGGGTGCCCGGCCGGGTGCTGCGGGAGCTGACCGACGAGGACCGCGCGGGGTTCGCCGCCACCCCCGAGAAGTACGCGGGCTACGCCCGCGAGCACCGCGGCGTGGCCTGGCGGTAGGCGGCCCGGTCCGGCGCGGTACGGCCCGGTCCGGCCGCCGTCGCGGCCTGCCCGGCGCCGCCGATTCGGTCGTGGGGTGCTGTCCGGCGCACGGGATCACTCCACCGGACCACCGCGAAAGGGCTACTCCGGACGTGACCCAGAATGGTCCTTCTGGGTCATGCGGCGCGCGGCTACCGGAGCGTAGCCTTGGCAGCGGGTGGACTGCCCGGCCCCGTCCCCGGCCGGTGACCCCCGGGACCACGGGCCGGACGCCCGGCCGAGCCTCCCGGGCGGGTCGCGCCCCCCTAGCGCTTTCGACGGAGGTGGGCGCGTTGGACATCGACATCGACGTGCGCCTGCACGACCGCGTCGCGCTGGCCGAGATCGAACTCTACGCCGAGGTGCTGATCGCGGTGGCCGCCGCCGACCGCCCGCTCACCCTCCAGGAACTCGACACCGTCCTCGGCGTGCCCCCGGCCGTCCGCCGCCGCGAGCGCCGCGCGCCCGCGCCCCGGGGGCGCCGCCGGGCGCCCAGCCCGCGCTCGCCCGGCTGACCCCCGCTCCCTCCCCGCGACCCCATGACGGCCGTCAGGCGTTCTCGGCGGCGGGGGCGCCGGCCGGTGCGGCCTCCCCCTTGACCGAGCGCAGCAGCAGCTGCGAGACGTCGACGACCTCCAGGGTCTCCTTCGCCTCGCCCCGGGACTTCTTCTCGTTGATCGCGTCGCCGAGCATGACCTGGCAGAACGGGCACGCGGTCGAGACGGTGTCGGGGTCGGTCGTCAGCGCCTCGTCCACCCGCTCGGTGTTGATGCGCTTGCCGATCCGCTCCTCCATCCACATCCGGGCGCCGCCGGCGCCGCAGCAGAAGCCGCGCTCCTTGTGCCGGTGCATCTCCACGGTGGTGATGCCGGGGACCTGCGCCATGATGTCGCGCGGCGGGGTGTAGACCTTGTTGTGCCGGCCCAGGAAGCAGGGGTCGTGGTAGGTGATGTTCTCCTCGATCGGCTGCACCGGGGTGAGCCGCCCCTCCTCGACCAGGCGGGCGAGCAGCTGGCTGTGGTGCACCACCTCGTACTCGCCGCCGAGCTGCGGGTACTCGTTGCCCAGCGTGTTGAAGCAGTGCGGGCAGCTCGCCACGATGCGGGTGACCCCGGCCTCGTTGAGGGTCTCGACGTTCTGCTGGGCCAGCATCTGGAAGACGTACTCCATGCCGAGCCGGCGGGCCGGGTCGCCCGAGCACGCCTCCATGCCGCCGAGCACCGCGAACTTGACGCCGGCGATGTGCAGCAGTTCGGCGATCGCCTTGGTGGTCTTCTTGGCGCGGTCCTCCAGGGCGCCGGCGCAGCCCACCCAGAACAGGTACTCGGTGCCCTCGGGCAGCTTGTCCTCGACCACGGGGACCTCGAAGTCGAGTTCGCCGATCCAGTCGAGGCGCCGCTCCTCGCTCATGCCCCAGGGGTTGCCCTTGTTCTCCAGGTTCTTCAGCAGCGTGTTGGCCTCGGAGGGGAAGCTCGACTCGATCATGACCTGGTAGCGGCGCATGTCGAGGATGTGGTCGATGTGCTCGATGTCGACCGGGCACTGCTCGACGCAGGCGCCGCAGTTGGTGCACGACCACAGGACGTCGGGGTGGATGACCCCGTTCTCCTCCTCGGTGCCGACCAGCGGGCGCTCCAGCAGCGCGAGGACGTCGACCCCGGCGTGCGACTCGTCGGGCTTCTCGGCCAGGGTCTCGGCGGTGATTCCCTGGAGCAGGTAGGGGGCCTTGGCGTAGGCGTGCTCGCGCAGGTCCATGACGAGCTTCTTCGGCGACAGCGGCTTGCCGGTGTTCCACGCGGGGCACTGCGACTGGCACCGCCCGCACTCGGTGCAGGTGGTGAAGTCGAGCAGGCCCTTCCAGGTGAAGTCCTCGATCTTGCCGACGCCGAACGGGTCCTCGTCGGGGTCGGCCTCCTCGAAGTCGAGGGGCGTGCCGTCGTTGCCGACCATGGGCTTGGCCGCGCCCAGGGCGGGGGTGCCGTCGGTGGTGCGCTTGAAGTAGATGTTCACCGGCGCGGTGAAGCGGTGCCAGCCGATGCCCATGGTGAGCACCAGGGCCAGGGCCATGAAGAACAGCCACGAGATGATCAGCTTGAACGCCGCGACGAGCGCGAGCGCGGGCTCGCTGGGCGGCAGCACGGCGCCGACGGCGTGCGAGATCGGGGTGGCCCACACCGGGAACGGGAAGTCGCCCATGGCGACCTTGAACCCGCGGATCAGGAAGATGCAGGCGAGCAGGGCGAAGATGTAGCCCTCGACGTAGTAGGCCGTCCAGTGCCGCGAGTTCGCGAACCGCGAGGCGCGGCCGAGCCGGCGGGCGCCCTTGACCTGGCGGTAGACGGCCAGGGCGGTGATCGCCGCCAGGCTGACGCCGGCGATCACCTCGATGAGCAGCCCGTAGACGGTCCAGTCGTGGATCAGCGGCAGGTGGAAGTGCGGGTCCCACACCTCGCCGTGGGCCTCCGCGACCGTGAAGACCAGCGCGGGGAAGGACACCATGACGAACCAGTGCGCGACGCCGATCCAGCGCCACTTGAGCATGCGCGTGTGGCCGAGCGTCTCGACCAGCGTGTTCGTCAGGCGCCGGCCGAACGGGCCCTTGCGCGCGGCCTCGATCGGGCGGCCGAGACCGAGGGTGCGCACCATCCGGCGGACGCCGATGGCGAACATCGCGATCCCGACCACGGCGAAGACGGTCGTGATGACCCCCAGAACGATGTAGAGCATCGCCGGCGGCCTCCCCTCTGCTGTCGTACTCCGGTGCGCCACACACCGGAGGGTCCACCAAATGTTACTAGCGAGTAATGCATGGTGGGCCACCGCCCCGGGCCTCGGGCGGGGACACCGCCGCGACCTGCGGCCGCGGTCGGGTGGCTCCCTAGCGTAGTGAGCCGGGCGGCTCCGGCCGCACCCAGGCCCGCCCCGCGCGCGGCGCGGCCCCGGTCCGCGCGGCGGTGCGCGGGCGGCGCTTTCGGCGGGCGTTGCCGGCCGGGTGCGCCAGGGGGGCGGCGTGGGGAGCGTGGCCGCGGGTAGCGGGGGCCGGGCGCGCCGCGCATCGGGCGCGCCCCGGACGCGTCCCGGAGTCGACCCCGAGGGTCGGGTCAAGGCCCGCCCCCGGTTCCGCCCTGCTTCGGTCGGGACGGGGCGGTTCCGGGCCCGGAGCGGGAACAACGCGCGGAGGCCCTCCGTTGTAGGGGAGTGTGAACGGCATTGAGTCGGATCGACTCAAGTCATTTGACAGAGAGTCGATGACGAAGCAAACTTGTGCCGGAAAGACTCAACTTTGACGGAGGACGTACTCATGGCACGTGCGGTCGGTATCGACCTGGGAACGACGAACTCGGCCGTCGCGGTCCTGGAGGGCGGCGAGCCCACGGTCATCGTCAACGCCGAAGGCGCGCGGACCACCCCGTCCGTCGTCGCGTTCGCCAAGAACGGCGAGGTGCTCGTCGGTGAGGTCGCCAAGCGCCAGGCGGTCACCAACGTCGACCGGACCATCCGCTCGGTGAAGCGCCACATCGGCACCGACTGGAAGACCGAGATCGACGGCAAGACCTTCTCCCCGCAGCAGATCAGCGCCTTTGTGCTGCAGAAGCTCAAGCGCGACGCCGAGTCCTACCTCGGCGAGGAGGTCACCGACGCCGTCATCACGGTGCCGGCGTACTTCAGCGACTCCCAGCGCCAGGCCACCAAGGAGGCCGGCGCGATCGCGGGCCTCAACGTCCTGCGCATCATCAACGAGCCCACGTCCGCCGCGCTCGCCTACCACCTGGAGAAGGAGGACGAGGCCACCATCCTCGTCTACGACCTCGGTGGCGGCACCTTCGACGTGTCCCTGCTCGACGTCGGCGACGGCGTGGTCGAGGTCAAGGCCACCAACGGCGACAACCACCTCGGCGGCGACGACTGGGACCAGGCCGTCGTCGACTGGCTGGTCGAGCGCTTCAAGAACAACAACGGCGTCGACCTCGCCAAGGACAAGATGGCCCTCCAGCGGCTCCGCGAGGCCGCCGAGAAGGCGAAGATCGAGCTCTCCAGCTCCAGCGAGACCGCCATCAACCTGCCCTACATCACGGCGTCGGCCGAGGGCCCGCTGCACCTCGACGAGAAGCTCTCCCGCGCCGAGTTCCAGCGGCTGACCGCCGACCTCCTGGAGCGCACCAAGCAGCCGTTCCACCAGGTCATCAAGGACGCCAACATCAGCGTCAGCTCCATCGACCACGTGGTCCTGGTCGGCGGCTCCACCCGCATGCCCGCCGTGGTCGAGCTGGTCAAGGAGCTCACCGGCGGCAAGGAGCCCAACAAGGGCGTCAACCCGGACGAGGTCGTCGCCATCGGCGCCGCGCTCCAGGCCGGCGTGCTCAAGGGCGAGGTCAAGGACGTCCTGCTGCTCGACGTGACCCCGCTGTCGCTGGGCATCGAGACCAAGGGCGGCGTGTTCACCAAGCTCATCGAGAAGAACACCACCATCCCGACCAAGCGGTCCGAGATCTTCACGACGGCCGACGACAACCAGCCGTCCGTGCAGATCCAGGTCTACCAGGGCGAGCGCGAGATCGCGCAGTACAACAAGAAGCTCGGCGTCTTCGACCTCTCCGGTCTGCCGCCGGCGCCGCGCGGCGTGCCGCAGATCGAGGTCGCCTTCGACATCGACGCCAACGGCATCGTCAACGTCACCGCCAAGGACCTGGGCACCGGCAAGGAGCAGTCGGTCACCATCTCCGGCGGGTCGGCCATGAGCAAGGACGACATCGACCGGATGGTCCGCGAGGCCGAGCAGTACGCCGAGGAGGACCGCAAGCGCCGCGAGGAGGCCGAGGTCCGCAACAACGCCGAGTCGCTCGTCTACCAGACCGAGAAGGTCATCAAGGACAACGAGGACAAGATCCCGGCCGAGGTGCGCACCGAGACCGAGGCCGCCGTCGGCGAGCTGAAGACCGCGCTGGAGGGCTCCGACATCGAGGCCATCCGCTCCGCGAGCGAGAAGGTCGCGCTGGCCAGCCAGAAGATCGGCTCCGCCATCTACAGCCAGAGCCAGCAGTCGTCCGACGGCGCCGCGGCCGACGGCGCCCCGGGCGCCCAGGCCGACGACACCGATGTGGTCGACGCCGAGATCGTGGACGACGACACCACCAAGAAGGACGGCAACGCCTGAGGCGCCAGGGACGCGGAACGCAAGGAGGCACAGCGATATGGCGCTGCCGGAGAACGAGAACGGCCGTGAGCACCAGGGGCCGGTGATCCGCGACAAGCGGCGCATCGACCCCGAGACCGGCGAACTGCGCACGCCCGAGGGGGCCGCCGAGGCCTCCCCGGGCGAGCCCGAGGCGGTCGAGCCCGAGGCCGACGCGGCCCCCGGCGACCCCGCCGGGCTGGCCGAGGCCCGCGCCCAGGTCGAGGAGCTCACCAACGACCTCAAGCGGGTGCAGGCGGAGTACGCCAACTACCGCAAGCGGGTCGACCGCGACCGGGTCGCGGTGCGCGAGCAGGCGCTGGCCCAGCTCGTCGGCGACCTGGTGCCCATCCTGGACGACATCGGGCGGGCACGGGAGCACGAGGAGCTGAACGGCGGCTTCAAGTCGGTCGGCGAGTCCCTGGAGTCGCTGGTCGCGAAGCTGGGGCTGAAGAAGTACGGGGACAAGGGCGACGAGTTCGACCCCAACGTCCACGAGGCCCTGACCATGGTGCCGTCCGCCGACGTCACCGTGCCCACGGTGGTCGAGGTGTTCCAGCCCGGTTACCTGGTCGGCGAGCGCGTGCTGCGGCCCGCGCGGGTGGTCGTGGCCGGTCCGGCCGACGACGCCGCCCCGGCGCCCGGCGGGACTCCCGAGGAGTCCCCCGCCGAAGGCGCGCCGGGCGACGGCGAGTAATAGCAGGACGGCCCGCCCCGGGCGCGCAGCGGCGCGCCCGGGGCGGGCCTGGCAGAACGGGGCCGGTGGCCCGTCCGAGTCCGAGTGTCGAGCGGGAGAAGGCAGACGTCGATGAGCACCAAGGACTACCTGGAGAAGGACTACTACAAGGTCCTCGGAGTCTCAAAGACGGCCACGAAGGACGAGATCAAGCAGTCCTACCGCAAGCTCGCCCGCGCGAACCACCCCGACGCCAACACCGGCGACCCCAAGGCGGAGGACCGCTTCAAGGAGATCTCCGAGGCGTACACCGTCCTGTCCGACGAGAAGCGGCGCAAGGAGTACGACGACGCCCGGTCGCTGTTCGGCGGCTCCTACCGCCCGGGCGGCGGCACCGGCCCCGGCGGTTTCGACCTCGGCGACCTGTTCGGGCAGGGCACCTCCACCACGGGCCCCGGGGCGCCCGGCGGCGAGCGGCTGAGCGACCTGTTCGGCGGCCTGTTCGGCGGCCGGGGGCGCGGCGCCACCCAGTCCCGGCGCGGGGCCGACGTCGAGACCGAGACCCGGCTGACCTTCGACGAGGCCGCCACCGGCGTCACCCGGTCGTTCCAGCTCACCAGCGACGCCGCCTGCCCCACGTGCAAGGGCACCGGGGCCAAGGCCGGCACCGCGCCGCGCATGTGCCCCAAGTGCGCGGGTACCGGCCACGAGAACAAGAACCTGGGCGGGTTCTCGCTGTCCGAGCCGTGCAGCGAGTGCAGGGGGCGCGGGCTCGTCGTCGACGACCCCTGCCCCACGTGCAGCGGCAGCGGGCGCGGCAAGAGCACCCGCACCATCCAGGCCCGCATCCCCGCCGGCGTCTCCGACGGCCAGCGCATCCGACTCAAGGGCAAGGGGGCGCCGGGCGAGAACGGCGGCCCGGCCGGCGACCTCTACGTGGTGGTACACGTGCAGCCCCATCCCGTGTTCGGCAAGACCGGCGACAACCTCACCATCACCGTTCCGGTGACCTTCCCGGAGGCCGCCCTCGGCGCCGACGTGCGGGTCCCCACTCTCAACGGCCTTCCCGTCACCGTGAAGATCCCCCCGGGCACCCCCAGCGGGCGCACCCTGCGGGTGCGCGGCAAGGGCGCCACGCGGCGTGACGGGACAACGGGGGACATGCTCGTCACCGTCGAGGTGGCGGTGCCGCGGGACCTCAACGGCGACGCCCGCGAGGCCCTGGAGAAGTTCCGCGCCGCCACGGCGCACGAGGACCCGCGCCACGGACTCGAAGCGCGGGCGAAGGGGATGTGAAGGCCATGACCACACCGTCCTTCGGCGACGACATCCCGGTGTACGTCATCTCCGTCGCCGCCGAACTGTCCGGACTGCATCCGCAGACCCTGCGCCAGTACGACCGCCTCGGCCTGGTGTCCCCGGGCCGGGCGTCCGGGCGCGGCCGCCGGTACTCCATGCGCGACATCCAGCTGCTGCGCGAGGTGCAGCGGCTGTCGCAGGAGGACGGCATCAACCTCGCCGGGATCAAGCGCATCCTCGAACTCCAGCGGGAGGTCGCGGAGCTGCGCGAACACCTGTTCCACCTCGCCAACGAGCTGGAGGCGGCGCGCAGCGCGGTGGCGCGGCGCACCTCCGCGCAGTCCCCGGGCGGCGAACTCGTGCGCCGCACCCGGGTGACGATCTTCAACACCGCCCCGCCGCCCGACGCGGAGCGGTGACCGGCCCGCACCACGGCACCGGCGGCGGCCCGCGGAGGGGCGGGCC
>NZ_BCRK01000167.1 GCF_001552555.1 Nocardiopsis trehalosi NBRC 14201 | reverse complement strand
GACGGATCCCCCCTGGATCGACGCCGGCGGCAGCAGAGGTGAATAAGGCGCAATAGCGACGTATTAACAACCAAACCAACATCGCCGCCGCGACGCGGAGGGATCTTGAACGAGAATGCGGAGTTAACGCCGTGGAAAGGGTCGCCGTCCGCGCCCCCTTCCCCTCCGGCGGGCGGGCGGTTCCCGAGGTGGTCCTGATGGCGTGCGCCCGTCGCGGGCGTTCTCGGCCGGCGGTGGTCCGCCGTTGTGGGTTCGGGTGACCGGCGCCGCGATGAATGGCCGGAGAAGAGTGGCACGGCTCACATATGGACCGCGTGGTATTCCTTTCTCCCGCGCGCCGAATCGAACCCGTTCCGTCCGGCGGCGGGCCGCGCTCCCGTTGCGCAGGTCGCGCTCGCCGGGCGCGGGCGGCCGCTGTGGGATAGTTCGGCGGAGGAGCGCGGACGCGGGGGCGGTGGTCCCGGCGCGGGCGTCGCGGCGACCGGTGTGCGCGTGGTGGGAACGTGTGGCGGAGGCCGGCTCGGCGCCGTGTGCGGGCGGCGCGGGCGGGACCGCCGACGCCGCCCGGGAACCGGCCGCGCGGGCGCCCGACGTGAGGGAACGCCGCATGCGGCCGAGGGCGCGCGACCTCCCGGACGCTCTTGAATGCGTCGCACCATCTCATTAGCATCACTCGAAGCCACACCGAAACGCAGGTGATTCAACATGTACGCCGAAGAACGGCAACGCCACATCCTGGACCGCGCCCGGCGCGACGGCAGGGTGGACGTCGCCGGCCTCGCCGCGGCCTTCGACGTCACCTACGAGACGGTGCGGCGCGACCTGACCGCCCTCGAACGCCACGGGGTGCTGCGGCGGGTCCACGGCGGCGCCATCCCGGTCGAGCGGCTGGGCTTCGAACCGTCCCTCGCCCAGCGCGACACCGTCATGACCCCCGAGAAGGAGCGCATCGCCAAGGCGGCCCTGAAGGAGGTGCCCGCCGAAGGGGCGATCCTCCTCGACGCGGGCTCCACCACCGGCCGCCTCGCCGAGCAACTGCCGCCCGACCTCACGGTGGTCACCAACTCGGTGTCCATCGCCCTGACGCTGATGCCCCGGCCCAACACCAACCTGATGCTCCTCGGCGGCCGGCTCCGCCCGCGGACCCAGGCGACCGTCGAGAGCTGGGCGCTCCAGGCGCTGGAGGAGACCTACGTCGACGTCGCCTTCATGGCGACCAACGGCGTGTCGGCCGAACACGGACTCACCACCCCCGACCCCGCCGAGGCGCAGGTCAAGCGGGCGATGATCCGATCGGCGCGGCGGGTCGTCCTGCTCGCCGACCACACCAAGGTCGGCAACGACCACTTCGCCCGCTTCTCCACCCTCGACGAGGTGGACTGCATCATCACCGACTCGGGCCTGGCCGACGGCCTGGCCGACGAACTCGCCGCCTTCGGGCCCCGGATGGTCGTGGTGTGATCCGCCGGCCCGGGCGGGCGCCGCGCGACCGGTGACCCCCGGTCGGTGCGGCGGCCACCGGGCACGCTCCACCGTGACGGCGGGTCCGCGCCGGCCCCGGGCCGGCGCACCCCGCCGCCTCGCCGTACCCCCGTCCGCCCCGGAGCGGACACCCCGCTCCGGCACCGCTCCTCCTCGGCCGCACCGCACAGCACCACCGCACCACCCACCCCACCCCCTCCCGCGAGGTCCGCGGCCGCGTCCGACGCCGCCGGGGCCCGCCGAAGCGACTCCAGGTGATCCCCCATGACCCGATCGACCTCCACCGACCCCGACAGGCGCCGCGGCGCCGAAGCCGGCCGCGCCGTCGTGCAGAAGCTCGGCGGCTACCTGTCCGGCATGGTGATGCCCAACATCGGCGCGTTCATCGCCTGGGGCCTCATCACCGCCCTGTTCATCCCCGACGGCTGGTTCCCCAACGAGACGCTGGCCGCGCTCGTGGACCCGGTGATCACCTACCTGCTGCCGGTGCTCATCGGCTACACCGGCGGCCGCCTCGTCTACGAGCAGCGCGGCGCGGTGGTGGGCGCCGTGGCCACCATGGGCGTCGTCGTCGGCACCGACGTGCCGATGTTCCTGGGCGCCATGATCATCGGCCCGCTCGCCGCCTTCCTGCTGCGGCTGGTCGACCGGGGCCTGCGGCCGCGCATCCGCGCCGGGTTCGAGATGCTGTACGACAACTTCAGCTCGGGCATCCTCGGCGGCCTCATGGCGATCGTGGGCCTGGTGGGCATCGGGCCGGTCGTGCAGGTGATCACGGAGGTCCTGGGCGCGGGCGTGCAGGCGCTCATCGACCTGTCGCTGCTGCCGCTGGTGTCGGTCATCGTCGAGCCCGCCAAGGTGCTGTTCCTGAACAACGCCATCAACCACGGGGTGTTCACCCCGCTGGGCACGGCGCGGGTGGACGAGACCGGCCAGGCGATCGAGTTCCTGATCGAGACCAACCCCGGTCCGGGGCTGGGCATCCTGCTGGCCGTCATGTTCTTCGGGCCCCGGATCAGCCGCGCCACCGCGCCCGGCGCCATCGTCATCCAGTTCCTGGGCGGCATCCACGAGATCTACTTCCCCTACATCCTGGCCCAGCCCAAGCTCATCCTGGCGGCGGTCGCGGGCGGCATCGCCGGTGTCACGACGTTCATGGTGCTGGACGCCGGGCTCGTGGGTCCGCCGTCGCCCGGCAGCATCATCGCCCTGATGGCGGTCTCGCCGCGCGGCGGCCACCTGCCGGTGCTCGCGGGCGTCCTGGCGGCGACCGCCGCCTCGTTCATCGTCGCCTCCCTCCTCCTGGGGTTCGGCCGCTCCGAGCGCGCAAAGGAGAAGGCGGAGCGGGCGCACGAGGCGAAGTAGGGCGGCCCGCCACCGGTCCGGTCGGTGGCCTCGGAGCCCCGGCTCCGGGGCCACCGGGCCGGGCGCGGGGCCGCCCATCACTGTTCGTTGCGCATCCGTTACTACATGGTCCCGTGGCCGGGGTCGGCGGCCGCCGGTCCGGACGGCGGTTCCGCAGGCGCAGGTCAGCGTCGGTGGCCGTCCCGGGGGTGCGCTCCGGCCGTCCCCAGGGGTGCGCGGGGCCGCCCGCGCGGCCTGTGGGCTTTCTGTGGTTTTGTCGTCCCGTTCAGTTGCGTCAGGGTTGTTCGCCATGTAGGACTTCTAATAAAGTTACGCAAAACCAAGTGACACCACAGGCGAAGCCACACGAGCACGTGTCGGGCCCAGGCCGTGGACGCTTGACCGGTCGGCGTCGGAGTACGCCCACCCGCCGGGTCCGCACCCGGCGCCCCCACGACCGCCGGACCCGCCCCCGCCGCAGCGCGGCGGCCGCCGAAACGGAACCGCTGGAATGGGAACCAATGCAGCCAACGAGCGGCACCCCGCGCCCGCACCGGTCGCCTGACCGCCGGGGCCTCCGTGCCGCGGCGGCGGCCGGAGCCGTGCTGGCGCTGGCCGCGCTGTCGGCCTGCTCCTCCAGCGGGGCCGGCCCCGCCGACACCGCACCCTCCGCCGAGGTCGTCCCGCCCGACGCCGCCCCCACCGGCGACGAGCAGGCCGCCCTCGACGCCTACACCGCCATGTGGGACGCCACCGTCGCCGCCTCCCACGAGGGCGGCGGAACGACCGGCGACCTCGACCGCTACGCCACCGGCGCCGCGCTCTCCCTGCTGAACGAGGCGCTGCGCAGCGCCGGGGAGACCGAGGTCACCGGCGAACCCGTCCTCGCACCGGAGATCACGGTCGACGGCGGCGACGCGCAGGTCACCGACTGCCTGGACGACTCCGCCTGGAACCTCGGCGCCGGCCCCACCGAGAGCGGCGCCGGCCCCCGCAGGGTCGAGGCGGGACTCACCCACGACGGGCTCGCCTGGCGAGTCAGCGAACTACGGATCTGGGAGCCCGGAACATGCTGATACGCACCGGTACCGCCGCCGCCACGGCGGCCGTGATCCTCGTCCTGACCGTGCCGGGGCACGCGCAGGCCGACCCCTCCGCGGCGGCCTCGGCCGACCCCGCGCCCCCGGCCGCCTCGACCGGCGGCTCGTTCCTGCACAGCATCGAGTGCGGCGACGACGGCGGAGGCGGCTGCGACATCCTCGTGCGCGGCATCCAGCAGAGCGCCGGCACCACCGGCACGGCGGGCACCGCCGGCGCCCCCGTGACCGCCCCGGCGCCCGACCCCGACGACCCCTACGCCAACGTCGACTGGGACGCCATCGACTGGGACGCGGTCGACTGGAGCGCCGTCGACTGGGACGCCATCGACTGGGACTCGATCGACTACAGCGGCGGCGCCACCCCGGCCACCGCCGGAGCCGACCCGGTCGCGCTCATCGTCGAGTCCATGGACTCCTTCGACCTGCCCGAACCGGAGATCTCCTCCTCGCCCGCCGCCGGGTCCCTGATCCTGGTCACCACCCCGGTGTGGCTCTGGATCGACGAGGCCGAATGGCAGCCGGCCACGGCCGAGGCCGAGGTCCCCGGCATGTCGCTGAGCCTCACCGCCGTCCCCCGCGCCACCCGCTGGGAGATGGGCGACGGCACCGAGGTGGTCTGCGAAGGCCCCGGCACCCCCTACGACCCCGCCACGCACGCCGCCGACGCGGAGTCGCCCGACTGCGGGCACGTCTACACCCGCTCCTCCCTCACCGAACCCGACGACGTGTACACCGTGCGCGCGCACATCACCTGGGACATCACCTGGGAGATCGCCGACGGCGACACCGGCACACTCGCCCCCGTCTCCACGACCTCCACGGTCGACCTCGGGGTGCAGGAGTCGCAGGGCCTCGTCACCGAGAGCAACGGCTGAGGGTCAGCGCAACGCCTGAGCGGCGCGACCGCGCCCACGACAAGGAGGACCTGGTGACCACGATGACCGGCACCCGCGGAAACGCCGCCGAGGCGCGCCCCGCCGCGGCACCGCCGACCGTGCGCCTGCTCGGCACCGGCCCGCGCCGATGGCGCTGGCTCGGACTCGGCCTGGCCATCATGACCGCCGGCGCACTGGCCGGCGTGGTCGCCGTCGACCAGCTCGACGACCGCGAGGGCGTGCTGGTCGCCGGCTCCGACCTCGCCGCCGGCCACGTGCTCACGGCGACCGACCTGGAGGTCGCCCGCATCTCCGTCGCCGACGGCGTGTCGGCGCTCACCGAGGACCGGCTGGAGGAGGCGGTCGGCAGCACCCTGGCCGTCCCGGTGGTCGAGGGCGGCGTGCTGCCCGAGACCGCCCTGGGCGCCGACGCCCAGTACCCGGCCGCCGGCCAGGCGGTCGTCGGCGCGGTCCTGGCGCCCGGCCGCTTCCCCGCCTCGCTGCAGCGCGGCGCCGCCGTCTCCATCGTGCTGGTCGAGGGCGCCGCGGCCGGCTCCGGCGGGGAGGGCGGCCAGGCCGCCTCCCGCGGCTCCGGGGTCACCGCCTACCCGGCCCGCGTGCAGTCCTTCGAGCTGTCCGCCACCGACGGATCGGCCGCCGTCGAACTGCTGGTCGACGCCGAGTCCGCCGGCCAGGTCGCGGCCGCCGCGGCCAACGAGCAGGCGACCGTCGTCCAGGTGTCGGCCGCGGGAGGCAGCTGATGGGCCGCACCACCGCACTGTTCTCGCTGAGCGGCGCGCCCGGGGTCACCCTCACCGCCATGGCCATGGCCGCGGTGTGGCCCGGACCGTCGGGCGCGGTGCTGGTCGAGGCCGACGCCTCCGGCGGCGACGTCGGCGCCTGGTACCGGCTGCCCGCCTCGCCCGGGACCACCGACCTCGCCGCGGCCACCCGCCGCCGCACCGCCGCGGACCCGCCCGCCGACCCCCTGTCGTTCTGCCAGACCCTCCCCGGCGGGCTGCCGGTGTGCGCCGGCCCCGCATCGGCCGACCCCGCTCAGGGCGCGGTGCAGCTGCTGGCCACCAACAGCCCCAAGCTCGCCGCCGGTGGGGGCGCGCCCGGCGCCCCGGCCACGGTCGTGGACCTGGGCCGGCTCGCCCCGCGCACCCCCACCGCGCACCTGGCCGCCAACGCCGACGACGCGCTGCTGCTGGTCGGCGACGACCTCGCGCAGCTGCGCCGGGTCAAGCAGTCCGCCGCCGCGCTGACCGACCTGATCGGCGCGCTGCGCGTCGTGGTCGTCGGCGGATCAGGGCCCACCTCCGAGATCGCCTCGGTCGTGGAGCTGCCCGTGTGGAGCGGCCGCATCCCCCACGACCCCCGCGCCGCCGCGTTCCTGCGCGGCGAGGCCAACGTGAACCGGCCCCACCGCCGCCCGCTGTTCAAGGCGGCGCTGGCGCTGGCCACGTCACTGGTCGGAGCAGCCGCCGGACCCGCGCCGGCCCCGCCGGCGGCCGCGGCCCGGCGCGCCCCGGAGGCGGCCGAGCAGCCGCCCGGCGCCGGCGCCTCCGACACGGCACCGGGCGGGCGACCGTGAGCCAAGGGGAGGGCAGCATGGGCGAGGTCAAGGTCTCCATCGGCGAGGCCGACCGCTTCCTCGACCCCCAGCGGGCCGAACGCGAGAACGCCTGGATCACCTGGGTCGCCACCGAGGCCGGGCGCCGGCTCAGCGAACTGCCGCGCGGCGCGCAGGACGACGACCCCGACGAGTACCGCCGCCAGGCCGAGCGGGTGATCGCGCAGATCCTGGACGAGGCCGCGCGCACCGCGCTGGCCCAGGGCCGCGCCGTGCTCGACTCCCGCACCGAGGAGACCATCGCCTCCCGCGCGCTGGCGCAGGTGTGCGGCATGGGGCCGCTGCAGCCGCTGCTGGACGACCCCGACATCGAGAACATCAACTGCAACGGCACCCAGGTGTGGGTCCGCTACTCCGACGGCAGCCGCGAGCGCCGCCCGCAGCTGTTCGAGACCTCCGAGCAGCTGGTCGCGCTGGTGCGCCGCATCGCCGCGGAGTCGGCCACCGGCGAGCGGCGGTTCGACCCCGGCGCGCCGATCCTGGACATGCCGCTGCCCGGCGGCGAGCGCATGAACGCCATCATGGACGTCGCCCGCGTGCCCGCCGTGTCCATCCGCCGGCACCGCTACAGCACCACCACCCTCGCCCAGCTGCGCGAGCTGGGCACCCTCGACACCCTCTCCGAGCGGCTGCTGCGCGCCGCCGTGCTGGCGCGCCGCAACATGGTCGTCACCGGCGGCACCGGCGCGGGCAAGACCACCCTGGTGCGCGCCCTGGCCGCCGAGATCCCGCCCACCGAGCGCATCGTCACCATCGAGGACGTCTTCGAACTGGGTCTGGACCGCGACGTCGAGGCGCACCCCGACTGCGTCGCCCTCCAGGCGCGCCCCGCCAACGTCGAGGGCGCCGGCGAGATCAGCATCGCCGACCTCGTGCGCGCCGCGCTGCGGATGTCGCCGGACCGGGTGATCGTGGGGGAGACCCGCGGCCACGAGACCGTGCCGCTGCTCAACGCCATGAGCCAGGGCAACGACGGCAGCCTCACCACCCTGCACGCCGCCAACTCCGCCGGCGCGTTCACCAAGCTCGGCGCCTACGCCGCGCAGTCGGCCGAACGGCTGCCGCTGGAGGCCACCGCCGCGCTGGTCGCGGCCGCCGTGCACCTGGTGGTGCACGTCTCGGCGCTGCCCACCGGCAACCGCGTCGTCACCAGCATCCGCGAGGTGGTCGGCGCCGAGGGCCAGAACGTGGTGTCCAACGAGATCTACCGGCGCGACCGCGCCGGCGACGTGGTGCCGGCGGCCCCGCCCAGCCCGGCCACGGTCGACACGCTCGCCGAGGCCGGGTTCGACGTCTCCCAGCTCAGCGTGACCATGGGCATGGGGTGGTCGTCGTGAACCCCGACATCGCCGGGCCCGTCCTGGTCGCGGTGTGCGGCGCCGTCGCGGGCGCCGGCCTGTGGGTGGCGCTCGCCGCCCTGGCCGCCGTCCCGCCCACCGCCCGCGGCGCCCGGAAGAAGGTCTCGCTGCGCGACGCGCTGCTGAGCGAGCACCGCCTGCTGCGCCTGGTCGGCGCCGTGTGCGGCGGCCTGCTCGTGTGGGCGGTCACCCAGTGGCCGGTGGCCGGGGTCATGGCCGCGCTGGCCTGCTGGTGGCTGCCCGCCGTGCTCGGCCCCGACCGCCACTACGAGCGCCACGTGGCCGGAGTGGAGGCCGTGGCGGCCTGGGCGGAGATGCTGCGCGACCTCATGGCCGGCGCCTCGGGCCTGCACCAGGCGATCACCGCCACCGTGCCCATCGCGCCCGAGCCGGTGCGCGAGGAGGTCACCCGCCTCTCCGAGGACCTGCGGCGCGGCCGCGCGCCCGAGGCCGCGCTGCGCGACTTCGCCGACGAGGTCGACAACCCCACCGCCGACCTGGTGTCGGCGGCGCTGAGCACGGCCGCGTCCCGGCACGCCACCGACCTCGGCGTGCTGCTGGGCAGCCTGGCCGAGGCCGCGCGCGACCAGGCGGCGATGCTGGTGCGCATCGCGGCCAGCCGGGCGCGGGTGCGCACCTCCACCCGCATCATCATCGGGGTCACCCTGGGCATGGCCGCCCTGCTGCTGCTGTTCAGCCCCGACTACCTGGCCCCGTTCGACACCCTGCTCGGCCAGATCGTGCTGGCCGTGATCGGCGCGATCTGGGGCACGGCCCTGGTGTGGATGGTGCGGATGGCGCGGCCCAAGCAGGGCCCGCGCGTCCTGGCGCCGGCGGTCCCCGGGAAACCGGTCGAGAAGGCGGAGGCCCCGGCATGAGCGGACCGATCCTGCTGCTGTCCGCGCTGGCCGGCCTGGCCGTCGGCGCGGGGCTGTGGCTGCTGCTGGCCACCCGCTACTCCCGGCCGAGCCTGCGCGAGCGGCTGGCCGAGACACCGGTGCCCATCCACCGGCCCGTCCGCACCGAGGCGGCCGGCCCCCTGTCCCGCCTGGGCGCGGTCGGCGCGCCGCTCATGTCGGCCCTGGGCCTGCCCGGCGCCCGCGCCCGCCGCGACCTCGCGGTGTGCGAACGCGACGTCCCCGGCTACCTCGCCGAGAAGGCCACCGGCCTGATGCTGGGCCTGGCGGCGCCGCCCCTGCTGGCCGCGCCCCTGGCCCTGGTCGGCCTGGACCTCGCCTCGCTGTGGGGCGCGGCGTCCTGGGCGGTGCTGGCCGGCGTGCTGTGGTTCGCCCCCGACCTGTCGCTGCGCGACGAGGCCCGCAAGCGCCGCGAGCAGATGCGGCACGCCCTCGCCGGGTTCGCCGACCTCGTCGTGGTGTCCCTGGCCGGCGGCGCCGGGGTCAACGGCGCGCTGTCCGACGCCACCGCCGTGGGCGGCGGCTGGGCCATCGGCCGCATCCGCGACGCGCTGCGCGCGGCCGCCCTGCGCCGGCTCCCCGCCTGGTCGGCGCTGCGCGAACTGGGCGAGCAGTTCGACACCCCCGAGTTCAACGAGCTGGCGGCCAGCCTGCAGCTGGCCGGCGCCGACGGCGCCCGCGTGCGCGGTTCGCTCGCCGCCAAGGCCAAGACGCTGCGCACCCAGTTCCTGTCCGAGCTGGACGCCGAGGCGCAGTCGGCCACCGAGCGGATGAGCCTGCCCGTGGTGCTGCTGTTCGCCGGCTTCCTCGGCATGCTCGGCTACCCGGCCATGACCCACATCCTCACCAGCCTGTGAGCTGCCCGTCCGCAGCCCACCCGTCCCCGACACGACCACCTGGAGCCCGCGATGAAACTCCTTGTCCACCTCCTCAGCGACCGCAGCCGGCGCGCCCGCGGCGACGGGGGCTACTCCACCGAGACGGTCGTGGTCATCGCGCTCCTGGTGGCCATGGCCATCACGGCGGTCGGGTTCATCTCCGCGACCGTCCTGGAGCGCGCCGAGAGCCTCTCGCTCGGCTGACCGTGCGCCCGATGCCCCCCGCCGGGCCCGCGGCGCGCCCGGGCGCGCGTGCGGCCGCGCCCCGGCGGCCCGACGACGACCGGGGCAGCGCCGAGGTGGCCGTGGCCACCCCGCTGCTCCTGCTGCTGGTGCTGCTCGTCATCCAGGTGGCCGTGTGGATGCACGGCGACCACACGGCGGCCACCGTCGCCCGCCAGGCCGTGGAGACGGCGCGCGCCGCCGACTCCGCCAACGCCCAGGCGCAGGCCGAGGCGTTCGCCGACGAGATCGGCGGCACCGTCCTGGGTGACCGCGGGATCGCGGTCGAACGCGGCGAGACCACCGTGCGGGTGGTCGTCGAGGCCGAGGTGCCCAGCCTCATCCCCGGCCTGACCTGGCCGGTGCGCCACGAGCTGACGGCACCCGTGGAGCGCTTCGTGGAACCGGGCGAGGCGGACGGGGGTGCGCCGTGACCCCCGCGACCGCCGCCCGCGCGCGGCGCACCGGCCGCGCCGCCGAGCGCGGCTCCATGGCCACCGAACTCACCATCCTCACCCCGATGATCCTGCTGTTCGCCATGCTGATGCTGCTGGCCGGCCGGGTCACGGGCGCCGAGGCCACCGCCGACGAGGTCGCCCACGCGGCCGCGCGCGCGGCGGCCCTGGAGCGCACCCCCGCCCAGGCCGACGCGGCGGCCGCCGCCACCGCCGAGGCGGCGCTGAGCACCCACGGGCTGGTCTGCGCCGACTACGCCATGACCCTGGACCACGGCGGGCTGGCCCCCGGGGGAGCGGTGCACGCCGTCCTGGAGTGCCGCGTCGGGCTGGGCGACCTCGTCGGGCTCGGCGTCCCGGGCACGCACACGATCGCGGGCGAGTCCACGGTCGTGGTCGACACCTTCCGGGGGCGGCCGTGACCGCGCCGCCGACCCCCACCGCCCCCGTGGCCGGGCGCGCCCGGCACCTCCGGGGCGACTCCGGCCAGGCGACCGCGTTCGTCGTGGTGCTGGCGATGGCGTTCCTGCTCTGCCTGGGCCTGGTCTTCGACGGCGGCGGCCTGCTGCGCGCCCACAGCAGCGCCCACCTCATGGCACAGGAGGCCGCGCGCGTGGGCGTCCAGCAGATCGACTGGGCGGCCTACCGGCAGGGCGCCGACGAGGTGGGGCTCGACCCCGTCGAGGCGAGCCGGGCCGCGCAGGCGTTCCTCGCCGACGCCGGCGCCACGGGCACCGTCACCGTGGACGGCGACACGGTGACCGTCACCAGTACCGTCGACTACGGCTTCGTGCTGCTGCCCATCGGCTCCACCACGGTCGAGGCGACCGCCACCGCCCGTCCCTACACTTCCCCCGCAGCACCCGCTCCATAGCGACCGCGATCCGTGGAGGCGAAATGAGCATGATCCGCAGGCTGAGTGCGCTGTCGCTGGCCCTGGTCATCCTGGCCGGCCTGCCCTACGTGCTGCTGTGGCACCTGCCCTGGCCGTCGCTCGACCTGTCGTGGGACACCGTGCTGGTGCACCTGCGCAGCCTCTCCGCGCCGCCGGGGACGGCCATGGCGGCGCTCATCGTCGCCCTGTGGACCGTGTGGGGCCTCTACGCCGCCGGCATCGTCGCCGAGGTGGTCGCGCGCGGGCGCGGCGGGCGGCTGCCGTTCCGGCCGCTGGGTCCGCTCCAGGTGATCGCCGCCACCGCGCTGGGCGCCACCGTCGCCTCGCCCGCCTCCGCGCTGGCCGACACCGTGCAGGTCGAGCAGGTCGCGCCTGGGGAACTCGACCTGGGCCCCTCGGAGGCGCCGCGCCCCGAGGTGGCGGAGTCCGCGCCGCCGGCGGACCTCGACATCGGGCCGGCCGCCCCCGGTTCCACCGCCGAGCGGTCGCGCACCATCGCCGGGTTCGCGCTCAACTCCGACCAGCTGACCGACGCCATGCGCGAGGACCTCACCGATGTGGCCGGCATGATCCGCGACTTCGGCGGGACCGACCACACGGTGCACGTCACCGGCCACGCCGACCAGTCCGGCCCCGAAGAGTACAACCAGTGGCTGTCGGAGCAGCGGGCGAGCGCCGCGGCCGACTTCCTGCGCGCGGAGCTCGGTGAGGACGCGCCGGAATTCGCGACCGAGGGCCTGGGCTCCAGCGACCTCCGCGACGGCGACGCGGCCGCGCAGCGCCGCATCGAGGTCGACTACACGGTGGTCACCGGCGAGCGGCCGAGCCCGGAGCCGGCCGCCCCGCAGACCCCGCCCGCCCCGGACGCGCCCGAGCAGAACGCGGCCGGGCAGGACGCGGCGGTCGACGCCGACGCCGATGCCGGCGCCGACACCGGCGCGGGCGCGGACACGGGCGCCGACACCGGCGCGGGCGAGACGCTCGCCGCGGGCGGCGACGCCGCCGACCCCGCCGGGGAGGAGGCCGCGCCGGCCGAGGAGGGCGCGCCCGCCCTCGTGCCGCCCTTCCTGCCGATGTCCGCCGAGCGCGGGCTGCCGGAGTTCTCCGTGGACGCCGACAAGGCCGCCATGGCCGGCGCCGTCGTGGTGGCCGGCATCGTCGGCGGCTACGCCCTGGGGCGCGGCGTGGCGGGCCTGCGGCTGACGCTGCCGCGCCTGGCCCGGAACCGGCCGGCCAAGCCGCGCGCCCTGCCGCCGGCCCCGCCCCGCCCCACGGTCGCCGACGACATCGACGAGCGGGTCACCGTGGAGTTGGACCACGTGCCCGGCATCGGGCTCACCGGCGCCGGCGCCTACCCGGCGGCCCGCCGGCTCGTCGTCAACGCCCTCGGGGACCCCGCGCAGCGGCCCGCCCGCATCCTGCTCACCGACGCGCTGGCCGAGCGGTTCCTCGGCGCCGAGGCCCACGAGGCCCTGCTCGCGGACCCGTGCGAGCCGGTGCGGGTCGTGGCGACCATGGAGGACGCGCTCGCCGAGCTGCAGCGCGAGCTGCACGAGCGCGCCGGCGACCCGCTGACCTCCGCCGAGGGCGACCCGCTGGTGCTCATCACCGAGCCCGACGCGCACCACGAGGTGGCCCTGTCGGGGCTGCTGCTGCACGGCCAGCGGCGCGGGATCACCGCGGTCACGCTGGGCCGCTGGCCGCTGGGCGGCAGTTGCACGGTGGCCGCCGACGGGCTCATCACCGAGACCAGCCCGCCGCTGAACCCGCTGTTCCACGCGTCGTGGCCGGGGGCGAGCCACGCGGACGTCGCGGCGGCGGTGCGCGCCCACCAGGACACCTGGTCCGGCGCGGCGACCGCGTCGGCGGGGAGCGCGTCGGCGGAGACGGCGCCGGTGGCGACCGGGGAGGCGAGCCTGGGCCTGGTGCGGGTCGACGCGCTGGCGGCGTGGGAGGCGGCGGAGGCGGCGGCCGAGCCGTCCACCGCCGCCGTCGCCGCCGCCTCGGCTTCCGCCGCCGCGACCGAGGCGGACGGCGCGGAGCCTTCGGCGGCGCGCAAGGCGGGCGGCCGCCGCGGCCGGGCGCGGTTCCGGCGGCTGGCGGCCGAGGCGCCCGGCGACCGCGCCGAACGGGTGACCGACGCCGACGGGTTCTCCGCCGCGCTGCTGCCCGAAGAGCGCGAAAGTGCCACCGACACCGGCACCGACACCGCTCCGGCGGCGACGGCCGCCGGGGGTTCGGCGCCCGCCCGCGACACCGCGCCGACCGCCGGCGCACCGCGCTCCGCCGATCCGCCCGCACCGGCGTCGGCCGAACCGCCCCTGCCCCCCGTGCCGCCCGCACCGTCCGTGCCCGCCCCGCCGAAGGAGCCCTCCGGCGCGGCGCCGGGCGTGGGGCGCTACGCCCCGGTCGGCCCGGCGTCGCCCCTGCGGCGGCCCGCCC
>NZ_BCRK01000166.1 GCF_001552555.1 Nocardiopsis trehalosi NBRC 14201 | reverse complement strand
GGGGAGCGGCTGCGGCTCGACTACCGCGACCACGCGGGCGCGGTCACCCGGCGCGACGTGGAGCCCTACCGCTTGGTCAACTGGGGGCGGCGCTGGTACCTGGTGGCGTGGGACCGCGACCGCGCCGACTGGCGGACGTTCCGCGTCGACCGGGTGACCCCCCGCACCCCCGCCGGGCCGCGGGTGCCGCGCCGCGAGCCGCCGGGCGGCGGCGACATCGCCGCCTACGTGTCGCGCAACGTGTCGGCGGCGGCCTGGCGGTACCGGGCGCGGGTGACCGTGCACGCGCCGACGGAGGAGGTCGCCGAGCTGATCAGCCCGGCCGTGGGCGTGGTCGAACCGGTCGACGCCCGCACCTGCGTGCTCGACACCGGCGCCTCCAGCGTGGAGGCCCTGGCGGTGCACCTGGGCCTGCTCGGCCGCGACTTCGAGGTGGTCGACCCGCCCGAGCTGGTGGCCCATCTGCGGGAGCTGGCGCGGCGCTACGCCCGCTCGGTGCCCGACGCGCCCGCCGGACCGGGGTGAGCCGCCGGCGCGGCCGACCCGGCCGGCCGCACGAGGTGGTCGGTGTACCCGGCGGCGACCAGGGCGTCGAACGCGTCCCGCACCTCGGGGGGTACCGGCACCGGCGCGCTCCACCCGCGTTCGGCGTAGACCTCCAGCCGCTGGAGGTCGCCGACGAGGAAGTGGATGAGTTCGGCGGATGCGGCGGGGTCGCCGGCGTGGTCGGCGTAGCCGCCGGGGAAGGTGCTGAACGTCCAGCGGACGCCGGGCCAGTGGACGGCGGCGGTCGCCAGCGCACGCCGGCCCATGTAGGGCTTCGCGGTGACGACCGCCGTGGCGGGGAAGAGCCCCCGTTGCGCGCACAGCGCGCGGCTGCGGGTGAAGTTCTCGGCGGTGTTGGTGGCGCGCGGCTCGCGCAGCAGGGCCGGTTCGGGCACGCCTCCGGCCGCCTGGGCGGCGCGGGCGAACTCCTCGGCCTCGGTGCGCTCCCAGCGGGGGTGGCCGAGCCCGCCGTTGGTGCGCCGCCCGCGGTCGCCCGAGCAGACGACGACCGGGGCCGCGCCGGCCGCCCACAGCCGCCCGGCGTGCGCGCCGACCCGCAGGTCGTGGCTGCCCAGGGCGAGGATCAGGTCATGCCGACCGGGGTCGGGGGCGGCGGGGCCGGTGTGGAAGTCCCACAGCAGCCGGGCCCGCGCGTGCGCCTCGTCGTCGGGGATCGCGTCCACGCCCGCAGCCTAGCGGGGCGGGGCGGGGCGCGGGCTCAGCGGAACCAGCCGTTGCCCTGGGTGAAGCAGCGGACCAGGTAGTCGCGGAGCGACACGACCGCGAGCCGGCGGCGGTCGGTCTCGTGGTCCCAGACCACGATGCCGGGGCCGTAGTCGGTGTGCACGTAGGCGAACTGGGGGCCCATGTCGCTGTCGCCGAAGAAGATCATCTCGTCGAACGGGGCGTACAGCTCCAGGTAGTCGGGTTCGGAGCGCATGGCGAGGTTGTCCTCGACGAGCCGTTCGGCCGACCACACGACCGCGTCGCCGTACTCGTTGCCGACCCCGTCGCACTCGCGCAGCAGGGAGGCCAGCTCGAAGGGCAGCGGGAGCGCCAGGGCCTTCTCGACCTCGGCGAGCATCACCTCGTCGGCCGGTCCGGGCAGCTCCGCTTCGGGGTACAGGTCACCGATCAGTTCACGCCACACATAGTGAATCATCACAGGTCGTGCCAAGCCACGGGAAACCGGCGGCCGCGAGTTGCGGTATTTCCCCCGTGATTTCCGCCGGTGGCGGCCGCATCCGGCCGACCCGCCGCCGGGCGGCCCACCCGCGCGCCCCCGCTCCCGCCCGCCCACGGGACCGGCGGGCCGGAGGCGCGGGCGGCCGGAAGTGGACAGGGGCGGAGGGTGGGGGCGCCGCGCGGGAAGGGCCTGCGGGGACGCCGGAACGGCGGCGAGCGTCCCGGAGGGGGAGACCGCGCCCGGAACCCGCGCCCCGTGCCCGGCGTCTCACCCGCGTCTCCACCCCCGGCACGAGCGGAGGCCCCATGGACACCGTCACCGCGCTGTCCGCCGCCGCCGCGGGCGTCGGCATGCTCGTGGGCGCCGCCGTGCTGCTGCTGCGGCTGCGCGCCCACACCGCGCTCCCCCGCCTGGGCGTCGACGCCGCGCTGGCCCGGGGCGGCGCGGGCGCGGCGGTCGTCCTGGGCCGGGCGGAGCCGGACGGCGGTGAGCCGCTGCGCTCCCCCGTCTCGGACCGCCCGTGCGTGTGGTGGGAGCTGGAGGCGGCCGTGCTGCCGGGGCGCGGCTCCGCCGCCCTGCTCACCCGGCGCACCACCGCGTCGTCGGCCGTCTTCCTGCTCGCCGGGGCGACCGGGCGGGTGCGGGTGCACCCGGCGGGGCTGCGCCGCCACCGGCGGCTGCGCGGGACCCGGGTGGACGAGGTCCCGGCCGACGCCCCGTCCCCGCACCTGCGCCCGCACGTCACCGGCCGCATCGCGGCCCGCTTCCCGTGGCTGGCGCCCGGACCGGGGGCCGTGGCGGCCCGCTACACCGAATGGCTGGTCGAGGAGGGGCGGGAGGTGGCCGTCACGGGCCACCTGTTCACCGGCGGCGGCGGCGCGGTGGTGGCGCACGGCGCGGGGGCGCGGCGGGGCGTGTTCGCCGTCGCCCCGGCCGAGGCGGTGGCGGCGCGCACCCGGCTGCTGGGGGCGGGCGCGGCCGCCCTCGGCGCGGGCGGGACGCTGTGCACCACGGCGGCGCTGTTGGCCGCGGGCCTGCCCGGCTGACCCCGGCCGCGCCGCTCCCCGATCGGCCACGCGGGGCCGGGCCGCAGCGGGGCCGCCGCGCCCCGGCGCGTCGCGGACCGTGGCGCGCCTTCGTGCGCGTTTGCCCGGGAAACACCCGAAGCCGAGGTCCGTGCGACATCCGCCCCCCATCCGGCTCAATGAACCCCATCATCCCCCTGCTCGGTCCGCTACGCCGGAGGGAAACCATGCCGATACGCCACCACGCCCGCACGCGGTCGCTGACCGCCGCCCTGGCCGCGCTCGTCCTCGGGGCGACGGCGGCACCCGCGGCGGCGGACGCCTACCCGGGGCACACCGCCAGCCGCTACGTCCAGCTGGCGGGCAGTGCCGCCGACGCCACCGCCGCCCGCGACGCCGGATGCGCCGAGGGCCGCACCGGCCGCACGGGGGTCCGCGTCCTGTTCTTCGGCACCCAGGAGAAGGGCGGCCGCCTGCGCCACCCGGGCACCACGGCGGCCGACAAGGGCGAGCGGGTGCCCGCCTCGACCGCCACCGCCGCCGCACGGGCGTGGGTGGAGGGCTTCACCGAGTGCCGGACGGGCGGCGCCGAGGCCGACCTCGCCCTGGGCGTGAACAACAAGTCCGACGGCGGGGTCAGCGGGGCCGACGCCGGCCGCGCCTGGGCCGACGTCGTGAACGACGCCGCCGGCGCCTCGACCGGCGCCGTGTCCGTGGTCGGCGCCGTCGACGCCGAACCCGCCTGGTCCTCCCCGGCGTGGGCGCGCGACTGGGTGAAGGCGTTCACCGGCGCCAGCGGCCGCACCCTCTACGCCGCCAACTCCGCCGACGGCTGCCCGGCGTACGGGTCGTCGTCGGAGTCGTGCAACAACGGGTGGAAGCTGGCGGACCTGCACTACGTGGCGACCGGCGCCGCGCCGACCGTGGTCGCGCTGCCGCAGATCTACCGCACCGACGGCATCCAGGCCCGGCAGTGGGCGGCCATCAGCGCGTGGGGCGCCACCAAGGGTCCGGGCCCGGTGCGGTTCGCGGGGGCGATGTCGCAGCACACCGCGTGCCAGCAGCGGGGCGGGTGCACGACCACCGGCAACACGCCGCAGCAGGCGTGGACCCAGCTGCACGACGAGCTGAACGCGCACCGGGAGACGCGGGTGGCCTCGCTGCCCTTCGCCACGGACATGCGCTGGCCCTGACCGGTCCGCCGCCGCGCGGGCCGGAGCCGGGCCGGGCCGGCGCGGGCCGTCCGGCCCCGTGCGGCGCCGCGTCAGCCGCGGCCCAGGTGCGGCATCGCCGTCGCCGTCACCGTGAGGAACGGGACGTTGGCCGACAGCGGGAGGCCCGCCATGTAGCGGACCGCGTCGGCCACGTGGGCGGCGTCGAAGGTCGGTTCGGCGCGCGTCGACCCGTCGGCCTGCAGGGCGCCCGCCGCGATCCCCGACGTCATCTCGGTGGCGGCGTTGCCGATGTCGATCTGCCCGCACGCGATGCCGTACGGCCGGCCCTCCAGCGCGATCGCCTTGGTCAACCCGGTCACCGCGTGCTTGGTGGCGGTGTAGCCGATGGCCAGGGGGCGCGGCACCTGCGCCGAGATCGACCCGTTGTTGATGATGCGCCCACCGGCCGGGTCCTGCGCGCGCATGGCGGCGAACGCCTCGCGCGCGCACCAGAACGCGCCGGTGAGGTTGACGTCGACAACGGCCCGCCAGGCGTCGTCGCCCACCTCGTCCAGCGGGGTGGGCGGCGGCATCGCTCCCGCGTTGTTGAAGAGCACGTCGACGCGGCCCCAGCGGTCGCGCACCGCGGCGAACAGCGCCCGCACCGCGTCGGGGTCGGCCACGTCGGTGGGGACGGCGAGCGGTTCGCCGCCCGCCGCCGCGACGAGGTCGGCCGTTGCGCGCAGCGCCTCGGCGCGCCGCCCGGCCAGGGCGACGGCGTAGCCGTCGGCGCCCAGCCCGCGCGCCACCTCCCGGCCGATGCCGCTGCCCGCTCCCGTGACCACCGCGACCCGTACCACCGCTCGCTCCCCTCGTCGGCGCCGTGCCCCGGCAGCCTAGCCGCCCGCCGGGCGGCCAGGCACCCGGTCCACCCCGCCGGGCCCGCCGGCCGGGGCGCCGGACACCGCGCCCGGCGCGCCGTTCAGGGGGCCCGGCGCCCGCCCGTCACCCGGCGGGGGTCCCGAGGACCGGGCCGGTGGAGGAGCGCACCACGAGTTCGGGGCGGAACACCAGTTCGCCGGGCTGGGGGCCGCCCCCGGCGATGCCCTCCATCAGCGAGGTGACGGCCGCCTGGCTCATCTCGCGCACGGGCTGGCGGACGGTGGTCAGCGGCGGGTCGATGTAGGCCATGAACGCGGAGTCGTCGAACCCGACCACCGACACGTCGCCGGGCACGTCCAGGCCCCGGTCGCGGGCCGCCCGGATGGCGCCGATGGCCATGGTGTCGCTGCCGCAGCAGACCGCCGTGCAGCCCGCGTCGAGCAGCCGGGCCGCCGCGGCGTGGCCGCCCTCGACGGTGAACAGGGTGTGCTGCACCCACGCCTCGGGCGGCGGGCCGCCCGCGATCTGGGCCATGGCCCGGTCGTAGCCGGCGCGCTTGCCGATGGAGGGCACGTAGCGGGACTGGCCGAGGGCGAGGCCGATCCGGCGGTGGCCCAGGCTCGCCAGGTGGCGCACCGCGAGTTCGGTCGCCATCTCGTCGTCGGTGGAGATGAACGGGGCCGCCACCCCGGCCTGCACCCCGTTGACCAGGACGATCGGCAGCCGCCGGCGCACCAGCCGCCGGTAGCGCTCGGGGTCGGCGAGGGAGTCGGCGTGCCGACCGGACACGAACACGATGCCGGCGACCCCGCGCTCCAGCAGCAGCTCGGTGTAGTCGTCCTCGCTGATGCCGCCCGGCTCCTGCGTGCACAGCACGCTGGCGTAGCCGTGGCCGATCAGCCCGGATTCGATGAACTGGGCGAACGTGGGGAAGATGGGGTTGCTCAGCTCCGGCACGATGAGCCCGATGAGCCCCGCCCGGTTCAGCCGCAGCCGGGCCGGGCGCTCGTAGCCGCACACGTCCAGCGCGGTCAGCACGGCCTGCCGCTTGGCCGCCGACACCCCGGGCTTGCCGTTGAGGACGCGGCTGACGGTGGCGACGCTGACCCCGGCCTGGGCGGCGATCTCGGCGAGTTTGGCGCTCATCTGGCTCGTGTTCGCGGCCCCGGCCGCGCACCCGGGAGGGCGGGACCGGCCGGCGCCGCTCCTCCTCACAGGTGTCGTGGCCGGCGCGCGACCCCGGACCCGCGGGCGGTCGCGGCGCGCGGACCCGCCCCCGGCGCCCCCGGCCGCGCCCCGCACCGGAGTCGCACCCAGGAACTCTACCGACTGCGCCCGCCGCCCGCCCCTCCCGGCGTCCCCGCTCCCGCCGGGGCGGCCGACCCGGTCGGCGCCCGGATCGGGGGCGACCCGGGCGCCGGCGGCATCCGCGCGGCCCTTATGCGCCTCCCGCTGCGGCGGCCGCCGCAGCGGACGGGGCGCCGGTCCACGGCCGGCCCGACGCGGTACGGAATCGGCGCCCGGCGCCCGATCCGCCACCAGCGGGCCCCGCCGCCGCCCCAGCCCGCCGCCCGTCGCGGGCGGCGGGCCGTCGCGCGGACCGGGCCGCGCGGGCGCCCGGCGCTCCCACCGGGACCCCGAGGCCGCGTCAGGCGCGGACGGGACCGCCGGCGGGCTCGGGCAGTCCCCGGCCGCACGCGGCGCAGACCCCGCGCCGCCGCAGGGCGTAGGCGCCCGCGGCGACCGCCAGCGCCACGCCCCACGGCAGGAACGACGCCGTCCCGGCCGCGCCCAGCCACCCGGCCCAGCCCGACACCGGGCCGAACCCGCCCGACAGCAGCACCGCGAAGACGCCCCGCCCCGCGATGACGAGGACCGTCGCCGCCACCGCCGCGGGGACCACGGCGGCCGCGACCGGGACGCGCCGGCCGGCGAGACCGGGGAGCAGGCGCGGGAAGACGGTCCCCCACGGCCGCACCAGGCCGACCATGAGCACAGCCCCGCAGATCCCGGCGCAGCCCAGGCCCACGCCGACGAGCAGGCCGACCGGGTCGGTGCGAAATGCCGCGAAGTCCTCCGCCGACATGCTCATGGGCAGCCCGAACAGCCACGGGATGCGGTTGATCGGGTAGGCGAGGGCGCAGGCGACCCCGACCACGGTCGCCACCAGGCCCCACTGGCGGGCCCGTTCGCGCGTCGCGGCCCACACCGCCGGGTCCGCGCCGGTGCGCCCGCACCGCCCGCACGCCCCCCGGGTGCGCCGCCGGTGGGCGAGGGCGGCCGCCGCCCACACCGCGCCCAGCGCGACCGCGGCCGCCTGGGCGGCCATCGGCCAGGTGAGGAACTGGTCGGCGTAGCGCTGCCCGGCGTCGTCGACGGCGACGAGCAGGACGGGCATCAGCGGCAGGTAGCCGAGCGCCATGAGCAGCCGGACGTCGGTGACGACGAGCAGGCCCGCCGCCGCCAGCAGCCAGGCCGCCACCTCCACGGCGCGGGCGGCCCAGCGCGGGGCGCCGCGCCACGCCGCGGCGGCGGCCACGGCCACCCCGGCGGCGCCCGCCGCCGCGAGGGCGGTGCCGCCCGCCCCGGCCCCGGCGCCCGCGACCAGGCTGCCCGCCCCCGCCAGGTCGTCGCCGCCGAACGGGTATCCGGCGCCGCCCGCGGCCCACCACACGCCGGCCGCGCCCACCGCGGCCGCCCCCGTTCCGGCGGCCGCCGCCGCCCACCGGGGCCACCCGTACCATCCGTCCACGCCCGCCACCTCCGGATATGATCCAGCGGGACCGGTCCGGCCCGCTTCCCCGAGGTTCTCGCGGGCCGGCCCGCGCCGCCTCCCCGCGCCGGGGGAGCCCGCTCCCCCGCGCGGGGGAGCCGCCCCCGGGCGCCCCCGGGGCCCACCGTCCACAGGGGACCTGGCACCACTGCCGCGGGGCCGCAGTTCGCCGACAATGGAAGACACCACCCGCGACCGCGGCGCCACGCCCGGAAGGACCCCCATGGCACGTACCCACGACCCGCAGCAGCCCCGCAGGTTCGACCTGCTGGTGTGGTCGCTGCTGCTGGTCTCGCACGTCGCCGCCGGCGCCGTCCTGCTGGCGCTGTTCCTCGTGGCCGTCGTGCTGTCGGTGGTCTGGGTGGGGCTGCCGCTGCTGGTCACCATCACCCGGCTGGTCCGCGTGCACGCCGACACCCACCGCCGGCTGGTCGGCCGGTTCCTCGACGACGGCCGCCCGGTGCCCTCCCCCTACCGCCCACTGCCGGAGCGCGGGCTCAGCGCGCAGATCTCCGCCGTGGTCACCGACCCCACCACCTGGCGCGACCTCAGCTGGCTGACGGTCAACAGCACCGCGGGCGCAGTGCTCGTCGCGGTGCCCGGCGCGCTGCTCGCGCACGGCCTGCACAGCGCGGTGTTCCCGCTGACCTGGCGGTGGGAGACCAACTGGTACGCCCTGGGTCCGGTGGCCGGGCAGGGCGACGCCAACCGGGCGCTGCTCACCGCCGCCCTGCTCCTGCTCGCCGCCTGGGTGCTCACCCCGGCCGCCCTCACCGGCTACGCGCGCCTCAACCGGATCATGCTCGCCCCCACCGAGAAGGCGCGGCTGGCCGCCCGGGTGGCCCACCTGGCCACGTCGCGGGCCGAGACCATCGACGCCCAGGCGTCCGAGGTCCGCCGCATCGAGCGCGACCTGCACGACGGCGCCCAGGCCCGCCTGGTGGCGCTGGGCATGAGCCTCGGCATGGCCGAGGAGATGCTGGACAACGACACCGACGCCGCCCGCCGCATGCTCAGCGAGGCCCGCGAGGCCACCCGGCAGGCGCTCACCGAGCTGCGCGACCTGGTGCGCGGCATCCACCCGCCGGTGCTGGTCGAACGCGGACTCGACGGCGCGGTGCGGGCGCTGGCCGTCACCCAGCACCTGCCCATCTCGGTCGACATCGACCTGCCGGGCCGGCCCGCCGACCCGGTCGAGTCCGCGGCCTACTTCGCCGTCGTCGAGATCCTCACCAACGCCGCCAAGCACGCCGGGGCCGAACGCGCCTGGGTCCGCATCAACTACGGGCGCGGCCGCATGGTCGTCCTCGTCGGCGACGACGGCCGGGGCGGCGCCGACCCCGCCAAGGGCACGGGGCTGCGGGGCATCCGTCGCCGACTGTCCGCTTTCGATGGGACCATGAACGTCGTCAGCCCGGTCGGCGGGCCGACGATCGTCACCATGGAGCTCCCGTGCGCGTTGTCATCGCCGAAGACCTCGCTCTCCTCCGCGACGGACTGATCCGTCTGCTGCAGGCCCACGACTGCGAGGTCGTCGCGGCCGTCGAGAGCGGCCCCGAACTGCTCGCCGCGCTGCTGGAGCACCGCCCCGACGTCGCCGTGGTCGACGTCCGGCTGCCGCCCACGTTCACCGACGAAGGGCTCCAGGCGGCCATCGAGGCCCGCCGCCAGGTGCCCGGCCTGCCCATCCTGGTGCTCTCCCAGCACGTCGAGCAGCTCTACGCGCGCGAGCTGCTGTCCGACGACGGCGGTGCGGTGGGCTACCTGCTCAAGGACCGCGTATTCGACATCGGCCAGTTCATCGACGCCGTGCGGCGGGTGGCGGCGGGCGGCACCGCCATGGACCCCGCCGTCATCTCCCAGCTCCTGGCCAAGCACGACGACGGCCCGCTGGCGGCGCTGACCCCGCGCGAGCGCGAGGTCCTGGGCGAGATGGCGGAGGGGCGCTCCAACTCCGCCATCGCCGGCCGGCTGTTCATCACCGACAAGGCCGTGAGCAAGCACATCAACAACATCTTCACCAAGCTCGACCTGCCGCCCTCCACCGACGACAGCCGCCGCGTGCTGGCGGTGCTGGCCTACCTCAACCGCTGAGGGAGCGCGGCACCCGGTCAGTCGCGCTGGGTCTCGCGCATCCGGTACAGGCCGTCGATCTCCTCGGCGAACGCCCGCAAAACCGCGTCGCGCCGCAGCTCGCCGGTCGCCAGCACCAGGCCGCTGCGCGGGGTGAACTCCTCGGCCAGCACGTGGAAGGCGCGCACCGCCCACTCCGGGGGCACGGCGGCGTTGGCCTCGCGCACCCCGGCCTGGATCTCCCGGAGCAGGTCGGGGTCGTCGGCCAGCTCCTCGCGGGTGAGCGACAGCGGGCGGTTGTTGACCAGCCGCCAGTACTCCAGCTGGTCGGCGATCAGGGTGATCAGCGCGCTGGCGTAGGGCCGGCCCTGGCCGATGACGAGCACCTGGCTGACCAGGGGGTGGGCGCGCAGCCGCCGCTCCAGTTCGGCGACGGGGTCGACCGGCGCGGGCGGCGGGGCGGCGGGCGCCGGGGCGGGCGGCGCCTCGGCCGGGGGCGCGGCGGACCGCGCGGGCTCCGCCGCCGGGCGGGCGGGTTCGGGGGGCCGGACCGGTTCGGCCGGGCGGGCGGGTTCGGCGGCGGGCACGGCGGCGCGCCCGCCCACGGGGTCGGGGGCCGCCTGGGCGCGCACCCGCGCCAGGACCGTCAGGTGGCCGGCGCCGTCCATGCCGCCCGCGAACCCGGTGGCCAGCCAGCCCTCGTGGAACGCGGCGGCGCCGGCCTCGGGGTCGCCCCAGTAGCCGGGGAACACGCCGGGGCCGCGCACGTAGATCTCGCCGTCCCGGGCGATCCGCATCTCGACCCCGGGGAGGGGGCGGCCGCAGGTGCCGGCGCGGCGCTCCCCCGGGCCGTTGGCGGTGAACGCGCCGCCGCTCTCGGCGGTGCCGAACACCTGGAACACCGGCAGGCCCGATCCGGTGAAGAAGCTGTCCATGTGCTCGTCCAGGCGGCCGCCCGCGCACACGGCCAGGCGGACGCGGCCGCCCAGCGCGTCGCGGACGCGGCCGTACATCCACTCGTACATGGCCCGGGAGACCCGCCGCCAGGCGCCCTTGCGCGGCGACCGGTCGAAGTCGACGGCGAGGTCGGTGGCGGCGTTGAACGCGTTGAGGTGGTCCCAGCCGGCCTCGCGGGCGCGCGCCTTCTCCCGCTCGTAGACGGCGGTCAGCCCGTCGGGGCCGCAGACGAGCACCGTGGGCCGGAACGCGCGCACGCGGCGCGGCCACTGGGCGCCGCTGGGGGTGACGCCGACCCGGACCCCGCCCAGCACGCACGCGACGAGGGCGGCCTGGCCGGACACCTCCGCGAGGGGCAGCCCGATGAGGGCGCTGTCGCGGCCGGGTTCGCGCTCTTCGGCGGGGAGCAGGCGGTCGACGAGCCCCCCGGCGGCCGCCAGCAGGTTGCCGTGGGTCAGCACGGCGCCGCGCACCGGGCGGCGGGTGCTCATGGGGTAGGACAGCACAGCGGGGTCGTCGCGGCCGCTCTCCTCGCGGCGGAAGCGCACGGCCGAGGAGTCCATGTAGGCGCCCGGGCGGGCCATGGCGGCCAGCCCGTCCTCGTCCAGCCGCCAGGTGCGGGCGAGTTCGGTGAGTTCGGGCGACAGCGCGGAGACGACTCCGGCGTGGCGGCCGTCCTCGACCACGACGGCGGCGGGCGCGCAGTCGCGCAGGACGCGGGCGAGGCGGGCGGGGGACGCCTGCGGGGCGACGGGCACCAGGACGGCGCGCGCCGCCCACACGGCGAAGGCGACGACGATCCACTCGTAGCGGTTGCCGCAGGACAGGACGACCCGGTCGCCGGCGCCGACGCCGACGCCGATGAGGCCCTTGGCGACCGCGCCCACCTCGGTCAGGAAGTCCCCGGCGGTGACGCGGCTCCAGTCACCGTCCGTGTCGGCGCGGGCGAAGACCTCCGCGCGGGAGTCCGCGCCGCCGGTGCGGTAGGCGAGATCGGCCAGCCCCGCGAGCTCGCGGGCGCGCGCCGTTGCGGTCGACCGAGGCTGTGCCATGCCGCGTCCCCTCCACCCGTATGACCTCACATGTCAGCAGGACCTGCCCTACTGTGCACGCTCCGCTCACTCCACGGCAACCCGGAGACCCCGGCAAAAAACAACAAAAGACCGTGGACGCGTTGTTATCGCCCTTCCTGTCCGTTACCGCTCACCCGGCACATGTCCCCCGGCACGGAGGGTGACCGGTTCCGGACAGGCGGGTCCGGAGACGGGTGCGGCCCGGACGCATCGGCGTCCGGGCCACATCACTCCATCATCCGACGTCACACGGCCGCGTGGGCGACCCTGCGCGCCACGACGGCGAACACCGCGGTCGCCGCCAGGCCCACCGACACCATGACCACGGCCATGCTCGTCAGCGTGGCCTCGCCCGTGGCGGTCAGCCCGGCCAGGGCCGCCAGCCCGCCGCCGAGCGCGAACTGCAGCGACCCCATCAGCGCCGAGGCGGTGCCCGCGACGGACGGCGGCTGGCTGGAGATCGCGAGCGTCGTGGCGTTGGGGAAGATGAACCCCACGCTGAACATCATCACGAAGAACACCCCGGTGAGCAGCGGCAGCGCCCCCGTGCCGGGCACGCCGACCAGGGCCAGGGCGCCCAGCGCGAGCACCGACACCAGCGCGCCGGCCAGGCCCGCCGCCAGCCGCCGGGTGGTCGCCACCCGGCCGATGAGGAACCCGTTGACCTGCACCCCGATCATCAGGCCCAGGGTGTTGACCGCGAACATCAGGCTGAACTGCTGCGCGGTCGCGCCGAACTCGCCCTGCGACACGAAGGAGAACGCGGAGATGTAGGTGAACATCATGCCGAAGCTCAGCGCCAGGGTCAGCGCCGGGCCGATGAAGCGCACGTCGCGCAGCAGCCCGCCCACCGAGGACCACAGCCCGGCGAGGTTCATCCGGGGCCGCTGGTCGGCGGGCAGGCTCTCGGGCAGGCCGAAGTAGACGACGACCAGGCTCAGCAGCGAGACCGCCCCGAGCACGCCGAAGCTGAGCTGCCAGGGGCCGAGCAGCAGGAGCTGGCCGCCGAGGATCGGGCCGAGCAGGGGGGCCAGCCCGGTCACCAGCATCAGCCGCGAGAAGAACCGGGCGGCGTCGTCGCCCTCGAAGAGGTCGCGCACCACCGCGCGGGAGATGACGGCGCCGGCCGCGCCCGCGACGCCCTGGACGAACCGCAGCGCGACGAACGCCCCCGCCGACGGCACGAACATGCACGCGAACGAGGCGATCGTGAAGACGGTGACCCCGATCAGCAGCGGGACGCGGCGCCCCCAGGCGTCGCTCATCGGCCCGATGACGAGCTGGCCGAACGCCAGCCCGAACATGATCGCGGTGAGGGTGAGCTGGATCTGCGCCTGGGTCGAGCCCAGGTCCTCGGCGATGGCGGGGAACGCCGGCAGATAGAGGTCCGTGGCCAGGGGGCCGGTGGCCGTGAGGGTGCCCAGCACCAGCACGAGCAGCGCCACCGAACGGCGGGGGCGCGCCCGCGCATCGGGCGCCTCGGTTCCGGCGGGCGAACGGGTCAGCGACACGCGGGCTCCAATCCAGGGTGGCGGGGGGTGGCGGCCCCACCCGGCCGCCACCCCACTCCAACACACCCGTGGGACGGTCCCATCCGCCTACGGCCCGCCGCCAAACGTGATCTCCGTTACCAGCCCCGCCACCTGCGGTGACGCCCGGGGGCCGGTTCCGGGCGGCGGGGCCGCGATCACACGTGACGCAGCGCCCCCAGGTGGTGCCTGCGCGTCACGAGCACCCCCATGGCCACCGCGCACGCCAGCGCGCCCACGATGTAGGGCAGCGCCGGGTCGACCCGCTCCCCCCAGCGCCGTCGCGGCGAACGGGGCGACGGCCCCGCCCATCCCTACGCCTAGCAAGGCTGACTCATTAAATCTTGGCACGGAGCCCATCTGAAACCCCTTTATTCGGCCCCACCCGCACGCCCGCCCCCCGCCCCCGCCGCTCCCGGGC
>NZ_BCRK01000165.1 GCF_001552555.1 Nocardiopsis trehalosi NBRC 14201 | reverse complement strand
CGGCGGACCGGCGCGGGGCACCCCGCGCGCGGTGCCGGCCCCGGGCTGCCCGCCCTCACCCGGTCGCCCGGTCGCGGGCGGCCGCGGCCAGGGCCGCCAGTTCTGCGGGCGCGGGGTGGCCGTCGGCCACCACCGTGACCACGCGCCGGTCGACCACGGCGTTCGGCCCGACCTCCAGCGGGTGGCGCCACGCCAGCGCCGCGCCCACCCCGGGGTACTCGGCCGCCCGCACGAACCACGGGTCGGCGGCCGGGCCGGCGGCGGCGAACACCAGTGTCCACGGGGCGCCCGCCGTGGACTCCCCGCACAGCGCGAGCCACGGCGCGCGCGACCCGTGCAGCGCCTGCTCGCCCTCGGCGCCGCCCGGCCCCAGGCAGCGCGGCGGCCGGGCCGCGATCGGCGCCCGCCAGAAGAACCCGCCGTAGCCGGCGCCGGGGCGGCCCTTGGTGGCCGGGCTGTGCACCCGCAGCCGCCGCCCGCTGGTGTTGCGCAGCCGGGTGCGCAGGTCCAGCGCCCACGCCCCGCCGCCCAGGTCGAGCGCGGCGGTGTCGCGCACCTCGGCGAGCAGTTCGGCGCCGTCGGGCCCCACCCAGGACAGCTCCTCGGTGCGCGCGCCCGGCTCGGCGCGCGGCCACGACCGGTGCACCTGGCGTCCGTGGTTGGGCAGCAGCACCGAGCCTCGGTCGCGGACGAACGTCCGCCCGCCCCAGAAGCTGACCCCCGCCACATCGGGCACCGCCACGCCCACGCCCAGGTGGTGCGGGTGGTCCTCCGGCCGCACCTCGGTGACCACGGTGCCCGTGAGCGTGCGCACCGGGTGCAGGTGCGGGCGCGGCGACAGCACCGGCTCCACGTCGGACCCGTCGGTGTACTCGGCCACCACCGCGCCCCGGCACTCCAGCGCGGCCCGCTGCGGCGCCGTCATCGGGCCGCCTCCGCCGGAGCCGCCCAGACCGCGCCGACCTCGGAGAACAGCGCCACCTCCGCGGCGGCGCGCTCCACCGCCTCGGCGACGCCGTCCACCACGCGGTGCACGCCGTCGTCCTCGGTGGTCACCCGCTGCGCGGCGGCGGGGATCGGCAGCGGATCGGGGGCGCGGCGCACCGCCTCCACCACCGACATGAACCCGGTCACCGCCTCGGGCGGCACCCGCAGCGGGGTGCCCTCGCGGACGTGCCCGACGAGGTCGGCGAGCAGGTTCACCCGGGGGTGGACGCGCCGTTCGGGCGGGCGCCCGGGGCGCTCCAGCACCACCTCGTCGCGCGTGTAGTACAGCGTGACGCGGCCCCGGGTGCCGTGCACGAGCAGCCGGGGGTCGCGGGCCTCGGGCGCGCACAGCGTGGCGGCGATCCCCACCGGGGTGCCGTCGGGGGCGCGCAGCCGCAGGCAGGAGGTGTCGTCGCTCTCGATGGCGTGCGCGCGGAACAGCTCCAGTTCGACGTCGGGCGCGGGCACCCGGTCGGCCCCGGCGATCGCGAGCGCGGTGGCCACGGCGTGCGCGAACGGGTTGGTCAGCGCCCCGTCGACCACGTCGCGCCCTGCCAGGCGGCGCCGGCCGGCCCAGTCCGCGCGGGCGTAGTAGGCCGAGGTGCGCACCCAGGTACACGCCCCGCCGATCCCGGTGACCTCGCCCACCGCGCCGTCGGCCATCAGCGCGCGCACCGCGTCCACGGCCGCCGACCCCAGGCTCTGGAACCCGATCTGGCAGGCCCGGCCGGAGGCGTCGACGGCGGCGCGCAGCCCGGCGAACTCGGCCATCGTGGCGGTGGGCGGCTTCTCCAGCAGCACGTGCGCGCCGGCGGCGAGCGCGGCGCGGGCCAGCGGCAGGTGGGTGTGGATGGGGGTGGCGACGACGGCCACCGCCGCTCCGGTGCGGCGGATCAGCGCCCCGAGGTCGGCGTCCTGGTCGACGCCGCCGAGCGCGGCGAGGTCGGGGCCCGCCAGCGGGGTGGAGTCGCAGACCCCGGCCAGGCGGACCGCGCCGCCGGCCGCCAGGCGGTCGACGGTCGCCAGGTGCGTGCGGCCGAACCCGTGGACCCCGGCCACCACGACCGGCAGCGGTTCCTCGCGCATCCTCGACTTCCCTTCGTGCTCCGGGCCGCCGCGGGGCGGGCGCCGTGCGCGGGGGCCGGGGTGGGCGGGCGGACGGTGGGGGCGCCGGCGCAAGCGGCCTTGGAAAGCGCTTGCCAAATGTAGGCGGGGCCCGCGCGGCCTGTCAACGGGCCCGTTTCCGGGCGGTGTCCCGGGGCGCGGGTTCGGCAACGAGTTCGTAACGGGCGTTGACGAGTGGCTTCCCGGCGTGTTGCATGGGGTGCCATCTCCCGTAAACGTTTACAGAAGTTCACACGGTGGCCCTCTGTAAACGATTACGGAACGTGTCGCCCCTGTTCAGCGCCCCCCCGGCGCGCCCGCATCCCGCAGCACCCGTTCCCCGCCCCCCGCATCCCCGCAGTCCGAAAGGTGGTCGCATGGCACAGCGCAGCAGCCCCACGATCACCACCATCGCCGAAGCCGCGGGCGTGTCCATCGCCTCCGTCTCCCGCGTCCTCAACGGCCTGCCCGTCCGCGCCGAGACCGAGCGCCGCGTCCTCGACGCCGCCGGCCGGCTCGGCTACGTGCCCAACTCGGCCGCCCGGACGCTGCGGTCGGCGCGCACCCAGCAGATCGCGTTCGCCGTCGCCGACATCGGCAACCCCGTCTACCTGGCCATGCTCCGCGAGATCCAGCCGGTGCTCAAGGAGGCCGGCTACCGGCTGGTGCTGCACTCCACCGGCGCCGACACCGCCGAGGAGGTCGAGGTGCTGCGCGGCCTCGGCCAGCGCTACGCCGACGGCCTGATCATCGTGCCCATCCGGGTCACCGCCGACCACGTCGCCGAACTCCGCCGCGCCGACGCCCCCGTCGTCGTCATCGGCTCCCTCCCCGAGGAGGGCCTGGCCGACAACGTCCGCACCGACTCCCGACGCGGCGTCGAACTCGCCCTGGAGCACCTGACGGCGCTCGGCCGGCGGCGCATCGGCTTCGTCAACGGCCCCGCCGACACCGTCCCCGGCCGCGCCCGCGCCGAGGCGTTCCGCGACCACACCGCCCGCGCCGGCCGGCCCGCCGACCCCGCCCTCGTCCACGAGGGCCAGTTCGACCGCGAGACCGGTGCCGCCGCCGTCCAGCGCATGGCCGACGCGGCGGAGCCGATGCCCGACGCGCTGCTGTGCGCCAACGACCTCATCGCCCTGGGCGCCCTCGACGCGCTGCGCGCCCGCGGCCTGGCCGTCCCCGGCGACGTCGCCGTGGTCGGCATGGACGACACCGACCTCGCCGCGGTGTCGTGGCCCCCGCTGACCAGCGTCTCCCTGGGGTCGGCCGAGCGCGGCCGCCGCGCGGCCCGCCTCCTGCTCGACCGGCTCGACGGCGGCGCGGACGCCGCCGACGCCCGGGTCATCACTGTCCACCCGCGCCTGATCGTGCGCGCATCAACGGGAGGTGCACGTGTCGTCGACGACGGCTCCGCCGCGCACTGACCCCACCCCGCCCGCCGGGCGCGGTCCGGGGCGGCGGCGGCGTGCGGACCGGCCCGACCGGGCGGCCCTGGGCCTGATGGTCCCGGCACTGGTCCCGGTCCTGCTGTTCAGCGTCGCCCCACTGATCTACGGGGTCTACCTCGCCTTCACCGACGCGCGCTCCGGGCGCAACGTCGACGCGGAGTTCGTCGGGGTCGAGAACTTCGTGGAACTCCTCGGCGACGGCGACTTCTGGGCGTCGTTCCAGATCGGCCTGGTGTGGGCGGTCGGCGTGACCGTGCTCCAGTTCGCCGCGGGCATGGGGCTCGCCCTGCTGCTCAACCAGGACCTGCGGCTGCGCTGGCTGGCGCGGACCCTGGCCATGGTGCCGTGGGCGATGCCCCCGGTCATCATCGGCCTGATGTGGAAGCTGGTGTACCACCCCAACGCCGGCATCCTCAACGCGACGCTGCGCGACGCCGGGCTGATCGCGGACAACATCGACTGGCTCAACGACTTCTCGGTGGCGCTGCCCGCCATCATCGTCGTCGGCGTGTGGACCGGGATGCCGCAGACCACGATCGTGCTGCTCGCCGGGCTCCAGGGCGTGCCGCGCGAACTGCACGAGGCCGCCCACGTCGACGGCGCGGGCGCCTGGCGGCGCTTCCGCAGCGTCACCCTGCCGCAGCTGCGGCCCGTCATCGTCACCATCACCTCGCTGAACTTCGTGTGGAACATGAACGAGTTCGCGCTGGTGTGGGTGCTCACCCAGGGCGGGCCCGGGGGCCGCACCCGGCTGCCCATGCTCTACGCCTACGAAGAGGCGTTCCGCTACGGCTTCTTCGGCTACGCCGCCGCCATGGGCGTGGCGATCGTCCTCGTCGTGCTCGCGGTGCTCGCGGTCTACCTGCGCCGCCAACTCAAGGAGACGGAATGAGCGAGCCCCGAGGGCGCGGCGGCGCCCGCACCCGGCCGCGCGGCCCGCGCCTGCGCCGGGGCGCCGGGCGCGCCCTGCAGTACCTGGCGCTGGCCGGCTACCTGGTGTTCCTCGGGTTCCCGCTGGTCTGGCTGGTGTCGACGGCGCTGAAGACGTCGCAGGAGATGGCGCTGCTCGACCCGACGTGGATTCCGCTGGAGCCGACCCTGGAGAACTTCGCCGCCGCGTTCGGCGAGCAGGACCTGGTCGGCGCCGCCCAGCGCAGCCTCGTGGTGGCCCTGGCGTCGGCGGTGCTGGTGGTGGCGGTCGCGCTGCCCGCGTCCTACGCGCTGGCCCGGTTCCGCAGCCGGATCAACCGGGTCGCCCTGGGCTGGGTGCTGGTCAGCCAGGTGTTCCCGTTCATCCTCGTCATCATCCCGCTGTTCATGATCCTGCGGGTCATGGGGCTGGTGAACTCGCTGCCCGGCCTGATCGTCGTGCACGTTACGTTCTGCCTGCCGTTCGTGCTGTGGATGCTCCAGGGCTACGTGCGCGGTGTGCCGGTGGTCCTGGAGGAGGCCGCGGCGGTCGACGGCGCCGGCCGGTGGCGGACCGTCGTCAGCGTGGTCGCCCCGCTGCTGGCGCCCGGGGTCGTGGCGGCGCTGATGTTCGGGTTCATCTCGTCGTGGAACGAGTTCCTGTTCGCGCTGATCCTGCTCAAGGACCCGCAGATCCAGACCCTCCCGCTGGCGCTCGTGCGGTTCACGGGCCCCGAGGGCGTGGTCCGGCTCGGCCCCCTGGCCGCCGCATCGGTCATGGCGACCATCCCGAGCCTCGTCTTCTTCTCCTTCATCCAGCGCCGCCTCAAGGGCGGCATGGTCGCCGGCGCGGTCAAGGGATGACCCGCCGTACCCGCTCTTACGGACCCGCCGCCGCGGCGGGCCCGGTACAGGAGGTGTTTTCCATGCGTCGCAGTACCCTCACGCTGCCGGCGATCGCACTGACCGGGGCGCTCGCCCTGACCGCCTGCGGATCGGGCGCCGACGACGGCCCCGTCACCCTGCGGTTCCTCAGCCTGGCGTGGCAGACCGACTCGGTCGAGGCCAACGAGCGGCTGGTGGCCGAGTGGAACGAGGCCCACCCCGACGTCCAGGTGGAGTACGTCCAGGGCAGCTGGGACAACGTCAACGACCAGCTGATGACCGGCTTCGAGGCCGGCGACCCGCCCGACATCATCCACAACGACTCCCCGGCGCTGGCCGACTTCGCGGGCCGCGGCTACCTCGCCGACCTGACCGAGTACCTGCCCGAGGACCTGAAGTCCGACATCCGCCCCGAGGCGTGGGAGACCGCCACCTTCGACGACCAGATCGTCGGCGTCCCCTTCCTCCAGGAGTCGCAGGTCTTCATCGCCAACCGGAAGCTGCTGGAGGAGGCCGAGGTCCGCATCCCCACGCCCGACGACCCGTGGACGTGGGACGAGTTCGCCGAGGCGAGCGAGAAGCTGACCGACGACGACACCTACGCCGTCGCCTGGCCCCTCGGCAGCCCTGTCAACCGGGTGCTGAACCTCTCCCTCAACTACGGCGGCACCTTCTTCGAGGTCGACGGCGAGGGCCGCGCCTCCGCCAAGATGGGCGACGCCGAGCTGGAGGTGCTGCGGCGCATCCACGACCAGCTGTACACCGACGAGACCGCCGACCCGGCCACCGTCGGCATGTCCGGCTCCGACCCGCTGCCCGCGTTCTTCGCCGAGGAGTACGCCATGGTGCAGACCGGCGTGTACGCCCGCCAGCAGGTCGCCGAGCAGGCCCCCGACGACTTCGACTGGGTGACCATCCCGCCGCTGGTCGGCGACACCGCCGAGCAGGGCGCCACCTCCCAGACCCTGTCGGTCGCCGCCGACAGCGCGAACCCGGAGCAGGCCGCCGAGTTCATCTCGTTCTTCCTCAACGCCGAGAACCAGGTCGACCTCGCCCTGGGCGACTGGCTCGTGCCCACCAGCCAGGAGGCGGCCGCCGCCCCCGAGCTGAACACCGAGGAGAACGACTGGCACGTCGCCACCGCCTCCGCCGAGGACCTCGTGTTCGCCCCCTACCTGCGCGTGCAGGGCTTCGACGAGTGGAAGACCCGCGTCGCCCAGCCCGCCCTGGAGGAGTACTTCAACGACCGCATCAGCCTGGAGGAGCTGAGCGAGCGCCTGGAGACCGAGGGCGACGACGTGCTGAGCCGGTACAACTGACCATGACCGACCCGCACACGCGGCGCGACCGCGCCCGGGGCGCCCTCCTCGGCCTGGCGGCCGGGGACGCCCTGGGCCGGCCGGCCGAGAACCTCGACCCCGCCGAGATCGCCCGGCGCTGGGGCCGGCTCACCGAGCTGGAGACCGGCCCCGACGGGGTCGCGGCGGGCACCGACGACACCGAGTACTCCGTCTTCGCCGCCCTGCTCCTCGCCGAGCACGGCCACGGCCTGACCGCCGACCACGTCGTCGCCGCCTACCGGGCGCACGTGCTGACCATCGACGGGCCCATGCGCGGGGCCGGGTTCTCCGAACTCGGCACCGCCCAGGCGCTGCGCCGCGGCCTGGCCCCGCCCCTGACCGGGCGGGCCCACCACCACGGCTGGTCCGACGGGCTCGCCATGCGCGCCGCACCCTACGGGGTGTTCGCGGCGGGCGACCCGGCCGAGGCCGCGCGGCTGGTCGCCGTCGACGGGTCGGTCAGCCAGTCGGGGGAGGGCGTCCTCGGCGGGCGGGCCGTCGCCGCCGGCGTCGCCGCCGCCATGACCGGGGCGGACACCGGCGCGGTCGCCGACGCCGCCCTCGGCGCGGTGCCCGCCGACTCCTGGACCGGCCGCAGCCTGCGCGCCGCCCTCGCCGTCGCCGCCGCCCACGGCGGCCCGGGCGAGGCGTTCACCCGCGACCTGCACGAGGCGGTCGTCGTCGCCCACTACCCGTGGACCGACCTGGCGCCCGAGGCGGTGGGGCTGGCCTTCGCCGCCTACGCCGTCAGCGGCGGGCGCGTGGAGGACGCCGTCGTCACGGCCGCCAACCTGGGCCGCGACGCCGACACCACCGCCGCCATCGCCGGCGCGCTCGCGGGGGCGGGCGCCGGCGAGGGCGGGGTGCCCCAGCGGTGGCGGGACGCCATCGGGCCGGTACGCGGTACCTGCCTGCCCGCCGTCGCGGGGCGCCACGTCCGCGACACCGCCGACCTCCTCGTCCCGCCCGTCGCCGAACCGGGAGCACGCACATGACCCACGACCGCCTGCGCGGCGCCTTCACCGGGCTCGCCATCGGCGACGCCGCGGGGTGGCCGTCCGGCCGGCACCGGTTCGGGCTGCTCGCGCCGTGGACCCGGCGGCTCGCCCGCGAACTCGACCTGTTCGCCGAGGAGCACCGCGTCACCTCGCTGCCGGTGCCCTTTGCGCTCAACCAGCCCGTCGCCCCGCTGGCACTCGGGCCGTCCGACGACGCCGAATGGCTCGCCTGGACCGCGCGCACGATCGGCCGCGACCGGGCGGCGGCGTTCACCGACCTCGCCGGGCGCGACGACGTGCGGGCCCGCATCTCGGTGCGCACCGCGCTCGACCACCTGCGCAAGGGCACCGGGCCGCCCGTCAGCGGGCACGACAACCCGCACCACTTCGACGACGCCGCAGCGGTGCGCGCGGTCGCCTTCGGCGCCGCCCACCGGGGCGCCCCCGAGGCCGCCGCCCGCGCGGCCGAGGCCGACGCCCAGGTCACCAACGCCCTCGACGGGGTCGCGGCGGCGCGCGCCGTGGCCGCCGCCACCGCAGCGGCCGTGGGCGGCGCCGACGCGGAGGCGGCCGTGGCGGCCGCCGTCGCCGAACTGCCCGCCGACACCGCGATCGGCGCGGCCGCCCGCGCGGCCCAGGCGCTGCCCGGCGACGACCCGTTCGCGCTGGTCCCCGCCCTGGAGGAGGTGTGCGCCGACCACGTCTACAGCTACGGGACCGCGGCCGCCGACACCGTTCCGGCGGCGCTGGCGCTGACCCGCGCCTCGGCGGGGCGGCTCGGCGCGGCGGTGCCCGCTGCGGCCTGCCTGGCGCCGCTGGCCGACTCGCTGCCCGCCCTCACCGGGGCGCTGACCGGCGCCCTCACCGGCTACGCCGCCCAGCCCGAGGCGTGGCGCGAGCGCGCCCGCCGCCTGGCCGGGTGCTGCCTGCCCGAACTCGCCGGGCTCGACCTCCTGGCGGTCGCCGACGAGCTGGCGGCGGCCACCGGCCACCACGACGAAGGAGTTTCCTAGATGCTGACCCCCTTGCAGGACAAGACCGTGGGGAGTCTGGTCGGCGCGGCGGTCGGCGACGCCCTCGGCGGTGCCACCGAGGGGTGGACCCCCGAGCAGATCCGGGCGCGCTACGACGGGCACGTGGAGGGCATCGTCCCCCCGTTCAACGCCGACTGGCGCAACGCCCGCCCCATCGCCCCATACCACAAGGGCGACGGCCACGTCACCGACGACACCCTCATGACGCACGCCCTGGTGCGCGTGTACCGCCGGGCCGGCCAGCACCTCGACGCCTACGCGGCCGCCGAGTACCTGGTGCCCGAGATGATGGCCGAGAAGCGCTGGGTGCCCGAGCTGGAGGCCGACGCGCTGCTGCTCCAGCGGGTGTTCCTCGCCGAGAAGTGGATCGTGGCCCGGCTGCACTACGGGCACGTCGATCCGCGCGAGGCCGGCGTCGGCAACATCGTCAACTGCGGCGCAGCCATGTACATGGCGCCGGTGGGCATCGTCAACGCCGGCGACCCGGCGGGCGCCTACGCCGAGGCGATCGACCTGGCGGGCGCCCACCAGTCCAGCTACGGGCGGGAGGCGGCCGGGGTGTTCGCGGCCGCCGTCGCCGAGGCCATGCGGCCCGGCGCCACCCCGGACACCGTCGTCGCGCAGGCCCTGCGGGTCGCCAAGGACGGCACCCGCGCCGCGATCGAGGCGGTGTGCGACCGGGCGCGCGGCATCACCGACTGGCGCGAGGCCGCCCCGTGGCTGCGCGCCGCCATGGCGCCCTACGACACCGTCGCCGACACCTACCGCGACCAGGGGCTCGGCGCGCGCCGGCCCAGCCGGGTGCACGCCATCGAGGAGCTGCCGATGGCGCTGGCGTTCCTGCTGATCGCCGACGGCGGCTACCGCGACACCGTCCTCGGCGGGGTCAACTACGGGCGCGACGCCGACTCGATCGCCAGCATGGGCGGCGCGATCGCGGGGGCCCTGGGCGGCCGTGCGGCCGTGCCCGAGGACTGGAGCACCGACGTCGCCACGGCCAGCCGTATCGACCTGGAGGCGCCCGCCCTGGAGCTGGCGGAGGTCGCGCGCGAGATCCACGCCGCCGACCTCGCCGCCCGCCGCGACCACGAGCGGGTCTTCGCCGCGCTCGACACACCGGCGTAGCGCCCGGTGCGGCCGGTCGGTCGGTCGGCGGCCTCCGGCCGGTCGGCCCGTCCGACGGCCTCCGGTCGGTTCCGGCCGGTCGGCGGTCTCGGGCCGGCGAGCTGCCTCGGGCCGGGGCCGACCGGCCCGGCCTACCCCGCGAGACTCCGGACGCCCGTCCCCGCCCCTGCCGTCCCCTGGGGCGGTGCCGGGCGTCCGGCCATCCATAACCGCAGCGGGGAGGCCGCTGGGGAGACCCATCAAGGACGAACCGCCACGGCCCCCGAACGTGCCCCTCACCGAGGGGGAGCGGACCAGCGCGGCGCTCCGCGCCATCCAGGGCGGGCGCTACCGACGGGGCACGCCGACGACGAGCATCCCCGGAGCCGCCACCCGCAGCGGCCCCACCAAGGGGGCGGTGCGGGGTCGGAGGACGACCGCGCAAGCGGAGCGGGCAGCGCCGAGCAGGTCGTCGGCGCGGCCGGAGCCGGACCGAGAAGCGACCGTGTTGGCGGGGGCAGGACGGGGGCAGATCGGCCGCCGGGGGGAAACCGCCCGGGAGGCCGGAGTAGGACCGTGTCGGCGGGGGAGCCGGCCGGCACAGGGGCCGTGCCGCCGGGAGCGGGCGCGGCGGACGAGGACAGGAAGGCGGAACAGCGGTGCGACTCACGTGGATCCACCCGGAGGACCTGATCGGCCACGAGCTGCGGCAGGCCCGGCAGGACGGGCGCGACCCGAGCGCGGTCGAGGAGCGCTGGCACGCGGCCGGTGGACACGACGCCCCGCCCCTGGCGGGCGCCTCGCCGGAGCCCGCACCGCCCGCGCTGCGCCGCCTCGCCGAGGAGCTGCTGGACGAACTCGCCGCGCAGCCGTCCCCGCTCGCCGCCGACGAGCCGACCGACATCGACGCCATCGTCGCCGCCTGCCCGGACTGGCCGCACACCCCGATCGCCGCACCGGGACCCGACCTGCACGACCGCGTCCTCGGCGCCTGGACCGGCCGCGCCGCCGGATGCGTCCTGGGCAAGCCCGTCGAGAAGATCCCCCGGGCGGGAATCCGCGCCATCGCGGAGGCCACCGGCACCTGGCCGGTGCGCGGCTGGTTCACCGCGCGCGGCCTGCCCGACGACGTCGCCCGCCGCTGGCCGTGGAACCGGCGCAGCGCGCCCACCAGCCTCGCCGAGAACATCGACGGCACACCCGAGGACGACGACCTCAACTTCCCGATGCTCGCCCTCGCCATGCTGGAGCGGCACGGGCCGGACTTCACCACCGGCGACGTCGCCCAGGCGTGGCTGGACGAACTGCCCGCCGGGCGCATCTTCACCGCCGAGCGCGTCGCGCTGCGCAACCTGCTGCTCGGCCTCGTGCCGCCGGACACCGCCACCCACCGCAACCCGTTCCGGGAGTGGATCGGCGCGCAGATCCGGACCGACGTCTACGGGTGGACCAACCCGGGCGACCCCGGCCGCGCCGCCCGCCTGGCCCACCGCGACGCCGTGCTGAGCCACACCGCGAACGGCGTCTACGGCGCCATGTTCGCGGCCGCCCTCGCCGCCGCGTCGCTCACCGCCGCCGGGCCGGAGGAGGCGCTGGCGGCCGCGCTGCGCGTGGTACCGCCGAACTCCCGCCTGGCCGCCGCCGTGCGCCACGCCGCCGAGACGGCCCGCACCGAACCCGACTTCGAACGCGTTCTGGACGCCCTCTACGAGCGCCACGGCGACCTGCACTGGGTGCACAGCGTCAACAACGCGGCGGCCGTCGCGGCGGCCCTGGTCCACGGCGCGGGCGACTTCACGTCCTCCATCACCGCCGTGGTCACGGCGGGCTGGGACACCGACTCCGACGGCGCCACGGTCGGCGGCACGGTCGGCGCCCTCATCGGCGCCCCCGCGATCCCCACCTACTGGACCACCCCGCTGCGCAACCGCATCGCCAGCACCCTCACCGGCTTCGACGACATCACCTTCGACGCCCTGACCACCCGCACCCTCGCCCTGGTCCCCGAGTCCGGGCGGTGAGCACTCGCCCTCCCTAACCCGCTCGGCCACGCCCCGGGGTGATGGCGGGCGGGTGGTCAGGGGGTGAGGGTGACGGGGAGGTGTTTGATGGCGTTGACGAAGGCGGAGCGGAGGCGGCGGGGGGTGCCGGTGACGGTGATGTCGGGGGCGCGGTCGAGGAGGGTGGAGAAGAGGACGCGCAGCTCCAGGCGGGCGAGGTGGGCGCCGAGGCAGAAGTGCGGCCCGCCGCCGCCGAACCCCAGGTGGGCGCCGCCCGGGCGGGCGACGTCGAAGGCGTCCGGGTCGGTGAACGCCGCCGGGTCGCGGTTGCCCGACGCGTAGAACACGACGACCTTGTCGCCCTCGGCGATCGCCTGCCCGCCCAGTTCGGTGGCGCGGGTGGCGGTGCGCCGGAACGCGTTGACCGGGGTCACCCAGCGGACGATCTCGTCCGGGAGGGTGTCGAGCAGGGAGCGGTCGGCGCGCAGCCGCCGCCACTGGTCCGGGTGCTCGGCGAACGCCAGCATGCCGCCCGACGCCGCGTTGCGGGTGGTCTCGTTGCCCGCCACCGCCAGCAGCACCACGAACATGGCGAACCCGGTCGGGTCCAGGCCGCCGTCCGGGCCGTCCGCGTCCAGCAGGTCGCCCATGATCCCGCCGAGCGGAGCGGTGCGGTGCCGCTCGGCCAGCCCGAGGGCGTACCGCACCAGGGCCATGGTGCCGTCCTCGCCCCCGTACTCGGGGTCCTCGGCGCCGATCGCCTGGTTGGACCAGGTGAAGATGGCCTCGTGGTCGGACTCGGGCGCCCCGAGCAGTTCGCAGATGACGTAGAGCGGCAGCGGGGCCGCCAGGTCGCGGACGAAGTCGACCTCGCCCTTCTCGCGCGCCGCGTCGACCATCCGCTCGCAGTACGCCCGGACGCGCTCCTCCAGGCGGGCGACGCTGCGCGGGGTGAACCCCCGGTTGACCAGTGAGCGGGTGCGGGTGTGGCGGGGCGGGTCCTGGGCGAGCATCATCATGCGGTTGCGGGCGAGCAGCTCCTCGCTCGGCTCCTCCAGCAGCGGGGTGCGCCGCTCGGAGGAGAAGGTGTCGGGGTCCCGCGACACCGACACGATGTCGGCGTGCCGGGTGACCGCCCACAGGTGGCCGGTGTCCGGGTCGGGGTGCCGGTACACGGGCGCGTTCTCGCGCAGCCAGGCGAGTTGCTCGAAGGGGACGCCCCCGCGCTCGTAGGTGTCGGGGTCCAGTAGATCGATGCGGGGGGTCACGCGCACACCTCCGGGGGACGGCCGGCCACACCGCCATCCTCCCCGCGCACCGGAGATCGGGAAACCCGTCCCGGTGGGGGAGCGGGGCCGCGCCCCGTGGGGCCGCCCGGGGGGTGCGGCCCGGCCCCTTGCCGGGAGGGGGCGCGTCCGCTGCCCGTGGGTGGTCATCCCCCTGTCGTGCGTCCGGCGGGTCGGCCCGCGCCCGGCGAACGGGACTTCTCCGGGACGCCGCAGGGGCCGGGGGACGGCGGTCCTCCGGCCCCTGCGGGCGGTGTGCGGCGGGGGCGTGCGGGCCCCGCCGGGTCAGACGCGGTGCACGGTGCCGCCCGGGCTGTCCGGGCCGGAGGAGCCGGGCTCGTCCGGCGGGCCGGCGGCCGGGGTGGGGGCCGCGCTGTGCCGGGTCTTGTAGAGGCTGGCGACCGCGGTCACGACGAGGGTCAGCACGATGACCACGAGGGAGAGCACGGTCGGGATCTCCGGGACGTGCAGGCTGGTGGTCTCGTGGATCGCGTGCAGGATGAGCTTCACGCCGATGAACCCGAGGATGATCGCCAGGCCCGTGCTGAGGTAGACCAGCTTGTCGACCAGGCC
>NZ_BCRK01000164.1 GCF_001552555.1 Nocardiopsis trehalosi NBRC 14201 | reverse complement strand
CGGCGCACCCCGGCCGCCGCCGTCCGCGCGGCCGGCCGCCGCTCCATTCCGGCCGCCGACGGCCGACCGCCCCCGCACCCGCCCCCCATCGCCCGCATCCCCACCCCGCACGCGCACCCCACGCGGGGACGGCGTCGGCATCTCTGGCATTCTGGGTGAAAACGGTTATCATTCTCGCGATCGGTCGTACTGGTCCGCGTTCCGCCGCCCCCTCCCACGATGAGACGGAGACCCATGCCCGACGCCCCGCTGCCCTCCGAGGCGATCCCCGAGCCGACCGTCGCCGGGATCGTCGCCGACATCCTCGGGATCGACGGTGCCGACGTCGATCCCGTCCGCCCGCTGACCTCCCTCGGCCTAGAGTCGTTCACCGCCGTCCGGCTGCGCCGCCGGCTGCGCGACGAGACCGGGCTAGACCTGCCGCTCACCGCCTTCCTCGGCGGCGCAACGGTCGCCTCGGTCGCCCAGGGCCGCCACGACCCCGACGGCGCCGCCGACCCCGCTCCCCCCGCCGGCCCGACCGAGGACGCCGCCGCCCCCGCCCCCGCGTCCCCGGCCGGGGGCGCCGCACCCGCCTCCGCGCCGGGCGCGGCCCCCGCCGCCGACGGGGCCGACTTCCCCCTCACCCCGCTGCAGGCGGCCTACTGGATCGGTCGCGACCCCGCGTTCCCCCTCGGCGGGGTCGCGACCTTCTACTACCGCGAATACGACCGGCGGCCCGAGGGCGACCCGGAGGCCGACCTCGCCCGGCTCACCACCGCGTGGAACCGCCTGGTCGACCACCACCCGATGCTGCGCATGGTGATCGGCCGCGACGGCCGGCAGCGGGTCCTGCCGACCGTCCCGCCCTACCGCATCGGCGTGACCGACCTGCGCGCCGCCGACCCGGCGGCCGCCGAACGCGCCCTGGACGAGCTGCGCCACTCCCGGTCGCACCAGGTGCGCCCCACCGACCGGTGGCCGCTGTTCGACCTCAACGCGGTCCTGCTGCCCGACGGCCGCACCCGCGTCCAGCTCGGCGTGGACGTGCTGGCCCTCGACCTCGCCGGGTGGATGCAGGTCCTCGCCGAATGGGGCGCCCTCGTGGCCGACCCCGGGGCCGAACCGCCCCGTTCCCCGCTGACCTTCCCCGAACTCGTCCGCCGCCGCCGGGCCGACCCGGCCGAGGAGGAGGCCCGGCGCCGCGACCTCGCCTACTGGGCCGAGCGCGCCGAGACGCTGCCCCCGGGGCCCGCGCTGCCGTGGACGCGCGACCTCGCCGAGGTGCGCTCCCACCGGTTCGTCCGCGACGCGCACCGGCTCGACGCCGCGACGTGGTCCGCGCTGCGCGCCCGCGCCGCCGACCACGGGCTGAGCCCGACCGGGCTGCTGCTGGCCGCGTTCGCCCTCGTCCTGGCGCGCTGGGGCGCGACCGCCCCGTTCAGCCTGAACACCACGCTGTTCGACCGCCCCGACGACCCCGCTCTGCGCCACCTCGTGGGCGACTTCACCTCGACCGTCCTGGTGGAGGTCCCCGAGGCGCGCCCCGCCGCCTGGGACGGCTTCCTCGCCTTCGCCACCGCCGTCAACCGGCGGTTCTGGACCGACCTCGACCACCGCTCGGTGTCGGGGGTGGAGGCGCTCCGCTCGGCCGACGGCCCCCGCCTCACGCCCGCCCATCCGGTCGTCTTCACCAGCGGCATCGGGCTGCACGACCCCGACGCCTCCCCCGTGGCCTGGCTCGGCGAGGAGGTCTTCGGCGTCTCGCAGACCCCCCAGGTCGCCCTCGACCACATCGTGCACGAGGAGGGCGGGGAGCTGGTGGTGTCCTGGGACGGCGTCGAGGGGACGCTGCCCCCCGGCTTCGCCGCCGGGATGGCCGCCGCGCACGCCCGGCTGCTGCGGCGGCTGGCCGCCGACCCGGCGGTGTGGACCGACCCCGCCCTGGGCTGGGACCCGTCCTTCCGCCCCGACGAGCCGCTGGACCGCACCCCGTTCCCGGAGGCCGGCCCGCTGCTGGACGGCCCGTGGCGCGCCGCCGCGGACCGGCACGGCGGGCTCCCGGCGCTCCTCGGCTCGGGCGGCGCCGTGTCCCACGGCGAGCTGGCCGAGCGGGCGGCGCGCACGGGCGCCGCGCTCGCGGCGGCCGGTCTGGGACCGGGTGACCTGGTGGCCGTCGGCGTCGACAAGGGCCCCGACCAGGTCGCGGCCATCCTCGGCGTCTCGGCGTCCGGCGCCGGCTACGTGCCCGTTGAGCCGTCGTGGCCTGCCGAGCGCGTGGCGTCGGTGTGCGCGCAGGCCGGGGTGGCCCACGCGCTGATCACCGGGGGGCCGTCCCCGGACTGGCCGGAGGGGGTCGCCGTCCACCGGATCGCCCCCGACGGCGGCCTGGTCGGCGGCCCGGAGCCCGACGGCGCCGCGCCGCGCCGGCCCGCGCCGGACGACCTCGCCTACGCCATCTTCACCTCGGGCTCCACGGGCCGCCCCAAGGGCGTGGCCATCGAGCACCGGCAGGCGCGCACCACCATCGACGACCTGGTCGACCGGTTCCCGCTGCGCCCCGACGACCGCATGCTGGCGCTGTCGGCGTTCAGCTTCGACCTGTCGGTCCACGACGTCTACGGCGTCATGGGCGCCGGGGCCGCCCTGGTCCTGCCCGACGCGCACCGGCAGCGCGACCCCGGCCACTGGCTGGAGCTGATGGGGCGGCACCGGGTGACGCTGTGGAACACGGCGCCGGCCCTCATGGAGATGCTGGTCGAGTACGCCGAGATCGACCCGGAGGCCGCCCGCGGCGCACTGGCCGACCTGCGCCTGGTCTTCCTGTCCGCCGACTGGATCCCCGTCACGCTCCCCGACCGCGTCCGGGCGCTGGCCCCCAAGGCGGAGATCGTCAGCCTGGGCGGGGCCACCGAGGGGTCGATCTGGTCGATCTGCCACCCGATCGGCGACGTCGACCCCGACTGGCCGAGCATCCCCTACGGCCGCGCCCTGCGCGGCCAGAGCTTCCACATCCTCGACGCCCCCGGCGGCGGGCCCGTCCCGGCGGGGGTCCCCGGCGAGCTGCACATCGGCGGCGCCGGGCTGGCGCGCGGCTACATCGGCGACCCCGCGCAGACGGCGGAGCGGTTCCTCGACCACCCCGTGCTCGGCCGCGTCTACCACACGGGCGACCTGGGGCGGTGGCGCCCGGACGGCACCATCGAGTTCCTGGGCCGGGCGGACCGCCAGGTGAAGATCCGCGGGCACCGCATCGAACTCGGGGAGGTCGAGTCGGCACTGGACCGGGTCCCGGGCGTGCGGCAGGCCGTCGCCATGTCCATGCGCGGGCCCGACGACCGCCCCCGGCTGGTGGCGTTCCTGGTGGGCAGCGAGCACACCCCGCTGCCCGGCGACCCCGACCTGGTCGACCTCCTGCGCACCCGGGTGCCCGACTACATGGTGCCCAGCCGGTTCGTCCGGCTGCCGGAGCTGCCGGTCACCGACAACGGCAAGATCGACTACAAGGCGCTGGCCAACCCCTACCGGCGGGCCGCCGGGCCCGCCGCCGGAGCGCCGGACGCCCCGGCGGCCGCGCCGGGCGCGGTGTCCGCACCGGCGGACGCGCCGCTCGCCGCGCCGCAGGTGACGGCCGCCCCGGCCGCCACCGGACCGGCCCCCGGCGCCGCCCCGGACGGGCTCGACGCCGCCCTCGGCGCCGCGCTGCGCGCCGGGCTCACCGTCCGCCTGAGCGTCGGCGCGGGGGACCTCCCGGCCGACCGGGCGCTGGCGGCGGCGGGCGCGCTGGTGCGGGCGCTCGCGGACGCCGACTCCCCGGTGCGCGCGCACGCCCGCCTGGACGGCCCCGCGCTGGTCGACGTCGACCTGTCCGCGTCCGGCACGCCCTCGGCGGAGCCGGCCACCATCTCGGAGGCGGCCCCGGAGGCCGCCCCGGAGGCGGCCGCTTCCCCGGCCGCCCCCGCCGCCCCGGCGGCGCCCGCTCCCCCGGCGGCGCCGTCCCGCGCGCCGACCGCCGACCCCGGCGTGGCCGCCGCCGTCACCCGGGTCTTCACCGACCTGCTGTCGACCGAGGTCGACCCGGAGACGCCGTTCTTCCGCATGGGCGCGACGTCGCTGACGCTCGTCCTGGCCCACGGCCGGCTCGCGGCGGAACTCGCCCCCGACCTCTCGGTGGTCGACCTGTTCGCCAACCCCACGGTGCGCGCCCTGGCGGCGCACATCACCGGGCGCCGAACGGCGGCGCCCCCGGCCGCCCCGGCCACCGCGGCCGCGCCGCCCCCCGCCGCCGCCGCCGAACCCACCGATTCCACCGATCCCGCTGTCCCCGCCCCACCATCCCGCGGCGACCTGCGCCGCCGCGCCCGCGACGCAGCGACGGAGGTCGCCCCGTGACCCCCCACACCACCGACCCCGCCACCGCCGTGGCGGTCACCGGCCTGGCCTGCCGGTTCCCCGGCGCACCGGACGCCGACGCGTTCTGGGACCTGCTCGCCGGAGGCCGCGAGGGCCTGGTGCGGCTGTCCGACGCCGACCTGGACCGGGCCGGCGTCCGCCCGGCCCTGCGCCGCGACCCCCACTACGTCCCGGTGGCCGGGCTCATCGACGGCCAGGACATGTTCGACCCCGAGCCCTTCGGGCTCACCGACGCCGAGGCGGCCCTGCTCGACCCGCAGCAGCGGCTGTTCCTGGAGACCGCCTGGCAGGCGCTGGAGCAGGCCGGCCACGGCGGCGGGACCGGCGCCGGGTCGGTGGGCGTGTTCGCCGGGGCCGCCCACAGCGCCTACCTGGCGACCAACCTGGCCGACCGCTGGGACCCCGCCGGCGCCGGCCCCGACCCCATGGGCAGCATGCAGGCGGCGATCGGCACCCACACCGACTACCTGCCCCTGCAGACCGCCTACCGGCTCGACCTCACCGGCCCGGCCATCGCGGTGAACACCGCCTGCTCGACGTCGCTGGTGGCCGTGCACACCGCCGCCCAGGCGCTCATCGCGGGCGAGTGCGACACCGCCCTGGCCGGGGGCGCCTCGCTCATCGTCCCGCAGGGCGCCGGCTACGTGCACACCCCTGACGGCATCTACTCGGCCGACGGCACGGTCCGCCCGTTCTCCGCGCACGGCAGCGGCGTCGTCTACACCCAGGGCGTGGGCGCCGTCGTGCTGCGCCGGCTCGCCGACGCCCTGCGCGACGGCGACCCGGTCCTCGCGGTCCTGCACGGGTCGGCGGTGAACAACGACGGGGCGGCCAAGCCCGGGTTCACCGCCCCCTCGGTGCGCGGCCAGGCGCGGGTGCTCGCCGAGGCGCTGGCGGTCGCCCGCGCCGAGCCGCGCCACATCGGCTACGTCGAGGCGCACGGAACGGGCACCCGGCTGGGCGACCCGATCGAGACCGAGGCCCTGCGCCGGGTCTACGGGGCGCGCGGGCCCGCCTGGTGCGGCCTGGGGTCGGTGAAGAGCAACATCGGCCACACCAACTCGGCGGCCGGGATCGCGTCGTTCATCAAGACGGTGCTGGCCATCGCGCACCGGACGCTGCCCGCCTCACTGCACGCCGAACCCGTCAACGAGCTGCTCGCCCTGGACGGGTCCCCGTTCGAGGTGGTCACCCGCACCCGCCCGTGGACGGGGCCGGAGCTCGCCGGGGTCAGCTCGTTCGGCATCGGGGGCACCAACGCGCACGCCGTCCTGGGCCCGCCGCCCGAGCGCACCGCCGGGCCGGACGACCCGCGCCCGCAGCTGCTGCCGCTGGCGGCGCACGGCCGGGCCGCCCTCGCCGCGACCGCCGACGCGCTCGCCCGCACCGCGCCCGGCACCGACCGCGCCGACCTCGCGCACACCCTGCAGAGCGGGCGCGCCCACCGGGGCGGGTTCCGCCTCGCCGCCGTGGTGGCGCCGGACGCCGACCCCGCCGCCGCGCTGCGCTCCGCCGCGCCGGTGGCGGTCGGGTCCGCCCCCGCCCGCGTGGTGTTCGCCTTCCCCGGCGGCGGCAGCCAGTACGCCGGGATGGGCGCCGAGCTGTACGCGCGGGAGCCGGTGTTCGCGGCGTGCGTGGACGAGTGCGCCGACCTGCTGCGCCCGCTGCTGGGCACCGACGTGCGCGACGTCGTCACCGACCCGTCGGCGGTCGGCGCCGCCCGCTCCGCCGCCGCCGGACTGCCCGCCCTGTTCACCGTCTCGCTGGCCACCGCCCGCCTGCTGGAGTCGTGGGGGGTGCTCCCCGACGCGGTGCTCGGCCACAGCCTGGGCGAGTACACCGCCGCCGTCGCGGCGGGCGCGCTGGACATCGCCGACGCGGCCCGGCTGGTGGCCGTCCGCTCCACCGCGCTCGGCTCGGGCGCCGGGCACGGGGCGATGCTCGCCGTGCCGATGGGCGCCGACGCGCTGGCCGGACACCTGGACCGCCACCCCGGGGTGGACGTCGCGGCGGTCAACGCGCCGGACGCGTGCGTGGTGTCGGGCACCCGCGCCGACGTCGAGGCGCTGGCCGCCGACCTCGGCCGCGCCGGCGTCGAGGGCACCCCGGTGCACGTGGACGTGGCCGCGCACTCGCGGCTCGTGGAACCCGCCGTGGAGCGGGTCCGCGCGGCGGCGGCCGGGCTCGTCCCGCGCACCCCCCGCGCCGAGGTGGTCTCCACCGCCACCGGCGGCCCCGTCGCCGCCGAGTTGGCGACGGCCGACCACTGGGCCCGCCAGGTGCGCGCGCCGGTGCTGTTCGCCCAGGCCCTGGAGGGCGCCGTCGGCCGCGACCCCGACCGCCCGGCGCTGCTCGTGCACGTCGGCCCCGGGTCGGCGCTGGCCGCGCTCGCCCGGCGCAACGGGCTGGCGGGGCTGCGCGCGGCGGTCACCACGCTGGCCGCCGACGCCGCCGACTCCGACGCGGTGGCGGTGCGCGCGGCACTGGGCACCCTGTGGAGCCACGGCGTCGACGTGGACTTCGCCGCCCTGCACCGCCCCGGCCGGCGCCGGGTGGCGGCGCCCGGGTACGCGTTCCAGCGGCGCCGGCTGTGGACGGACCCGCCCGAGCCGTCGGCCGGCGGGACGGCCGACGCCCCCGACACCGACGACCCGCTCCAGGTGCCGGTGTGGGAGCAGACCGCGCCCCTGCCGCCCGGCGGGCCCACCGGCCGGTGGCTGCTGGCCGGCGGCGGGCCCGACGCCGACGCCGTACGCGACGGCCTCACCGCGCACGGCGCGGAGGTGGTGCCGGTGGCCGGCGCCGCCGGGGCGCCGCCCGGCCCGTGGAGCGGCTGCGTGCTCGTGGTCGGCGGCGACGGCGGCGGCGACGCGGACGGCGGCGCGGTGCCCCAGGCGGTGGCCCGGCACGTCCTGGACCACGCCGACGCGGCCCGCGCGATCACCGCCCTGGACGCCGAGGCGCCGCTGGTCGTCCAGGTCACCCGCTCCGCGGAGCCGGTCGAGAGCACCGACGCCGCCGCGCCCGCCACCGCGTCCGCGCGGGTGCTGCCGCGCGTCCTGGGCCAGGAGGCCCCGGGCACCGTGTGGCGCACCGTCGACCTGGGGCCCGACACCGACGCCGGGGCCGCGGTCGCCGCGGAGCTGGCCGACCTGGCGGCGGGCGGCGCACCGGGGCGGGAGGTCGCCCTGCGCGGCCGCACCCGCCGGGTCCGGGGCGTGCGGCCGTGGCGGCCGCCCGTGCCCGAGCCCGCCGCCCCGGCGCCGGACGGCGGCGCGCGGCCGGTCGCGCTCATCACCGGCGGCCTGGGCGACGTGGGGCTGACCACGGCGGCGCACCTGGCGGCGCGCGGCCTGCGGGTGGTCGCCACCACCCGCTCGGCGCCCCGCACCGGCGCCGACGCCCGCCCGGGCGACGCCGAGCGGGCCGAGGCGCTGCGCCGCCTGGCCGAGCGCGGCACCCCCGTGGAGGTCCGCGAACTCGACGCCGCCGACGCCGCTGCGACGCGCGCCCTGCTCGACGAGCTCACCGCCCCCGGCGGGCCCGGTGTCGCCCTCGTGGTGCACGCCGCCGGGGTCGTCGCGACCGCCGACCTGCGGCCGATGCGCGCCGTCGGGCCCGAGCAGGTCGACGGCCACGTCCACGCGAAGGTCGCGGGCGCGCTGGCGCTGTCCGCGGCGGTGGACGCCCTGCCCGCCGGACGGCGGCCGGGGACCGTGCTGCTGATGTCCTCGGCCGGCACCCTGGTCGGCGGTATCGGCATGGGCCCCTACTGCGCCGCCAACGCGTTCCTGGACGCCCTCGCGGCGCAGCGGGCCGGCGACACCGCCACCCGCTGGGTGAGCGTGGTGTGGGACGCCTGGCGGGTGGGTCCGCTGGGCGAGGACCGCGTGGTCAACCTCGACTACGCGATCGACGCCCGCACGGGCATGGGCGCGCTCGACCGGGTGCTGGCGGCGGCCGCCGACGGGACGACCCCCCCGGTCGTCGCGGTCTCGTCCACCGACCTGCGCCGCCGCATGGCCGACGCCGCCCGCCCGGCGGCCCCGGGCGCGGACGCCGGGGACGGCGCCGACGCCGCCGACCTGGGCCCGGTCGAACGGGCCGTGGCGGAGTTGTGGACGGAGCTGTTCGGCACGCCGGTCCGGTCGGGTGGCGCCGACTTCTTCGCCCTGGGCGGCCATTCGCTGCTGGCCACCCGGATGCTCCTGGCGCTGCGCCGCCGCTTCGGCGCCGAGCTGGGGCTGCGCGACGTCCTGGCCGACCCCACGGTGTCCGGTGTCGCCGCCCTGCTCACCGCGCGCGGCACAGCGGCCCCCGCTAGACCCGCCGCACCCGAGGCGCCCGCCGAACCCGCCCGCGGCGCCGCGCCCGCCGCGCCCGCGCCACCCGCCGCCGACGACGGGACCCTGCCGATGACGCGGGTGCAGCACGCCTACTGGGTCGGCCGCGACGGCGGCTACGACCTGGGCGGCACGCCCTGCCACTTCTACCTGGAGTACGACTGCCCGGCGCTCGACGTGGCGCGCTACGAGGAGGCGTGGAACCGGGTGATCGGCCGGCACGCCATGCTGCGGGCGGTCGCCACCCCCAACGGCCGGTTCGCGGTGCTGGACCACCTGCCCCGCTACCGCATCCGCACGCACGACCTCACCGCCGCCCCGCCGGAGGTGCGCGACGCCCGCCTGGAGCGGCTGCGCCGGCGCGTCTCCCGCGACGCGGGCCCCGCCGACCGGTGGCCGCTGCTGGTGGTGCAGGCGGCGCTGCTGCCCGAGGGCCGCGTCCGCCTGTTCATCGGGGTGGACGTGCTGGTCTGCGACGCCGCGAGCTACTGGATCATCGACCGGGAGGTGCAGCACTTCTACGAGCGCCCGGACGTCCCCCTGCCCGAACCGGGCGTGGACGCCGCGGCGTGCGTGGCCGCGATCGAGGCCCGCGCGGCGGGCCCCGAGGGGCGCCGGGCCGCCGCGTACTGGCGCGACCGCCTGCCCGCGCTGCCCGGCGCCCCGGCGCTGCCGGTCGCGGCCGCCGACGGCGAGCGGGAGTTCGTCCGCCGGTCGGCGCGCCTGGACGCGGCGGAGTGGGACGCGCTGCGGCGCGGCGCCGCCCACCACGGCGTCACCCCCGCCGCGGTGCTGCTCGCGGCCTACCTGGAGACCCTGGCCGACTGGTCCGGCGACGACCACTTCGCCGTGACCCTCACCCTGTTCGACCGGCCCGACGTGCACCCCGACGTGCACGGCGTGGTCGGCGACTTCACCTCGCTGCTGCTGCACGAGGCCGACCTGCGGGGCGCCGACGGCTTCGCCGAGCGGGTGCGGCGGACCCACCGCCGGCTGTTCGCCGACCTCGACCACCGCGCCTACTCGGCGCTGGACCTGCTGGCCGAGCAGGCGGCCCGCACCGGGCGGGTGGCCTCGGTCCCGGTGGTGTTCACCAGCGCGCTGGGGCTGGAGGACGCGGTCGGCGGCGAGCGCGACCTGCAGTGGGTGGGCACGCAGGTGCACGCGCTCAGCCGCACCCCGCAGACCCTGCTCGACGCCCAGGTCCTGGTGCAGCGCGGCGAACTGCTCCTGCAATGGGACGCGCGCCACCCCGACCTGGACCCCGCGCGGGTGGACCGGGCGTTCGCCGCGTACGCGGGCCGGGTGCGCGACCTGGCCGCCGACCCCGAGGGGTGGGACGGCCCCGCGCCGGCCCCCGCGCGCCGCCGGCGGGCGGCGGTGTCCGACGACGCGCTGCTGACCCTGCGGGCGGGCACCGGCGACCGCACGGTGGTCCTGGTGCACCCCTCGGGCGGCGACGTGCTCTGCTACGCGGGGCTGGCCCGCCGACTCGACCCGGAGTTCACCGTGGTGGCCGTCACCGACCCCGCCCTCGTCGGGGACGCGCCGCCGGCCGCCGACATCGGGGAGATGGCCGACGCCTACGCCGACCTGGTCCTGCGCCACCACGGCGGCGGCCCGCTCATCCTGGGCGGCTGGTCCATGGGCGGCAGCCTGGGCCAGGAGATGGCGTGCCGGCTGCACGAGGACGGCCGGCGGGTCGACCTGCTGCTGATGTTCGACTCCAACGACCCCACCCACATCACCGACGTGGACCTGGCCGACCCGGAGGACGCGCGCGGGGAGACCATCGCCCGCCACCTCGGCGCCCTGGAGGGCTACCTCGGCGTGGACCTGGGGGTGGGCGACGGCGCGGCGCGCGCCGCCTTCGTCGCCCTGGAGCCGGCGGAGCGGTGGGCCGAGGCCGAGCGGCGGCTGCGCGCGCACCGGCTGCTCGGCCGGGGCGACAGCGCGGCCGACCGCGTCGCGGTGTTCGACCGGCACATGCGCGCCCTCGCCCGCCACACGCCCCGGCGGCTGGCCGACCCGGCGACGGCGACGCTGCTGGTGCGCGCCGACCGGCCGGCGCAGCGCAACTCGGGCATCGGCATGGGGGTCGACGACTCCCCGCCGGGGCTGCCCGACCTGGGGTGGGGCGCCCACCTGGCCGGCCCGCTGGAGGTCGTCGGGGTGGACGCCGACCACTACTCGCTGCTGCGCCCGCCCGCCGAGGAGGCGCTGGCCAAGGCCGTGTCCGCGGCGCTGCCCGCCCCCGCCCGGCCCGGCCGGGACTGACCCGCGCGGCCACGCCGCGCCCCCGCTCTCACTCGGAAAGGAGACGGCGCCCCTCCCCCAGGGAGGGGCGCCACGCCGCCATGACGACCGAATCCCGCCCCGCCCCCGCCGGGGACCCGCCCGCCGGAACCGCGCCGGCGGTCGCCGCCCTGCTGCGCCACCGCTGGATCGCCTCGGCCGAGGCCGGCGCCGACGGGCGGGTGTACGTGCGCCCCGACCCGGCGGCCCTCGCCCCGACGGCCGCGCCCGGCTCGCTCACCGCCGAGTTCCTCGACCACTGGGGTGAGCTGTACGACTGGACCTACACCTCCGCCGCCCAGCGGCACAGCGACGACCTCGACCTGTCGGGGTGGCGGGCGTCCGACACCGGCCTGCCGCTGCCCGCCGACCATATGGCGCAGTGGGCGGACCGGACGGTGGACCTGGTCCTGGAGGGCCGCCCCGACCTGGTGCTGGAGCTGGGCTGCGGCACCGGGCTGCTGACGCACCGGCTGCGCGGCCGGGTGGCCGGCTACGTCGGGACCGACGTCGCGCCGCACGCGGTGGAGACCCTGAGTGCCGGGGCGCCGCCCGGCACCGCGTTCGTCCGGGCGGCCGCCCACGAGGCGCAGGGCGCGGAGGTGCGGGCGGCGCTGGAGCGGGTCGGCGGCGCGGGCGCCCGGCCGGACCGCGTCGTGCTGAACTCGGTCACCCAGTGCTTCCCCGACCTGGCCTACCTGGAGGCGGTGGTGCTGGGCGCGGTCGCGCTGGTGCGGCCCGGGGGCGCCGTGGTGGTGGGCGACGTCCGGCACGCCGCGCTGCTGGACGCCTACTGCCGCTGGGTGGAGCGGGCGGCCGCCCCCGGGGCGGACAGCGCGGAGATCGTGCGCCGCGCCGCCGAGCGGGCGCGCCGCGACGACGAGCTGCTCGTCGACCCGGCGGCGCTGGCGGCGGTCGCGGCCCGGTCCCCGCGCGCGGTCCGCGTCTCCTTCCGCGCCAAGACGATGGCGGCCGACACCGAGCTGACGCGCTACCGCTTCGACGCGGTCCTCACCGTGGACGCGCCCGCCCCGGAGCGGGAGCCGCGCAACCTCGACTGGACGGAGCTGGACGCCGGCGCGCCGCTGGAGACCGCGCTGGGGCGGCTGCTCGACGGGCCGGGTCCGGTGCGCGTGGGCGGGTTCCCCAACGCGGCGCTCTCGCCCGCGCCGGGCGCCGTCACGGGGGCGCGGCTGCGCGCCGCGGTGGCCGGGCGGGACGCCTGCGTCGAGCTGGACGCGGCCGACCCCGGGCTGCTGGCGGTGTGCGCCCCGGCGGCGGCGTCGGCGCGGCCGGCCGCCGAGGCGGCGGGGCCCGGCCGGGCGCACGAGCCGCTGCGGGCGTTCGTGGAGCGGCGGCTGGCCGAGGCGGCCCGCTCCCACCTGCGCCGGGAGCTGCCGCCCGGGTCGGCGCTGCCGCCGGTTGTGGTGCTCGGCGCGGACGGCCCCCGGTGACCGCCCCCGCCGGGCTCGCGGAGCGGGTGCAGGCGGCGGCCGAGGCGGCGGTGCCCGCCGACCGGGTCGCCGCGGCACCCGCCCACCTGCGGCGCATGGACGAGGCGGCGCTGCTGGCGATGGCGCGGACGCTGCGCACGGGCGGCCTGTTCCGGGGGACGGCGGCGCACACGGCGGAGGAGGTCGCCGAGGCGACCGGCACCGCCCCCCGGCACCGGTGGATTTTGCGGCGGTGGCTGGCGGCGCTGGTCCGCGAGGGCCTGCTGGAGCAGGGCGCGGACGGCCGCTACCGGGGGCTGCGGCGGGTCTCCCCCGCCGAGTTGCGGGCGGCGGCCGACGGCCTGGAGGAGGCCGGGCGGCACCTGGACTACCCGGCGGAGCTGCTGGGGTTCCTGCGCGGCGCCCTGGGGAGCCTGCCCGCGCTGCTCCGCGACGACCTCGCGGTGCAGGCGCTGCTGTTCGCCGGCGGGGAGACCGGCGCGGCCGACGGCGCCTACCGGGACAACGCGGTCAACCGGTACGTCAACGCGGCGGTCGCCGCGGTCGCCCTGCGGGCGGCGGAGGAGCGGGCGCCCCGGCCGCTGCGGGTGCTGGAGATCGGCGCCGGGGTGGGCGGCACGACCGCCGACGTGCTGGCGGCCCTGGCCGGGCGGCCCGTCGACTACCTGTTCACCGACGTCTCCCGGTACTTCCTGGACGCCGGCCGGGAGCGCTTCGGCGCGGTGCCGGGGGTCGGGTTCGCGATGCTCGACGCCAACGCCGACCCGCTCGGCGGCGGGGTGCCCGGCGCGGGCGGGCGCGACGTGGTGGTGGCGGCGAACGTGCTGCACAACGCGCACGACCTGGACCGCTGCCTGCGCGGGGTGCGCGACCTGCTGGTGCCCGGCGGCCGGCTGCTGTGCGTGGACACCGTCCGGGAGCTGTACCCGATCCTGACCTCGATGCAGTTCCTGATGTCGGCGCCCCCGGGCGGGCGGCGCCCCGGGGACGGGGACGCGCGCGCGGGCACCGACCACATCTTCCTGTCGCGCGCGGAGTGGGGGGCGGCGCTGCGCCGGACCGGGTTCGCGCCGGAGCTGGAGGCGCCGGAGGCGGACCACCCGCTGGCGGCCGCGGCGGTGACGCTGTTCGCGGCGCGCCGGTGCGGGTGAGCCCGCCGGGCCCCCGGCGGGGGCGCGGGCGTCCGCCGGGGCCGGCGGGCGCCCGCGCCGCAACGGGGG
>NZ_BCRK01000163.1 GCF_001552555.1 Nocardiopsis trehalosi NBRC 14201 | reverse complement strand
CCATGGGCATCCTGCCGGACGTGGCCCGGTCCTTCGGGGTGTCGATCCCCGTCGCCGGCTACATGATCTCCGGCTACGCGCTTGGGGTGGTCATCGGCGCCCCGCTGCTGGCGCCGCTGGGCGCCCGCGTCGACCGCAAGTACCTGCTCGCGGGCCTGATGACCATGTTCACGCTGGGCAACCTGCTCTCGGCGCTGGCGCCCACCTGGGAGGTGCTGCTGGCCTCGCGGTTCCTCACCGCGCTGCCGCACGGCACGTTCTTCGGCGTCGGCGCGGTGCTGGCGGCGGCGCTCGTCCCGGTGACCAAGCGGTCCCAGGCGGTGTCGCTGATGATCGCGGGCCTGACGGTCGCCAACATCGTCGGCGTGCCGCTGGGCACGCTGGCCGCCCAGCAGTTCGGCTGGCGGAGCACCTTCGCGATCGTCACCGGGATCGGCGTGCTGACCGTCGCCGCCATCCTCGCCCTGGTCCCGAACCAGCGGCCCCGGGCGGGCGCGTCGATCCGTTCGGAGTTCGGGGCGCTGGCCCGCGGCCAGGTGTGGCTGGCGCTGGGCGTGGCGGCCGTCGGCTTCGGCGGCATGTTCGCGTCCTACAGCTACATCTCGCCGATGATGACCGACATCACCGGGTTCAGCCCGACCGCGGTCACCCTGGTGCTGGCGGTCTACGGCGTCGGCATGACGGCGGGCAACCTGGCCGGCGGGCGGGCGGCGGACCGCGCGCTGATGCCCACCATGTACGCGTGCATGGCCGGGATCGCGGTCGTGCTGCTCCTGCTGCACGCGCTCGCGCCGTTCAAGGTCGGCGCGGTGGCGATGGTGTTCCTGCTGGGGTTCGCGGGCAGCGCGCTCATCCCGTCGCTGCAGACCCGGCTGATGGACGCCGCCCGGGACGCGCCGTCGCTGGCGGCCGCGCTCAACCACTCGGCGCTGAACTTCGCCAACGCCGCGGGCGCCTGGCTGGGCGGGCTGGTCATCGCCGCGGGCTACGGCTACACCGCCCCCAACATCCTGGGGGCGGGACTGGCCGTGGTCGGCCTGGGCCTGGCCGTGGTCTCGGGGCTGCTGGACCGGCGGGCGGCCGGCCCGGGGGGCGGCGCGGCCGGACGCCCTGAGGCGTCCGCGGCGGCCGACCGGGGGTGAGCACGGCGCCGCGGGGCGGCCGGGCGGGTCAGGTGCGGGCCCGCGCCGACGTGCTCCGCGGCCAGCCCCGCAGGGTGATCTGGCCGTAGAACAGCGACCACGCGCCCGCCAGGACCTCGTCGGCCGGGACGAACTCGCGTTCGGCGGGCAGGGTGATCTCGTCGCCGAACCCGGGGGCGGTGAAGTAGCACCAGCCCTTGTTCTCGACGTGGCAGAGCCACAGCCGGGTCTCCTCGGGGATGTGGCCGGGGACGTCGCCGGGGAACGTGACGACGAGGCCGCGCCGGTCGGCCTCGCCGCGCATGACCCGCTGGGCGTGTTCCGTCAACGACATGTCCGCTCCCGTCATTTCCACTTGCCGCACTTGGGGCAGTTGACCAGGCCCTCGGGGTTGGACTGCCCGCACCCGTCGCAGGTCCACGATAGGGGGGCGGATCGGAGTCGTGCGAGTCGACGGCGCATGCGGGCCTCCAGGATCGCCGGGTCCTCCGGGTTCCGACGGTAACCGACCGGCCGCGCGGTGTCAGGCGATCCGGCCGCTCCCGGCCACCCGGTGGCCGGGCGCCCGCCGCTACCCGGCGGTACCGGTGCCCACCGGGCGGCCGTCGAGGCGGGCGGCGACCGTGCGGGCGAAGCCCTCGGGGTCCTCGTCATGGAGCCAGTGGCCCAGGCCGGGGAACGCGGCGTAGCAGGTGCCCGGCCGGGTGCGCAGCATGCGGTCGGCGGTGGCCGCCGACAGCATCATGCTCGCGGTGCCGTGCAGCAGCAGCGCGGGCGGTCCGGGGGCCGCCCAGGCGTCCCAGTACTCCCCCGCGAACGCCCGCTGCGACACCATCATGTCGGCCGGGTCGAACAGCAGCTCCCAGCCGCCGTCGACCGGGACCGCGCTCTCCAGGAAGTAGCCGGGGTCGGGGACCCCGCCGGCCCGGATGGCCGCGCCCAGCTCCGCGCGCGTGGCGGCCCGGCGCGGCCATGCGGAGACGTCCAGGACGGGCCGGACCTCGGGCTCCCGGTTGGTCATGCCGATGTCGACGACGATCAGGTCGCGCACCAGGTCGGGGCGGTGCGCGGCGAGCAGCACGGCGACGATCCCGCCCATGGAGTGGCCGACCACGGCGACCGGTCCGGTGCCGAGGGCGTCCAGGTAGGCGGCGGCGTCCGCCGCGTAGTCGCCGGGGGTGAAGGGGCCGCCGCCGGCGGAGTGGCCGTGGCCGCGCTGGTCCAAGGCGACCACCCGGTGGCGGCCGCCGAGGGCGCGCGCCAGCGGGGCGAAGGCCGCGGCCCGGCCGAAGTGGCCGTGCAGGGCGAGGACGGCGGGCCCGTCGCCGCCGGAGTCCAGGTGGGCGAACCGGCGGCCGCGCAGGGTCAGGAAGGACGGATCGGTCATCCGGTGGAGTCTAGGGCGGCCGGGCGGACGGCCGGCCGCGTCCGCCGCCCCCTGTTCCCGCGATGCGCCGCCCGCCGCGGGGTCGGCGTGGCAGGCTCGGTCCCACCGGCGCCCGGCCCCGGGCGGCGGCCCGGACCGTGAAAGGCGGAGGAGCGCGTGAACGAGGCGGCGCTGAGCGAGATCGTCCCCGGTGTCCACGCCTGGGTGCAGCCCGACGGCACCTGGTGGCTGAACAACGCGGGGGCCGTGGCCGACCCCGACGGGGGCGGCGTCCTCGTCATCGACACCTGCGCGACCACGGCGCGCACCCGCCGGTTCCTCGCCGCCGTCGACGCGGCGACGGGCGGCGCGCCGGTGCGGATGGCCGTGAACACCCACCTGCACGGCGACCACACCTACGGCAACCACGTGCTCCCGGCGTCGACCGTCGTGGTGTCGCACGCGGCGACCCGCGAAGGCGTGCTGGACGACCCCATCCTGCGCGACCGCCCGCCGGTGTGGAGCCCCGCCCCGGACTGGAGCGACACGGCGGTGCGCCCGGCCGACGCCACCTTCACCGACGCCATGACCGTGCACCTGGGGCGGCGGCGCGTCGACCTGCTCCACCCGGGCTACACGGCGCACACCCCGGGCGACGTGGTCGCGTGGCTGCCGAGGGAGCGCGTGCTGTTCACCGGCGACCTGGTGTTCCACGGCGGCACCCCGCTGGTGTTCATGGGTTCGGTGGCGGGGGCGCGGCGCAGCCTGGAGTGGCTGGCGTCGTTCGGCGCCGCGCACGTGGTGCCCGGCCACGGCGCCCCGCTGGCCGGCGACGCGCTGGAGGCGGTCCTGGCCGACCACGACCGCTACTACCGGTTCATCGAGGAGACGGCGGCGCGCGGGCGGGCCGCCGGGCTGTCGCCGGTGGAGGCGGCGCGCGCCGCCGACCTCGGCCCGTTCGCGGGGTGGTCCGACGCCGAGCGGATCGTCCTCAACCTGCACCGCGCCTACGGCGAGGCCGAGGGGCGGGCGCTGGACCTGCGGGCGGCGCTGGCCGACGCGGTCGCCTACAACGGGGGGCCGATGCACTGCGCCGTGTAGCCCGGTGCGCGGCCGGGCGGCGCGGCGCGCGGGCGGTCGGGCGGGGCGGATGTCGGCAGGGGCGGGCATGCTCGGGGCATGACCGTCACCTTCGCCCCGGCCGTCCCCGTACTGCGGATCTTCGACGTCCCCCGGGCCCGCGCGTTCTACCTGGGCTACCTCGGCTTCCGCCTCGACGGCGAGCACCTGACGGGCGGCGGGCCGCCGGTGTACCTGCGGATCTCGCGCGGACCGCTGGTGCTGCACCTGTCCGAGCACCACGGCGACGGCTGCCCGGGGACGGTGGTCGTGGCCGGGGTGCGGGGCGTGCGCGCGTTCCACGCGGAGCTGCGCGCCCGCGACTACCCCTACCTCGCCCCGGCCGTGGAGCCCGGCCCCCTCGGCGAGGTCCTGGAGGTGCTCGACCCGTTCGGCACGACGCTCCGCTTCATCGAGTACGCCGACGCGGGGTGAGGGCGCGGCCGGGACGGCGCGGGCGGTGGGTGGACGCGGACGCGGGTCAGCCCGTCGACAGCGGCTCCTGGAGTTCGGTGACCCAGGCGTGCTCGGGGTGGGGTTCGGCCACCAGGTACAGCTCGCGGGCGTAGCCGGTGCCGCGGTGGCCGTTCTCGCCGATCCAGCGGGCCAGCGCCTGCGCGGTGGCGACGACGCCGGACATGGCGCCCTCGTGCACGAGGGTGGCGGCCGCCGCGACCTCCGGCAGGTCGACCACCGTGAACCCGTCCGCCCGGCCCGGGCGGGCCGCGACGGGGAAGGCGGCGTGCACCCGGACGGCGTCGCCCCCGGCGGCGGGGTCGGGCGCGTAGGAGGCGATCCCGGGACCCGTGGCGGTGAGCCCCGCCGCGTCGAGCGCGCCGCACAGGCCGTCGAACAGCGGGCCGACGACCGGGCCGATCTGCCCGGGGTCGAAGCCGGGGGCGGTCCCGGTCCGCTCGGCGACCCGCAGAGCGGGCAGCCGCTTGACGCGCACGTCGTGGTGGCCGGGCATGCGGCCCTCGGCGTCGATGGTGCGCAGCCGCGCCTCGACCCGGGCCAGCCGCGCGTGGTCGGCCGCGATGCGCTCCGCGAGTTCCGCGCGGCGCAGCAGGAGCATCCCGTGCAGTTCGGCGGCGCCGACCCGGGCGTCCAGGATGTCGCGCACCTGGTCGAGCGTGAACCCGAGGTCCTTGAGGGCCGCGATGCGGTTGAGCCGGGGGAGCTGGTCGGCGGCGTAGTACCGGTAGCCGCTCGCGGGGTCGGTGCGGGCCGGGCGCAGCAGCCCGATGGCGTCGTAGTGGCGCAGCATGCGCACCGACACGAGGCCGAGCCGGGCGAAGTCTCCGATGAGGAACATGGGGGTCCGGTGCCGGGGCCGCGCGGGGCCGCCGGTTCGCGGTGGGCGGGACCCGCCACCGCTGCCACGGCACCGCGAAAGGAGGCCGATCTGGTACGAAAAGGGGCCGGTCGGGGCGAGTGGCCCAGCGAGCGGCCCGGAAAACCGCCGCCGCACGGCCGATTGGCCCACCCGCCGTGTCCGCCGGTGTCCTGCGGCTGTACCCCACTTCGGGGTGGTGGAAACGCGCCGAAAAAGGGGAGGCGGGCGGCGGGGGTCCGGTGGTAGCGTGCGGAGCGCGCGGGCGATCGGGCCCGCAGCGGAGAACCGTGGGGAGGTGGGTCCATGACCGCCGTGGTGGCTGTGCCGTCCGGCTTCCGGTCCGACCCCCTGTCCCGGGACCTCGGCTGACCGCACCCGCGGCGCCCGCGCGGCGCGCGGCGGCGGCCGGGGACCCCTTTCCCAAAGGTGTTCTCCGTTGTTCCACGCATCCGATCCCTCTTCCGCACCCGCGTCCCCCGGCGGCCTCGCCGCCTACGGCTGGGACCCCGCCCTCGACGCCCTCTTCGCCCCGCACCGCGCCGCCGGCCTGGTGCCGGCCCGCGTCGTCCAGGTCGACCGCGGCAGCTGCACCGCCGCCACCGCCGACGGCCACGTCCGCGCCGCCACCACCGGGCTCCCGGAGGACGGCCCCGCGCCGTGCACGGGCGACTGGGCGGCCCTGCGGCCGGGCGACCGGCCGGCCCTGGCGGCGCTGCTGCCCCGCCGGACCGCCGTGGTCCGGGCGTCGGCGTCGCGGCGCTCCGACGGCCAGGTGCTCGCGGCCAACGTCGACACGGTGGTCGTCGTCGCCTCCCTCGCCGTCCCCCTCGACCTCGGCCGGATCGAGCGGCTGCTCGCCCTGGCGTGGGAGAGCGGTGCGGTGCCCGTCGTCGCACTGACCCAGGCCGACCTGGCCGACGACCCCGACGCCGCGCTGTCCGCCGCCGCCACCGCCGCCCCCGGCGCCGAGGTGCGCGTGGTCAGCGCGGTCACGGGGGAGGGCATGGACGCCCTCGCGGCGGCGCTCGGCGGCACGGTCGTCCTGGTCGGCACGTCGGGCGCGGGCAAGTCCACCCTGGGCAACGCCCTGCTCGGCGCCGACGTCCTCGCCACGGGCGAGGTCCGGGCCCGCGACGGCAAGGGCCGGCACACCACGGTCCGCCGCGAACTCCTGCCCCTGCCGTCCGGCGGTGTGCTCATCGACACCCCGGGGCTGCGCGGGGTCGGGCTGCACGCCGCCGCCGACGGGTTGGAGCGGGCGTTCGCCGACATCGAGGAGCTCGCCCGCGACTGCCGGTTCGCCGACTGCGGGCACACGGCCGAGCCGGGTTGCGCCGTCCTGGCGGCGATCGAGGCGGGCGACCTGCCGCGCCGCCGCCTGGACAGCATGCGCCGGCTGGAGCGGGAGAACGCGTGGGCGGAGTCGCGCACCGACGCCCGCCTGCGCGCCGAACGGCGCGGCCGGGAGAAGGAGATCACCCGTTTCCAACGGGACCTCTACCGCTCCCGGGGCCGCCGCTGACCCCTGGGTGGGGGTGCGGGCGGCCCCGCCCGCACCCCCACCCCCCGACAGCCCGCCGCCCGGCCGGGCGGCGGGCTTCGCCCGCTCCGGCGGGATCGGCGGCGCGCCCTGTGCCGCCCGGTCGGCCGGGCGGAACCGGGGCTCCGCCCGCCCGTGCGGGGGCGCTCCCCTTTCCGTGGGCGGCGGCCCGGCGGCCCGGTGCGGGTCGCGACCCGGAAAACGGGTGGACGCCCGGGTGGCGGGAGCGCGAGGGTGGGGGCATGGTGGCAGGCCGTCCGTTCGTGTCCGGTGTGGAGTTGTCGCGTGCGCTGTACGAGGAGGCGGTGCGGCCCCTGCTGGCCGAGGTGCTGCCCGGGGTGCGCCACACGGCCGCCCGCGTCGGGGCGGGGTCGGACGTCCTCGGCTTCGACACGCCCCGCTCCACCGACCACGACTGGGGCCCCCGGCTCGACCTGTTCCTCTCCCCCGCCGACCTCGCCGCGCACGGTGCCGCCCTGCGCCGGCTGCTGTCCGAGCGGCTGCCCGCGACCGTCCGGGGCTACCCCACGCACGTCGTCCGGGGGAGCGACCCGGACGACCCCGTGACCCACATGGCGCCCACCACCGGGCCGGTCGACCACCGGGTCGAGATCCGCGACACCGGGGCGTGGCTGACCGGGCTGCTCGGTGTCGACGCGTCCGCCGTGGAGCCCGGGGTGCGCGACTGGCTGGCGCTGCCCCAGCAGCGGCTGGCCGAGGTCACCGGCGGCGCCGTCTTCCACGACGGCCTGGGGGCGCTCACGGCGGCCCGCCGCCGGCTGGCCTGGTACCCCGACGGCGTCTGGCGGCATCTGCTGGCCTGCCAGTGGCGGCGGGTCGCGCAGGAGGAGGCGTTCGCCGGCCGGTGCGCCGAGGTCGGCGACGACCTCGGCGCGGCGGTGTCGGCGGGGCGCCTGGCCCGCGACCTCATGCGGCTCTGCCTGCTGCTGGAGCGGCGGTACGCGCCCTACGGCAAGTGGCTGGGCAGCGCGTTCGCCCGCTGCGCGGCCGCCGCGCGGGTCGGGCCGCCGCTGCGCGCGGCGCTGGCCGCCACCGCGCAGGCCGACCGGGAACGCCACCTGTGCGACGCCGCCGAGGAGGTCGCCCGGGCGCAGAACGCGGCGGGGCTCGCCGCACCGGTCGACCCGGTGCGGCGGCGGTTCCACACCCGGCCCTACCTGGTGCCGGGCGCCGACCGGTTCGCGCGGGCCCTGGCCGCGACCGTGACCGACCCCCTGCTGCGCGGGCTGCCGCTCACCGGCGCCGTGGACCAGTGGGCCGACGGCACCGACCTGCTCCTCCATCCGGCGGCGGCCCGCGCGGCGGTCGACGCGGTCCTGCGCGACGCCGGGCGGCGGGTGGCCCCCGCCCCGCCGCCGGAGGCCGGGGACGGGGCGCCGGTGCCGCCGGCGCGGGACGCGGCCGCCGACGAGGCGGCCCCCGGCGGACGCGGCGCCGGCACACCGGCCCCGGGCGCCGCCGACCCGCGCACCGGAGCGGACGCCGGGATCGAGGTCCGTCCGGCCACGGCCGGGGACGCGGCCGGGGTGGCCGCGATCGACACCGCGTTCACCACCACGGGCGTGGTGGAGGTGCGGCCGGGGCCCCGCGGACTGGACCTGGTCGAGGTGCCGCTGGCGGCGCCGCTGCACAAGGTGTTCCCGGACGAGGAGGAGGGCACCGACCCGGACGACCCGGACGCGGCGCGCTACGTCGCGGTGGACGCGGCCGGTCGGGTGTGCGGGTTCGTGGACCTCTCCCATGAACGGTGGAACCGGCGGCTGGTCGTCGCCGAGGTCGCCGTCGCACCGGGCCACCGGGGGCGCGGCCTCGCCCGCCGGCTGCTGGAGGCGGCCGCCGGACACGGGCGCCGGCTGGGCGCCCGCACCCTGTGGCTGGAGGTGAGCAGCGTCAACGCCCCGGCCGTCCGCGCGTACCGGCGCCTGGGGTTCGCCTGCTGCGGCCTGGACACCTCGCTGTACACGGGCACCCCGGCCGAGGGCGAGACCGCGATCTTCATGAGCCGCGACCTGTCCGCCCCCGCCGGCGGCGCGTAGGGCCGGGAGCCGCACGCGCGGGCCCTGACGGTCCGGCGCTCTGCGGGGCGGCCGTGCGCCGCCGACTTCGGTGCTCGCCTCCCCCTCTGCCCCGGGGGCGGCGCGCCGGGCACCGCGCGAGCGGGTGGGTACGGCGCGAGCGGGTGGGTACGGCGGCCGGGCCGGGTGGCCGACGGCGCCGTGGCGGGTGGCACCCCCGTCCCCTCCCCCCGTCCGCGCGGTCTGGCCACGGCCACTCCGCGCGGACGGCATCGGGTCGCCGATCAGGGCCGGTGGAGAATACGAGCGGACCGCCGGATAACAGCGCCGAATACGTTTCGCACCCTCGCGGGATCACCGTGTGACCATTCCGAGAATTGCGTCGCGGACCCCGATGATCGGCACGTTCGGTGATTCATCGGAACCACTGCGTCACCGCTCCACATCGCGCGAACCACGCCCCTGTCCCGCCCGGCGATACGGTGATTCGACGGCGTATGACCGGATTTGGCCACGCCGACCCCAGTACGGGAGAGCGCTCTCAGCTTCGCGGCCGCCGTGACCTGGTGCGCAGCGAACGGCCCGCGAGCGCATTGTGGCGGGAAAGACAGAAAGGCGCCCCCGGCCCACTCCGGCGTCGATGAGTATTTCTTCATCTGCGCCGTACTATCTCTCCGGTTCTGTCCCGCCGGCCGCCGGCCGCACCACCGAATCGGGGAATCGATGTCGATTTCGCGCCGCACCGCTTTACGCACCTCGCTCGTCACCGGGGCCTCCGGGCTCCTCCTCGCGGGCTCGGCGGTCGGCACCGCCGCAGCCGACCCCACCCCCCAGGCCACCGACGCGGATTCGGCCCTGAAGCTGCTGAAGCAGGGCAACCGCCGCTGGCGCAACCTGGAGCAGCACCACCCGCACGAGGGCGCGGCGCGCCGCGCCGAGGTCGCGGCCGGCCAGTCCCCGTTCGCCCTGATCGTGGCGTGCGCCGACTCCCGCGTCGCCCCGGAACTCGTCTTCGACCGCGGCCTCGGCGACCTGTTCACCGTCCGCTCCGCCGGCCAGGTGCTGGACGAGTCGGTGCTCGGCAGCATCGTCTACGGCGTCGAGCACCTGCACATCCCGCTGATCGTGGTCGTCGGCCACAGCTCCTGCGGCGCGGTCACCGCCGCCGTGGAGGCCCACGAGACCGGGCAGGTCCCCGGCGGCCACGTCGGCTACCTGGTCGAGCAGATCCTGCCCGTCGTGGAGGCCACCCCCGACGACGGCGGCGACTTCGTCGACGCGTGCGTCTCGGCCAACGCCCTGCACATCGCCGAACTGCTCCGCGACGACCCCGAGCTGTCGGGCCACGTGGCGTCGGGCGCGCTGCGCGTCGTGGCGGCCCGCTACGAGCTGGACACCGCGAAGGTCAACTACCTCCAGTAGCCCCCGACCGCCCGCCCCGGCGGCCCCTCCCCCGGGCCCGGCCGCACCGGTGGCCCACCGGTTCCGTCCCGGTCGAGGGGCGGGCTCCCCTCTCTCCGCGCCCCCGCGCGGGCGCCCCGCGGCCACGGCCGCGGGGCGTTCGCGCGTCCGGTCAGCGGCGGGAGAGCGCCTCCGCGTCGTCCTCCGCCGGGGTCTCCGCCGCGGCGCCGCGCGCCGGCCAGGCGACGAAGACGGCCACCCCGATGTAGAGGAGCTGTTCGAGCAGGCGCTGCGGCAGCGGGGTCGCCGGGTCGCCCGCGAGGGTGACCTCGGCCAGGGCCGCGTACGCGTTGGCCGGGAACATCGCCACGAACAGCAGGGCCAGGCAGACCGCCGCCGCACGCCGGGTCCGGGTGAGCACCAGCCCGACCAGCCCGGCCACCTCCAGCACACCGGTGAGGACGACGACCGCCTCCGGGAACGGGACGAACGGCGGCACCATCGCCACCATGTCGGCGAAGGTCGGCATGACCGTCACCGACGGCGGCGCGAAGTGCGCGCTCGCCGTGAGCACCAGCATCACCGCGAGGCCGTGCGCGGCGGCCGACCGCCACGTCGCGAACCGGCGCACGCCCAGCGCGCCGGCGGCGCGGAACGCCGCCAGGGACACCAGCAGCACCACCGGGATCAACATCGTCCTCATCTCCTCCGCGCACGGGGCGGCCGGACGGCCGCACCTCGATCTTGTCAGCGACAAGTCTGCCCCCGGCCGTGCGATCTTGTCAATGGCAAGATGCGGGGTAGGCTGTGCCCATGCCGAACCGCGACGCCTACCACCACGGCGACCTCCGCCGCACCCTGCTCGCCGCCGCCCGCGACCTGATCGCCGAACGCGGTGTCGGCGCGGTCAGCCTGCGGGAGCTGGCCCGCCGGGCCGGGGTCTCCCACGCCGCCCCCGCCCACCACTTCACCGACAAGGCCGGGCTGTTCACGGCCCTCGCGGTCGAGGGGTACGGCCTGCTCGGCGACACCCTGGCCGCCGCGAGCGCGGACGCCGGCGCGCCGCCCGCGCCGGTCGGGGGCCTGGCGCTCCTGCGGGAACTCGGCGTGCGCTATGTCCGCTTCGCCCTTGCCCATCCCGCGCACTTCGACGTCATGTTCCGCCCCGAGCTGTGCCGCGAGACCACCGAGCTCGCGGCGGCGCGCGAGCGGACCGAGCGCCTGCTGCGCGCCGCCGTCCCGGGCGGCCCCACCGGGCCCCGGGCCGAGGTCTACAGCCTCGCCGCCTGGTCGGCCGCGCACGGGTTCGCCACCCTGTGGCGCGACGGCAGCCTCTCCCCCGACCGCGACGGCGCCGACCCCGAGGAGCTGTTCCTCGCGGCGGCCGACACCCTGTTCGCGCCCGCGCCCGCCGGGCCGTGACGGCACCGGATCGGCCGTCCCGCTGACAGGGGCGCCGCCGCGTAGCAGGATGGCGCCGTGGCGCCCGCGCCGCGCGGCTCGGCGGCCGCGCCCGCCGCCGCGCCGGCCGGTTGACCGGCGCGAACACCGCCGGGGCGCTGCGCGGGGGCGGCGCCCACCCTTCACGGAATCCGCTTGACCTGCAACTTTGTGCTATTTTGCGGGGGTCGCGTGGTCGCACGCACGACGATCCCCTGACGTGGAAAGAGCGAGCCTGGCATGTCCGAGCAGTCCACCTCCGAGCAGTCCACCGACATGCCGGTCGTCGTCCAGGGCGAGCCCGCCGACTCCTACCCCGACATGGCCCCCGAGGCGGCGCGCGGCCGGGTCCTGCGGGTCACCGAGGTCGGCGAGGACATCCTGCACCGCCGCTGCCGCGACGTCGGCGCGGAGATGTTCGGCACCGAGGAGCTGTCGCGGCTGATCGACGACATGTTCCTCACCATGTACGTGGCCGAGGGGGTCGGCCTGGCCGGCAACCAGGTCGACGTCGACCTGCGGGTGTTCGTCTACGACTGCCCCGACGACGACGGCGTCCGCCACGTCGGGCACGTGGTCAACCCGGTGCTGGACGAGCGCGCGCCCGACACCCCGCTGGTGGTCGAGAACGAGGGGTGCCTGTCGGTGCCCGGACCCCACGCCGAACTCCCGCGCGCCGAGACCGCGACCGTGCGCGGTTTCGACATGGACGGCCGGCCGGTGGTGCTGACGGGCAGCGGGTACTTCGCGCGGTGCCTCCAGCACGAGACCGACCACACCCTCGGGCGCCTCTACATCGACCGGCTCGCGGCGCGGCCGCGCAAGAAGGTCCTCAAGCAGATGAACGAGATGCGCAACGACGTCTTCGCCCGCCGCGAGGCCAACGCGGCCAAGCTCGCGGAGGGCTGACCCCGCCCGGCCGCGCACGGGCGGGCGGTGCGCCCGCCCGGCGCCGGGCCGGTCAGGTGCCGGCGGTGACGACGTAGTAGTCGACCAGCCCGTTGTCGTAGGCGCGCAGCCAGTTGCGCCCCCACCCGTCGCGGTACTCGGTCTGCGCCACCCACGCGTCGAAGCAGCGCCACACGTGCTCGCCGATGGGCTCGACGCGGACCTCGGCGAACCCGGCCGCCCCCAAATCGGCCGCGAACCCCGCCACCGGGCGCACCACGTCGACCCCGCTGCGGACCGTCTCGATGAGCGCGCCGACGCGCTCGGCGCCCCGCTCGTGCTGGGCGAAGAACGTGGTGACGGCCAGCCGCCCGCCGGGGCGCAGCACCCGGCGGGCCTCGCGGGCGAACCCGGCGGTGTCGTCGAAGTGCTGGGCGGCCTCCACCGAGTAGACGCGGTCGAACGACGCGTCCGGGAACGGCAGGTCGTCGGCCGCCCCGCGCACGTAGGACAGCCGCTCGGGGTGGGCGGCGAGGGCGCCGGCGTTGACCCGGGCGGCGCGGTCGAGCTGGTCGGCCGAGAGGTCCACCCCGGTGACGGCGGCGGGCGCGTACTCGTCCAGGACGAGGGCGGCCCCCACCCCGATGCCGCAGCCCACCTCCAGCAGGCGGTGCCCGGGTTCGGGGCCGAGCCGGCGCATGACCTCGCGGTAGAGGTCCTGCTGGCTGCGGGTGCGCTCCTCCACCGTGATCGCCCGCCCGGGGTCGGGGCGCGTGTTCGGCCAGTACCCGTAGTTGATGAAGTCGCCGGAGAACAGGCTGTAGGACCCGAGGTCGCCGTCGCCGTACATGGCCGCGCGCAGCGCGGCGGGCGTGCGGGTGGTGTCGGGGCTGCCGGACGACTGGGGCATGGGGACGCCGCCTCTCGGTTGACGGGGGTGCACGCTCTGTGCCTCCCCCCGCCGCGTCCGCGGGAAACCGGCCCGGCGGCGCCGCGAATAGGAACGCAGGGTTCCTGATCCGGTGCCAGACTGTGGCCATGCTGGAGACCTCGGCGCGCCTGCTGCGCCTGCTGTCGCTGCTGCAGACCCCCCGCGACTGGACCGGGGCCGAACTCGCCGAACGCCTCCGGGTGAGCGGGCGCACGGTCCGCAACGACGTCGAGCGGCTGCGCGCGCTCGGCTACCCCGTCCACGCCACCCGCGGCTCCGCGGGCGGCTACCGGCTCGGCGCGGGCGCGTCCATGCCCCCGCTGCTGCTGGACGACGAGGAGGCGGTGGCGGTCGCCGTCGGCCTGCGCACCGCCGCCGAGGGGGCGCTGGCCGGGATCGAGGAGACGGCCCTGCGCGCCCTCGCCAAGCTGGAGCAGGTGCTGCCGTCGCGGCTGCGCCGCCGCGTGAACGCCCTCCAGTCCTTCACGGTCCCGGTGCCCAGCGACCGGCCGGAGCCGCGGGTGGACGCGGACACCCTGACCGCCATCGCCGGCGCGTGCCGCGACGGCGAGCGGCTGCGGCTC
>NZ_BCRK01000162.1 GCF_001552555.1 Nocardiopsis trehalosi NBRC 14201 | reverse complement strand
GGGGGGCGCGGGGCGGGCCGGGGCGGGCGCGGCGGGCCGGGTCAGGACACCGAGCTGTAGGCCACCACGCCGCGCCGGGTGAGGTCGATCGCCGCCCGCGCGGTGCCGCGCACCGCCGACCCCTGCGGGGCGGCGTCGGCGATCTGGCCGAGGATGTCGACCAGCTGCTTGGTGGTGCGCACGAAGTCGCCCGCCGGCAGGTCGGCCTCCATCAGGATGCGGTCGAGCCGGTCGCCGCGCGCCCACCGGTGGGTCACCCAGACGAACCCGAGGTCGGGCCGGCGCAGGAACGCGACGTGGTGGTCGCGCTCGACCTGGCCGAGGTCGCCCCACAGCCGCTCCATCTCCAGCAGCGTGTCGGCGATCGGCCCCTCGGGGACGCGCGGGAACGCGTCGTCGGACCGCCGCGACTCGTAGACCAGGGCGGCCGCGCACGCCGCCAGCTCCACGGGCCCCAGGTCCTCCCACAGGCCCCGGCGCAGGCACTCGGCCACCAGCAGGTCCAGCTCCGAGTACACCTTGGCCAGCCGGCGCCCCTCGTCGGTGACGGTGTCGCCGTCGAGGTAGTCGAGGTCCTGGAGGACCCCGCACACCCGGTCGAAGGTGCGGGCGATGACGTGCGAGCGCCCCTCGACCCGGCGGCGCAGCGCGTCGGTCTCCTTGGCCAGCCGGAAGTACCGCTCGGCCCAGCGGGCGTGGTCCTCGCGGTCGGGGCAGCCGTGGCAGGGGTGGGCGCGCAGGTCGCGGCGGAGCCGGGTGATCTCGGGGTCCTCGGGGCCGGAGTCGTCGCGGCCGCGCCGCCGCGGCCCCTCGCCCGCCGTCTCGTCGAGCCGGTTGCGCAGCGACGACGCGAGGTCGCGGCGCGACTGCGCCGACCGCGCCGAGAACGTCTTGGGGATGCGCAGCCGGCCGGCGGGTTCGACCGGCACCGGGAAGTCGGCGGCGTTGACCCGCTTGACCTGCCGGCTGACCGTCAGCACCAGCGGCGCCGGGAGGTCCCCGCGCAGCCCGGGGTCGAGCACCACGGCGAAGCCGGTGTGCCGCCCGGCGGGGATGCGGATGATGTCGCCGGGGCGGAGCCGCTCCAGGCTCTGCACGGCCTCGTCGCGGCGGCGGGCGTTGCGGCCCTTGGCCGCCTGCGTCTCCAGGTCGCTGAGGCGGCGGCGCATCCCGGCGTACTCCATGAAGTCGCCCTGGTCGCAGGAGACGGCGTCGGCGTAGCCCGCCAGGGCCTCCTCGTGCTTGCGGAGCTGGCGGACCAGCCCCACCACGGCGCGGTCGGCCTGGAACTGGGCGAAGGAGGACTCCAGCATGTTCCGGCTGCGCTCGCGGCCGACCTGCCCCACCAGGTTGACCGCCATGTTGTAGGACGGCTGGAAGCTGGAGTTCAGCGGGTAGGTGCGGGTGCTCGCGAGGCCGGCCACCGCCTCGGGGTCGGTCCCCGCCTGCCAGACCACCACCGCGTGGCCCTCGACGTCGATGCCGCGCCGCCCGGCCCGCCCGGTGAGCTGGGTGTACTCCCCCGGGGTCAGGGCGGCGTGGGTCTCGCCGTTCCACTTGTCGAGCTTCTCGATGACGACGCTGCGCGCCGGCATGTTGATGCCCAGCGCCAGGGTCTCGGTGGCGAACACGGCCCGGATGAGGCCCCGGGAGAACAGGGTCTCGACCACCTCCTTGAAGGTGGGCAGCAGCCCGGCGTGGTGCGCCGCCACGCCGCGCTCCAGCGCGCGCAGCCAGTCGTGGTAGCCGAGGACGGCGAGGTCGGCCGGCGGGATGTCGGCGCACTGCCGCTCGGCGTAGGCGGTGATCTCGGCGGACTCCTCGGGGGTGGTGAGGTCGAGTCCGGCGTACACGCACTGGCGGACGGCGTCGTCGCAGCCCGCCCGGCTGAAGATGAAGGTGATGGCGGGCAGCAGGCCCTCGCGGTCGAGCTCCTGGATGATCTGCGCCCGGTTGGGCGGCGCGTGCTTGGCGCGGGGGCGGGGGGCGCCGCGCGACCGGCTCTGCGGGTGCCGCCGCCGGTGGGCGAGCTGGGTGACCCGGTCGTCCTCCTGGGCGAGGCGGACCAGCCGCGGGTTGACCCGCATGCGCTCGCCGTTGACCAGCATCTCGGCGCCGCCGGGGTCGCGCGCCTCGCGGCGGTCGCGGCGGCGCGAGCGCCGCCGACCGGAGTCGCCGCCGCCGTCGCCGTCGGTGTCGCTGTCGGCGGGCTCCTCGGCCGGCACGAACAGGTCGTGGATGCGGCGGCCCGCCATGACGTGCTGCCACAGCGGGACGGGGCGCTTCTCGTCGACGATGACGGCGGTGTCGCCGCGCACCGTCTGCAGCCACTCGCCGAACTCCTCGGCGTTGCTCACGGTCGCCGACAGGGCCACCATCCGCACCGACTCGGGGAGGTGGATGATGACCTCCTCCCACACGGCGCCGCGGAACCGGTCGGCGAGGTAGTGGACCTCGTCCATGACCACGTAGGCGAGTCCGCGCAGGGTCTGCGAGCCCGCGTAGAGCATGTTGCGCAGCACCTCGGTGGTCATGACCACCACGGGGGCCTCGCCGTTGACCGTGTTGTCGCCGGTGAGCAGGCCGACGTTCTCGGCGCCGTAGCGGCGCACCAGGTCGGTGTACTTCTGGTTGGACAGCGCCTTGATCGGGGTGGTGTAGAAGCACTTGGCGCCGTCGCGCAGGGCGAGGTGGACGGCGTACTCGCCGACGACCGTCTTGCCCGACCCCGTGGGCGCCGCGACCAGCACGCCGAGCCCGGCCTCCAGTTCCTTGCAGGCCCGGATCTGGAAGGGGTCGAACTCGAACCCGTAGAGGTGCTGGAACTCCTCGATCGAGGCGGTGGACTCGGCCTGGCGCCGACGGAACGCGGCATAGCGCTCGGCGTGCGTACTCATATCGATCAAGCCTATGGTGTGGCGGTGACCGCGGCGCACGCCGACCGGCGGGTCAGCAGAGGACGCGTACCGCCCCCGGGACCGCCTCGCAGGTGAGCGGCGGGGCGCCCAGGCGCTCGCCGTCGGCGTAGGCCGGGACGGGCGCGGCGCCGGGGGCGGTGGCGATGCGCACGCGGCGGCCCCGCAGCACGGTGACCTCGTCCAGCCGGGTGTGGGCGCCGCTGAACACCAGGGGGAAGAACCGGAGGAACGCCGCGCGCGACACGGCGCGCACCAGGACGACGTCGAGCAGGCCGTCGTCGGGGACGGCGTCGGGGCAGACCCGCATGCCGCCGCCGTAGCAGGCGGTGTTGCCGACGGCGACCAGCATGCCGTCGGCGGCCACGCGGGTGCCGTCGACGTCCAGCCGGAACGGCACGGGGGTGAAGGAGCCCAGTTCGGCGACGGCGCCCAGGACGTAGCCGGCCCGGCCCAGGCGCAGCCGCGACGCGTTGACCCGCTCGTTGACCCGGGCGTCGAACCCGCAGGCGAGGACGCTGAGGACGTGGCGGCCGCCGGCGCGCACGGTGTCGGCGGTGGCGGCGCGGCCGCGCAGGACGACCTCCGCGGCCGCGGGCACCGCCGCCGGGGCGCCGAACGCCCGGGCGATGTCGTTGCCGGTGCCGGCGGGCACCACCCCGAGGGGCACGTCCGTGCCGGCGACCGCCTGGAGCGCGGTGTGTACCAGCCCGTCGCCGCCGACGGCCACCAGCGCGCCGGTGCCCTCGGCGACGGCGGCGCGCGCCAGGCGGTCGCTGTCGGCGGCGGTCCGGCCGACCAGGACCGCGGGGTCGGCGCCCCGGGAGCGCAGCTCGCGCAGCAGGCGCACGGCGACGGCGGCGGCGCGGCCGCTACCGGAGGCGGGGTTGACGAGGAGGGAGACGTCACGGCCCATGGGGGGTGTCCGATCGGGCGGGCGGCGGCCGGTCAGGCGCCGCCGGCGTCCTCGCGTCCGGGGTCGCCGTCGGCGGGACCGGACGCGGCGGGGGCGGGGTTGTTCGGAGAGGGTACCGCGGTCACCGGGATCTCGCCGCGCTGGATGGCGGCCTCCTCGGGGGTGAGGTACTCCTCGGGGATGTCGAACTCGCCGTCCTTGGCCCCCAGGACGAACGCCTCCCACTCGGCGGGGGTGAAGAACAGCGTGCCCTTGCCGGGGTTCTTGCCGTCGCGGACCGCGCGGAACCCGTCGTCGAACTTGGCGACCTCGACGATGGCGTCGGAGTCGTCGCTGGACAGCGAGGACCGCTTCCACACCGCGTGGGTGGTGTCGTGCCACTTCTCGTTGCCGCGCGCCTCGGGCGGGAGTTCGCGCTTGGGCTCCTCGGCGGGCCGGTTCTCCATGGTGGGTGCTCCTTCGAAGCTGCGACCGTCGGGACGGTCCGCGGGCGCCGGCGCGGTGTCCGGCCACCCGGGTCCGCGACGACCCTAGCGCTTCGGCGGCAGCCGGGGGGCGTCATCCTCGTCATCGAGCGGGGAGATCTCGTCGTCGCCGCCGAGGGCGGACGCCTCGTCGTCGTCCAGCCCGGCGTAGGGGTCGGAGCCGCGCTTGCGGCGGTCGTTGACGTAGCAGACGAGTTCGGCGCCCATGTAGAGCACGCCCAGTGGCACGGCGAGGGCCATCATGGAGAACGGGTCGCCGCCGGGGGTGGCGACCGCGGCGGCGGTGACGATCAGGAACAGGATGAGCCGCCGCCACTTGGCGAGCACGGCGTGGGAGAGCACGCCCATGAAGTTGAGCAGCACCACGATCAGCGGGATCACGAACGCGATCCCGAACACCAGGATCATGGTGATCATGTAGCTGAGGTAGTTGGCGATGGTGATCATCGGCACCATGCCCTCGGTGCCGAACCCGAACAGCACCTGCATCGCCAGCTCGGTGATGTAGTACGCCAGGGCCGCGCCGCCGAGGAACAGGGGGGCGGCCGCGCCGATGAAGACGTAGGTGTAGCGCTTCTCGCGGCCGTGCAGCGCGGGGGCGACGAACGCCCAGAGCTGGTAGAGCCAGAACGGGCTGGCGACCACGATCCCGACGATCGCGGCCACCTTGAACTGGAGGAAGAAGGCGTCGAAGATGCCGGTGTAGATGAGTTCGCACTCGTCGCTGCCGGCGCGCGCGGACTGCGGGAGGTCGCAGTAGGGCCGCTGGAGGAAGTCCCAGACGGGCTCGAAGTAGACGAACCCGACCACCATGCCGGCCGCGATGAACAGCAGCGCCTTGACGATCCGGTTGCGCAGTTCGCGCAGATGGTCCATCAGCGGCATCCGGCCCTCGGGGTCCACCTGCCGCCGCTGTCGCCGCACCTGCATGGTCCGCCTACGCTCCTCGCACCCGTCCCGCACCGAAAGTCGGGCGGCGCGGTGGCGCCGCCGCGTGGTCGCCGGGCCGCGGGGCGGCCCGGACCGTGTCAGCCGCCGTGGGAGCGGCGGACGGTCTCACCGTTCTCGTTGACGACGCGCTGCCCGGGCGGAAGCTCGGGGTAGCCCGGCTGGGCGTCGTAGGGCTGCTGGCCGTAGGGCTGCTGCGCCTGCGGGGCCGGCTGCTGCTGGGCCTGCGCCTGCGGGGGCTGCTGGGCGTCGGCGGGGCGGCCCTTCTGCTCCTCGTCCTCCTCGCGCAGACCCTTGGTCTCGGCCTTGAGGATGCGGGCGCTGCGCCCGATCGACCGGGCGAGGTCGGGAAGCTTCTTCGCGCCGAAAAGGACGATCGCGATGAGCAGAATGATCAGAAGCTCACGCATTCCGATGGGCATGTTGCAACCTCTCTCCCGGGCGCTGCCTGCGCCACCGATGGTACTCCCCCGCGCGGCGCGTGCTCAGCGGGTGTCCGCCCGCGGCCGGGTGTCGGCCGTGCGCAGCCGCCCGTAGGCGGGTTCGACGTCGCGCCGGGTGCGTGCGATCTGTTCCCGCAGCCGCCGCACCTCCGTCAGCATTCTGATGGTCAACAGGGCCATGATAGCGAGCCCGGCGAGAGTGACGGTGCCCAGGACGGCGACGGCGACCACGGTTCTCACCCTACTCGGTCGGTTGCGGGACGCGGGATGACCCGGCGGTGAACCGGTCCGGTCCGAACTGGGAATACGGCCCCCGGGACATCGCGGTCATCCTATGCGCCGTCCCGGTAGGCCGCCACCGCCCGCAGCGCGTCCTCGCGGACCCGCTCGGCCAGCTCCAGCGGCGCCACCACGCGCCCCCGCGGACCCAGCCGCAGCGCCAGCCGGCACACCCAGTCGGGCGCCGGGGTGCGCAGCACCGCCCGCACCCGGCCGCCGTCGAGTTCGCGCACCGACGCGCACACGTACTCCTCGGTGACCCACCGCTCCGACGGGTCCAGCTCCAGCGTCACCCGGGTGTCGTCGGCGGACAGCTGCAGCACCCCGCCGCGCAGGTCCCGGCGGCGCGCCCGCTCGGGCACCTCGGCGGCCACCGGCAGCACGGTCAGGTCGAGCACCCGGTCGAGCCGGAACAGCCGGACGTCGCCCCGCAGCCGGCACCACCCCTCCAGGAACGGGTGGCCGTCCTGCACCACCAGGCCCATGGGGTCGACGTCGCGCTCGGTGACCTCGTCGACGTAGCCCGACAGGTAGCGCAGGTGCACCCGCTGGCCGGCGCGCAGCGCGGCGTCGCAGCGCCGCTGCACCTCGCGTACCTCCTCGCTGAGGTCGAACCGGACCTCCACGGCGTCGGCGAGACGGTCGACCGCCCGCCCCGCCGCCGACCGCAGCTTCTCCCCCACCCGCTTGAGCGCGTCACTGTCGGCCACGCCGGGCAGCTCCCCCAGCAGGTCGACGCCGACGATGAGGCTGGCGGCCTCGTCGGCGGTGAGCCGCAGGGGCAGGGCGAGGGTGTCGGCGTTGCCGATGATGATCTCGCCGGTGGTCTCGGCGGCCTCCAGGTCCACCTCGATCAGGTCGCCGGGGGTGTAGCCGGGCAGGCCGCACATCCACAGCAGGCCGAGGTCCTTGAGCACCTGGCGCTCGGTCAACCCGAAGTGCGCGGCGACCTCGGGCACCCGCACGTCGTGGCTGAGCGCGTAGGGCACCAGCATGAGGAGCCGGCGCAGCTGCTCGGCCGACGCCGACCCGCGGCGGCCCTCGGGCACCGGCCCGTCACCGCCCGCCTCCTCGGCCTTGGCCTCGACCGGGTCGGGCTCGCGCGCGGCCACCGCCGCCAGGTGCGCCACGACCGCGTCGCGCGCCTCGGGCGGGTCCTCCACCACCACCCGGTCGCCGAACCGGGCGACCGCGCCGACCAGGTCGGCGAGGTCGGTGTAGGGCAGGTCGACCCGGTCCCAGCGGGGCCGGTCGGCGGCGTGCTCGCCGGGGACGATGCGCTTGGCGGCGCGGCGCAGCTCGTGCCCGGAGTCGGCGCGCACCCGCAGCCGCGCGGTTCCCTCGGGCTCGGCGCGCTGGTCGCGCACCACCGACCGGACGTCGACGTCCTCGGGCACCTCGATCGGCGGTCCGGCCGCGACCACGCGGACGTCGCCCACGATCCGGCCGAGCCGGAACACCCGCCGCGCCCCGCGGTCGCGGTCGTAGCCGGCGACGTACCACCGCCCGCGCACGTTGACCACGCCCCACGGCTCGACCCGGCGGCGCGCCACGCCCGCGCCGGGCTTGCGGTAGTCGAACTCGACGGGGCGGCGGTCGCGCACCGCCTGCCACATCGGCAGGAACGCGGGCTCGTCGGTGCCCAGCACCGGGGTGATGCCGGGGGCGGCGTCGGAGTCGACGGGCACCCCGGCGGCGCGCAGCTTCAGCAGCGCGTCGGCGGCGGCGTCGCCCAGCGCGGCGTAGCGCCAGGCGCGGGCGGCCAGGCCGAGGACGGCGGCCTCGTCGGCCTTCAGCTCGATCTCGGGCAGCTCGTAGTCGGCGCGGGAGATGCGGTAGCCCTCCTCGTCGCTCCACAGGTCGCCGCCGCCGGTCTCGACCGGGATGCCGCTGTCGCGCAGCTCGCGCTTGTCGCGCTCGAACATCCGCTTGAACGCGGCGTCGCTCTCGGCCTCGTCGTAGCCGGCCACGGTCGCCCGGATCTCGCGGGCGGTGAGGAAGCGCCGCGTCGCCAGCAGGCAGATCACCAGGTTGAGCTGGCGTTCGGTCTTCTTCTGCGACATTGCGACGTCCTTCCCGATGCCCGCGCGCCGTCCCCGCGCCCGCTTCCGCCTGAACGGTACCGTGCCTGACGTGATCACATGGCGCTCAGGGAAGGTCCGATCCGTCCTCCGTTCGTGGCCGGGCGCGGTGGAGCTGGAGGTCGCCGCGGCGGACGGCGGCGCACCGCCCGCCGAATGCCGCGCGCTCGCCTACACCGATCTCGTGGGGCGGCCGGAGCCGGGCGACCGCGTCCTGCTCAACACCACGGCCCTGGACATCGGGCTGGGCACCGGCGGCTACGCCATGGTGGTGGCCCTGCCGGACCGGCCGCCGTCGGCCGGCGCCGACGGCCCGGGGCACCTGGTGAAGGCCCGCTACACCCCGCTGCAGACCACCGTGCTCGGCGCCGACGAGCAGGACTCCCCGCACCACCGCGTGCTGCGCGACGCCGACGACCTCGGCGGGATGCCGGTCGTCGCCGCCGACCTGCACTCGGCGCTGCCCGCCGTGCTGGCCGGTATCGGCCGGGACCGGCCCGGCACCCGGGTGGTCTACGTGATGCTGGACGGCGGGGCGCTGCCCGCCGCGTTCTCCCGGTCGGTGCCCGAGCTGCGCGCGGCCGGGCTGCTCGCGTCGACCGTGACGACCGGGCAGTCCTTCGGCGGCGACCTGGAGACGGTGACCGTGCACACCGGGCTGCTCGCCGCCCGGCACGTCCTGGGCGCCGACGTCGCGGTGGTGACCCAGGGCCCCGGCAACCTCGGAACGGGCACCCGGTGGGGGTTCTCCGGGGTGGCGGCCGGCGAGGCGCTGAACGCGGCGGCCGCGCTGGGCGGGCGGCCGGTGGCGTGTCTGCGGGTCAGCGAGGCCGACCCGCGCGCGCGGCACCGCGGGGTGTCGCACCACAGCCTGACCGCCTACGGGCGGGTGGCCCTGGCGCGGGCCGATGTCGCGGTGCCGCTGCTGGAGGGCGTGTTCGGTGCCGAGGTGCGGGCGCAGGCGTCGGCCCTGGGCGCGCGGCACCGGCTGGTGGAGGTGGCCGTGGACGGCCTGGACGCCGCCCTGGCCGGGCTGCCGGTGCGGCTGTCGACCATGGGGCGGTCGCTGCGCGAGGACCGGGCGTGCTTCGTGGCCGCCGCGGCGGCGGGGCGGCACGCGGCCGCGCTGCTCTGACGGCGCGCCTCGGGCGCGCCGCGCGCACGCGCGGGGCGTGCGCCGGGGACCTGCGGCCGGGGTCCGGCCGGGGCGCGCGGCCCCGGCCGGCGCGGTACGGCTACTCGGCGGCGGGCTCGTCCTCGGCGGTCTCCTCGGCCTCGCCGCCCTCCTCCTCGGGGGCGGGCTGGCTGTCGACCGCGCCGAGGATGTCGACCACGAAGACCAGGGGCCCCTCGGGCGACCCGGACTCGGCGGCGTTCTCGCCGTAGGCGAGGTCCTCGGGGATGGCGAGCATGACCCGGCTGCCGACCTTCTGGCCGACCAGGCCCTCGTCCCAGCCCTGGATGACCTGGCCGACGCCGATCGGGAACGTGGCGGGGGCGCCGCCGCGGTCCCAGGTGGAGTCGAACACCTCGCCGTCGCTCCAGGTGACGCCGGTGTACTGGACGACGAGCTGCTGCTCGGCCTCGACCTCGGGGCCGGAGCCCTCGATCAGCTCGACGGTGCGCAGCTCGTCGGGCGCGTCGGAGTCGGGGATCTGGATGTCCGGCCGGTCGCGGCCGGCGTCGGCGGCGGTGGGCATGCCGTCCTCGCCGCCGTCGGTGGTCTGCTCGCCCGGGACGACGTCGCCGCGCCCGTAGCGCGACTGGATGTCGACGATGGACACCGTGGAGCCCGGCTGCGGCGAGGGCTGGCCCATGGCCTCGGCCTCGGCGGCGTCCTGGCCGGGGAACACGTAGACGACGCGGCTGCCGACCGGCTGGTCGACCAGGTCGGCCGACAGCTCCTCGTTCATCTGCCCGAGTTCGAGCAGCACCGGCGCACCGGTGTCGTAGGTGGAGGTGGTCTTCTCGGCCTCGCCCTCGGCCGTCCACTGGTAGTCCACGATGTTCGCGAGGATCATGTCATCGGCCCGGACCAGCTCGTCCTCGCCCCCGCCCTCGGAGACCACGCCGGAGATCTGCTCGTCCGGCGGGGCGATGTCGGGGAACTCGACCTTGGGCTCCTCGCCGACCTCGCCGGTGACGGTCGGCAGGCGTTCGTCCAGCTCCTCCTCGTCACCGCGCATGAAGGCGGGGGTCCTCCAGTCCTCGGGGATGGTCCCGCAACTGGTCACCGCCAGCAGCACGGCAGAGAACGGCACCGCGAGGGCGGCGGCACGACGTCGCATAGGTCACTACCTCAATATCCGGCTCAGGTCCCCGACACACTATCGAATGGACCATTCTGCCGCCTCCCGGTGAGAGCGGCGTAAGAGCCGGGCCGCCGCCCGCGGCCGGCCGCCGCGGTCACATGCCCGCGATCAGCTTCTCGACCCGCTCGTCCACCGCCTTGAAGGGGTCCTTGCACAGCACGGTGCGCTGCGCCTGGTCGTTCAGCTTGAGGTGCACCCAGTCGACGGTGAAGTCGCGGCGCTTCTCCTGCGCGCGGCGGATGAACTCGCCGCGCAGCCGGGCCCGCGTGGTCTGCGGCGGCACCGACTTGGCCTCGAAGATCTGCAGGTCGCCGACCAGCCGCTCCATGCGGCCCTTGGCCTGCAGCAGGTAGAACAGGCCGCGGTCGCGGTGGATGTCGTGGTAGGTGAGGTCGAGCTGGGCGATGCGCGGCGACGACAGCGACAGGCCGTGCTTGGCGCGGTAGCGCTCCAGCAGCTGGTACTTGGCGACCCAGTCGATCTCGCGCGCCACCAGGTCGAGGTTGCCGGTCTCGACCGCCTCCAGGGTGCGGCCCCACAGCTCCAGCACCCGCTTGCCGGTGGCGTCGGTGCCGTTGCGGTCGACGTAGGACTGCACCTTGTCGAGGTACTCGCGCTGGATCTCCAGGGCGCTGGCCTCGCGGCCGTTGGCCAACCGCACCTTGCGCCGCCCGGTCATGTCGTGGCTGACCTCGCGGATGGCCCGGATGGGGTTCTCCAGCGTGTAGTCGCGCATGACCGCGCCGGTCTCGATCATCCGCAGCACCAGGTCGGTGGAGGCCAGCTTGAGCAGGGTGGTGACCTCGCTCATGTTGGAGTCGCCGACGATGACGTGCAGGCGGCGGAACCGCTCGGCGTCGGCGTGCGGCTCGTCGCGGGTGTTGATGATGGGCCGCGACCGCGTGGTGGCGGAGGAGACGCCCTCCCAGATGTGCTCGGCGCGCTGGCTGACGCAGTAGAGGGCGCCGCGCGGGGTCTGCAGCACCTTGCCGGCGCCGCAGATGATCTGCCGGGTGACGAGGAAGGGGATGAGGATGTCCGCCAGCCGCCCGAACTCGCCGTGCCGGCCCACCAGGTAGTTCTCGTGGCAGCCGTAGGAGTTGCCGGCGGAGTCGGTGTTGTTCTTGAACAGGTAGATCTCGCCGGCGATGCCCTCCTCGTGGAGGCGCTGCTCGGCGTCGACCTGGAGCCCTTCGAGGATGCGCTCGCCCGCCTTGTCATGGGCGACGAGGTCGAGCAGGCTGTCGCACTCGGGAGTGGCGTACTCGGGGTGGCTGCCCACGTCGAGGTAGAGCCGGGCGCCGTTGCGCAGGAAGACGTTGCTGCTGCGCCCCCACGACACGACCCGGCGGAACAGGTAGCGCGCCACCTCGTCGGGCGACAGCCGGCGCTGCCCCCGGAAGGTGCAGGTGACGCCGTACTCGTTCTCCAGGCCGAAGATCCGTCGTTCCATGTGGCCTCACCCGTTTCCGTCGCAAGGTCGCCGCCCGCGGCCGACACCGCGGCGCCGCGACGACTCCACCCTATTCATCGGCCGCCGGGGCGTCGCGGAAACACCACCGCGCCGGGAAACCCGGCGGAGTGCGCGGCCGCCCGGGCCCGGCGGCCGCGGCACCGGGCCGCGGCCGCCGTGCGGGCTAGGCGCCGTCGCCGTCGGCGGGGGCGTCGGAGCCCGCGTCGTCGGCGCCGCCGTCGCCATCGGTGTCGGTGCCGGTCGCGGTGCCGCCGCGCGCCTCGGCGATCAGCCGGGTGAGCCGGTCGCCCTGGATGCGGCGGAACTTGCGGTGCTCGCGGGCGCGCTCCAGCACGGCGACCTCCAGGCTGGTGGCCTCGATCTCGCGCTGCTCGCCGTTCTCGTGCGCCAGCGCGTGCATGGCGGCGCTGAGGGCGCGGTCGAGGGAGGCGCCGCCGTCGAACCGCTCGGTGAGCGCGGTGGTGACGCGCTCGGCCGATCCGCCCATGGCCAGGAAGCCCTGCTCGTCGACGACCGACCCGTCGAAGGTGATGCGGTAGATCTGGTCGGTGGCGGCGGTGTCGCCGACCTCGGCGACGACGACCTCGACCTCCCAGGGCTTGTTGCTCTCGCTGAACACCGTGCCGAGGGTCTGGGCGTAGAGGTTGGCCAGCATCCGGCCGTTGACGTCGCTGCGGTCGTAGGCGTAGCCGCGCACGTCGGCGAAGCGCACGCCCATGGTCCGCAGGTTGTCGAACTCGTTGTACCGGCCGACCGCGGCGAACGCGATGCGGTCGTAGAGCTCGCTGATCTTGTGCAGGGTGCGGGACATGTTGTCGGCCACGAACAGGATGCCGCCGTCGTACTGGAGGACGACGGCGCTGCGGCCGCGCGCGATGCCCTTGCGCGCGTAGTCGGCCTTGTCCTTCATGGACTGTTCGGGGGAGACGTAGAACGGCATCGACACCGCGGATGTTCCTAACTACGAGTCGTCGTCGGGGGCGGGGCGTCAGCTCAGCGGAGCCGTGGGACCGTCGGGCCGTTCGGCACGGCCCTCGACCACGGTGCGGGCCAGGCGCTCCACGTCCTCGGCCGGGAGCCGGCGGTGGCCGTCCTCGGTGATCACGTCGATCAGCGGGAAGATGCGGCGGTGCAGGTCGGGGCCGCCGGTGGCGGAGTCGTCCTCGGCGGCGTCGTACAGCGCCTGGACGGCCGCCAGCGCGGCCTCCTCCTCCGACAGGGTCTCGGTGAACAGCTTCTTCAGCGCCCCGCGCGCGAACACCGACCCCGAGCCGATGGAGTGGAAGCGGTGCTCCTCGTAGCGGCCGCCGACCGGGTCGTAGCTGAAGATGCGCCCGGCGCCGCGCGCCTCGTCGTAGCCCACCAGCAGCGGGACGACCACGAACCCCTGCATGGCCATGCCCAGGTTGGAGCGGACCATCGTGGCGAGCTTGTTGGCCTTGCCCTCCAGGGACAGCGGCCGGCCCTCCATCTTCTCGTAGTGCTCCAGCTCGACCTGGAACAGCTTGGCCAGCTCGATGCCGATGCCGGCCGCCCCCGCGATGGCGACGGCGGAGAACTCGTCGGTGCGGAACAGCTTGTCCATGTCGCGGTTGGCGATGACGTTGCCGGAGGTGGCCCGCCGGTCGCCCGCGAGCAGGACGCCCCCGGGGAAGGCCAGCGCCACGATGGTCGTGGCGTCGGGGGTCAGGTGCGAGGAGGCGGTGCCCTGCGGCAGCTCCGCCCGCCCCGGCAGCAGGTCGGGGCCGACCATGCCGAGGAACTCGGAGAAGGAGGAGGTTGCGGCATTCAGGTACGCGGCGGGCAGCCGGCCGCCGCCGTCGAACGCGTGGGTCACGCGACTCCCTTCGGGTGGCGTCCCGTCCGGCGACCGGGGGCGGCCGGGCGGGGCGCGGTGAGGTTGTTGATGGCAGGTACCGACGACCCTACTGATCGGGCGCCGGAACGGGGCGCCGACGGACGCGGGTCCGCTGTGAGCGAACCGGCCGCCCGGCGGGCGGGGCCGCGGGTCCCGGGCGGCCGCGGCGGGG
>NZ_BCRK01000161.1 GCF_001552555.1 Nocardiopsis trehalosi NBRC 14201 | reverse complement strand
GTTATCAGCCGTTCCGCAGTCCGCCAAACCGGCGTTCGTGCGGTCCCGCCGAATGAGCGAAGACCATTTGCGCACCACTCCACTGGGAAAAGCACCTGAGGTGCGGAGTCCCGGCGTGGACCATAGGCGCCCCACGTCGATGACGCGAAGGCCGCTGTGTCCGGTGAGTGGGGGACGTGGTCGCCGTGCGGCGTCCGACCGTCCCGGTGGGGAGTGCCGACCGCCCATCCGACCGGATGTTCGGGACTCGGTTCCCCGTGCTCTTCGAGCCTACCCGGTCGACGTCGATGCCTCGACCGGTTCCGCGCGAAAGTCCGTCGTCGCCGTTCCCGCCCTGGGGGCGGTCGCGGTGGCGACCCGGTGAACACTACCCCATGTGCGGGCCGCTCCGGTCCGCGCCACTGCGGCGGCGCGCCGGACACCGCCGGCCGCCGCGCGGCGGCGGGCACCGCCGGCCGCCTCGGCCGCAACCGGGACGGCCCGCGCGCCCCGCGGCGGGGTCCGCGCACCGCACCCGGTGTGGCCCGGCCCATATCAATCGGGAGACGACTCCCCCAAGACCGTTGCCGTCGCCCCCCGGCACCTGGAGATTTGCCCTCGAACATCCGATTCCGAGGGAAGGACGCTGCGTGGCGACCCCTGACACAGCGCGGCAACAGCGCAAGCCGAACTGGAAGCTCATCGGGCCCGGCATGGTCGTGGCCGCGACGGGCGTCGGCTCCGGCGACCTGGTCGCCACCCTGGTGGCGGGCAACCTCTTCGGCTACACCCTGCTCTGGGCGACCATCGTGGGCGCGGTGGTCAAGATCTCGCTGGCCGAGGCGACCGGGCGGTGGCACCTGGCCACCGGGCGGACCATCTTCGACGGGTGGAGCAGCCTCGGCAAGTGGACCCACGTCTACTTCGCCCCCTACATCGTGATCTGGGGGTTCGTCTACGGCGCGACGGCGATGTCGGCCTCGGCGCTCCCCCTGGCGGCCCTGTTCCCCGTCCTGCCGCTGTGGGCGTGGGCGATCCTGTGCGGCCTGGCCGGCCTGGTGTTCGTCTGGTTCAACCACTACGCGATCTTCGAGAAGGTGATGACCGCCCTGGTCGGGCTGATGTTCGTCACCGTGGTGGGCCTGGCGATCTACGTCGTGCCGAACGTGGGCGAGGCGGTCAAGGGCCTGGTGCCCATCATCCCGAGCGGCCCCGACTCGCTCATGACGACACTCGCGCTCGTCGGCGGCGTGGGCGGCACCATCACCATGGCCGCCTACGGGTACTGGGTGAACGCGAAGGGGTGGCGGGACTCCACCTGGATGCGGATGATGCGGTGGGACAACCGCATCGCCTACGCGACGACCGGCCTGTTCGTCATCGCGACCCTGGTCCTCGGCGCGGAGCTGCTCTACGCCACCAACATCGCGCTCACGCAGGACGACCAGGGCCTGCTCCAGCTGAGCGACGTGCTGGCGGACCGGTTCGGCCGGCCGCTGTCGGTGGTCTTCCTCATCGGGTTCTTCGCGGCGGCGTTCTCGTCGGTGCTGGGTGTGTGGCACGGCGTCAGCCTGATGTTCGCCGACTTCGTGGGGCACGTGCGCGGCAAGGTGAACCGGCCCGTGGAGGAGCGCGAGCGGAGCTGGGAGTTCCGCGCCTACCTGCTGTGGCTGACGTTCCCGCCGATGCTGCTGCTGATCTTCGACCGGCCGATCCAGCTCGTGCTCATCTACGGCGTGCTCGGCGCGTTCTTCATGCCGTTCCTGGCGTTCACGCTGCTGTGGCTGCTGAACTCGTCGCGCGTCCCGCGCGAGTGGCGCAACGGGTGGCTGAGCAACGCGGGCCTGGCGATCGCGGGCCTGCTGTTCATCGTGCTGTGCGTGCGGGAGCTGGTGAACCAGCTCAGCGGGTTGTGACGGCGGTCCGGCCGTGCGGTGCGCGGCCGGACCGGCGGTTCCGCGGCCGCCGCCCCGGCTTGCCGGGGCGGCGGCCGCGCCGCGTTACGGGCCGGCCGCGCTAGAGCAGGGTGCGCAGGCGCTCGGCGAGGAGCCGGAAGGCGATGCCGCGGTGGCTGATCGCGTTCTTCTCGGCGGCGGTCATCTCGGCGGTGGTGCGGGTCTCGCCGTCGGGCACGAAGATCGGGTCGTAGCCGAAGCCGTTGGCGCCGCGCCGTTCACGGAGCAGGTGTCCGCGCATGACCCCTTCGACGACGTCCTCGCGCCCGTCGGGCAGGGCGACGGCGGCCGCGGAGACGAACTCGGCACCGCGGCGGCCGTCGGCGACGTCGGCCACCTGGTCGAGGACGAGGTCGAGGTTGGCGGCGTCCTTGTCGCCCGTGGCGTCGCCGAGGCGGCCGGACCAGCGGGCCGACAGCACCCCCGGCATGCCGTTGAGGGCGTCGACGCGCAGGCCGGAGTCGTCGGCGATGGCGGGCAGCCCGGTGTGGGCGGCGACGGCGCGCGCCTTGAGCAGGGCGTTGCCGGTGAAGGTGGGTTCGGTCTCGGCGACGTCGGGGGCGTCGGGGTGGGTGTCGAGGCCGATGACGTCGGCGTCGATGCCGGCGTCGGCGAGGACGGCCCGCATCTCCGGGACCTTCTTGGCGTTGCGGGTGGCCAGGACCAGGGTGGGGCGGCCGGTCATCCGGCTAGCGCCTTCTTCTGGATCTCGGTGAGTTCGGCGCACCCGCCCACGGCGAGGTCGAGGAGCCGGTCGAGGCTGCCGCGGTCGAAGGGGGCGCCCTCGGCGGTGCCCTGGACCTCGATGAACTGGCCGTCGCCGGTGAGGACGACGTTCATGTCGGTCTGGGCGACGGAGTCCTCGAGGTAGTTGAGGTCGAGGCGGGCCTGGTCCTGGATGATGCCGACGCTGACGGCGGCGACGGATCCGGTGAGCGGGTTGCGCTTGAGGTTGCGCCGCTTGCGGAGGTGCTTGACGGCGTCGGCGAGGGCGACGTAGGCGCCGGTGATGGCGGCGGTGCGGGTGCCGCCGTCGGCCTGGAGGACGTCGCAGTCGAGGGTGATGGTGTGCTCGCCCATGGCCTTGAAGTCGATGACGGCGCGCAGGGAGCGGCCGACGAGGCGGGAGATCTCGTGGGTGCGGCCGCCGATCTTGCCCTTGACGGATTCGCGGGCCCCGCGGGTGTCGGTGGAGCGGGGCAGCATGGCGTACTCGGCGGTGACCCAGCCTTCGCCGGTGCCGCGCTTCCAGCGGGGGACGCCGTCCTCCACGGAGGCGGCGCAGAGTACGCGGGTGTCGCCGAATTCGATGAGGGCCGAGCCCTCGGCGTGCCGCAGCCAGTTGCGGGTGATGGTCACGGGCCGGAGTTGGTTCGGAGCACGTCCGTCGGGTCGAGCCATGGGGCGAGCCTATCGGGGGCGGCGGCGGGTCGGGGCCAGGTCTCCCTTGGCTTACGGTCGGGCCTCGGGGCGGCGGTTTCGTCCTGGAAGGTGTCACCATGGGAGGGCGCCGCCGCGGGTGTTCCCGAGGGCGGCCGCGCCGTACCGGCCCCCTGTGGCGAACGCTGATGGCAGAGGTCCCCTTCCCGATGACTGTTGAGCCGAGACACGCCCCGGGCGCGCGGTGGGCGTCCGGCGGGATCGCGGTCGCCCTCGTGGCGCTGCTGACCGGGTGTGCCGCCGAGGGCGCGGACGCCGACCCGGGTGCCCCGTCGTCCCCCGCCCCGTCGCCGACGCCCACGTGGGCGGAGTTCGGTGGGGAGCCGCTGTCGCGGTCGGTGCCGTCGGCGTCGCCGGGCGCGTCGGGGTCGGCGGCCGCGGTGGAGGCCGTGGAACCGGTGGAGCCGCCGGAGTCGTGTGCGGCGGCCGGGGTGCTGGAGCCGATATCGGTGGTCACCGACCGATTGACGGAGCCGCAGTTCACCGAGGTCCGCACGGAGTCGCGGCTGGAGTGCTCGTGGGCGGGGTTCAGCCCGGACGACGGCAGCGAGGTCGTGATGGTGACCTACGCGCCGGAGGGCAGCGTGGTGGAGTATCCGGGGCACGTGCCGGCGGCGGCGCTGGGTGATCCGGCGTTCTTCACGACGGAGGCGGTGGCGGAGCTGGGCGGGATCGCGTCGTGGCGCACCGGGGAGATGTTCTCGGGTGCGGATCTGCACCTGCCGGGGATGCTGGTGTCGATCTCGTCGAACTCGGCGGAGGTGCGGGGCGCCGATCTGCTGGGCGCGGTGACGGCGACGGCCGCGGCGGTGCTGCCGGAGGGCGGCGCGGGCGCGGAGCGCGGCGGTGTGGACCGGGCGGACGGCGGGTCCGGGGCGGACGGCGCCTGACGCGGGCGCGCGGGCCGGCCGCCGCCGGGGCGCGGGCTCAGACGGTGGCGGGTGCGCCGATGTCGTAGACGGCGCCGGGGCGGGCGAGGTCGATGGGGCCGGTGAAGGCGCCGCGGGCCTCGGCGAGGGTGCGTTCGTCGTCGTTCCACGGCACCAGGTGGGTGAGGACGAGGCGGCGGGCGGCGGCGCGGCGGGCGTGGTCGCCGGCCTCGCTGCCGGTCATGTGCATGTCCTTGGGGTGGTCGCGGTGGTCGTGGAAGGACGCCTCGCACAGGAACAGGTCGGTGTCGCGGGCGAGTTCGACGATCTCGTCGCAGGCGCCGGTGTCGCCGCTGTAGGTGAGGCTGGCGCCGTCGTGCTCCAGGCGGATGCCGAACGCCTCGACGGGGTGGTTGACGAGGTCGAGGCGGGCGGTGAGCGGGCCGATGCGCAGCGGGCCGGGGGCGAGTTCGCGGAAGTCGAAGGTCTCGGTCATGCCGGGGTCGGGGTCGAGCCCGTACGCCTCGGCCATGCGGTCGGCGACGCCGGGCGGCCCGTAGACGGGGATGCGGGGTTTCGGTCCGCCGTGCGGGAAGGTTCGGGCGACCCAGTACGAGCAGAGGTCGAAGCAGTGGTCGGCGTGCAGGTGGCTGAGGTAGACGGCGTCGATGGCGTAGATGTCGGCGTAGCGCTGAAGGGCCCCGAGGGCGCCGTTGCCCAGGTCGAGCAGGATGCGGAATCCTCCGGCCTCCACGAGGTAGCAGGAGGCGGGGCTAGCGGGGCCGGGAAAGCTCCCCGATGAGCCGATGATGGTGAGTCGCACGTCGCATTTGCCTTTTCGATGAGGTGCCTCCGCGGGGACTCACGCGGTGAAGCCGGTGTGTCGCGGAGTGGGCGTCTCCGTGTTCTCCGTGTTACGGGTCTACCCCAATGACCGCTCCGGCGGTACCTAATGTGGCCCGCGTCTCACGCGTCGTGAGTCACATGTGAATCGGTCACACGAGGCAACTCATCCTATTCCGCCGCGGGTGGGCGGGCGCGTGCGGCGTCACCGGCCGGCGCGGGCGAGCTGGCGGCTCTGGGCGACGAGGCGGCCCTTGGTGTCCCACAGGTCGACCGTCTCGTCGAACCAGTTGTCGCTCACGAGGCCGGCGCGGGCGTGGAACGTGAGGGGGCCGGGGACGGGGACGGCGCGCATGTGCCAGGTGAGTTCGACGGTGGGGGCCCACCGCCAGGAGTCGAAGACGGAGATGACCGGCGGGAGGGCGTCGACGGCGAGGGGCAGGAAGAGGGCGGGGTCGGCGCAGGGGCCGCCGTCGTCGGGGCTGAGTTCGACGTGGCCGAGGAGTTCGGGGGCGGGGTCGGCTGCGCGGCCGCGCAGCCGGTCCCAGGTGTCGGGGGTGTAGTGCTGGCGGACGCGGTGGACGAACCCGTCGGGGGCGCCGGCGCCGGCGCGCGGGTCGTAGACGCGGCACTCGGCCATGGGGGCGATGCCGGGGGCGGGGGCCTCGTAGGCGGGGGCGGCGCCGGCGTCGAGGCGGGCGGTGGCGATGGTGCCGGTGACGACGGGGCCGGCGTCCTGGTGCGCGGTGGCGCGGACGGTGGCGACGGTGCGTCCGGTCTTGAGGACCTCGGTGTGGACGCGGGCGGGTCCGGCGGTGCCGGGGCGCAGGAAGTGGAAGGACGAGGAGACGGCGTGCGGGTGCGGCGACTCGGCGAGGGCGGCGCGCTGGAGGACCGCCATGAGGTAGCCGCCGTTCATGGCGGAGCCGATGAGGTAGCCGGGGTCGAGGTCGGCGGTGTAGGTGCCGTCGCCGGCGGGGGTGACCTCGGTTGCGGTGTCGAATCGCGTCATGGCCACCATTGAACCGAATGGGGTTCGAGTCGTTCCAGGGGGGCCGCCCCTGCGCCGCCCCCGGACGCGGCGGCGCCCGGCCGGGTACCGCCCGGCCGGGCGCGCGGAGCGGGGCGGGTCAGGCCCAGAGCTGCCCGTCGAGGCGCTCCTCGGCCTCCTCCAGGGTGCCCTCGTAGGCGCCGGTCGACAGGTACTTCCACCCGCCGTCGGCGATGACGAACGCGATGTCGGCGCGCTCCCCCGCCTTGACGGCCTTCTGCGCCATGCCGAGCGCCGCGTGCAGGGCGCCGCCGGTGGAGATGCCGGCGAAGATGCCCTCGCGGGTGAGGAGTTCGCGGGTGCGCCGGAGCGCGGCGTCGGACGGCACGGAGAACCGGGTGGTCAGGACGGACTCGTCGTAGAGCTCGGGGACGAACCCCTCGTCGAGGTTGCGCAGCCCGTAGACGAGTTCGCCGTAGCGGGGCTCGGCGGCGACGACGCGCACGTCGGGCCGGTGCTCGCGCAGGTAGCGGCCGACCCCCATGAGCGTGCCGGTGGTGCCCAGGCCGGCCACGAAGTGGGTGATCTCGGGCAGGTCGGCGAGCAGTTCGGGCCCGGTGGTCTCGTAGTGGGCGCGGGCGTTGGCCGGGTTGCCGTACTGGTAGAGCATGACCCAGTCGGGGTGCTCGGCGGACATGGCCTTGGCCACCCGGACCGCCTCGTTGGACCCGCCCTCGGCCGGGGAGTAGTGGATCTCGGCCCCCCACATCTCCAGGAGCTGCTTGCGCTCGGCGGAGGTGTTCTCGGGCATGACGCAGACCATGCGGTAGCCGCGCAGCTTGGCGACCATCGCCAGCGAGATGCCGGTGTTGCCGGAGGTGGGTTCGAGGATGGTGCACCCCGGGGTGAGCAGGCCGTCCTTCTCGGCCTGCTCGATCATGAAGAACGCGGCGCGGTCCTTGATCGACCCGGTGGGGTTGCGGTCCTCCAGCTTCGCCCACAGCCGGACGTCGGGCGCCGGCGACAGGTTCGGCAGGCCCACCAGCGGGGTGCCGCCGAGGGAGTCGAGGAGGGAGTCGAAGCGCATGGCGGCTAGCGCATGCCGCCGGCGACGGCCGGCAGGACCGTGACGGTGTCGCCGTCGGCGACGGGGGCGTCGAGGCCGCCGACGAAGCGCACGTCCTCGTCGTTGAGGTAGACGTTGATGAAGCGCCGCAGCTTGCCGTCCTCGACCAGGCGCGCGCCGATGCCCGGGTAGCGCGCGTCGAGGTCGTCGATCAGCTCTTTGAGCGTGGCGCCCTTGCCCTCGACGGCCTTGGCGTCGTTGGTCAGGTTGCGCAGGATGGTGGGGATGCGGACCTCGGTGGCCATGGGCGTTCTCCGTAGCGTTGGGAAGCGGTGCACGTCGGTGACGTTGCTGCGGGTCGTGCGGTACCGCGCGTGCGGCGCCGCCATTGGGGTCCAACAGGCGCGTCCGGCCGGAGATTCCGGCCGGGGCGCGCCGGGGTCACGCGCCGCCGGTGACCTCGACCGGCTCCTCGGTGACCTCGCCGTCGACGATGCGGTAGGAGCGGAACTCCGCGGTGTCGGGATCGCGCGTGGACACGAGGACGTAGTGGGCGTTGGGCTCGGACGCGTAGGAGACGTCGGTGCGCGAGGGGTAGGCCTCGGTGGCGGTGTGGGAGTGGTAGATCACGACGGGCTCCTCGTCGCGGTCGTCCATCTCGCGCCAGACCTTGAGCTGCTCGTGGGAGTCGAACCGGTAGAACGTGGGTGAGCGCTCCGCGTTGGCCATCTCGACGAGGCGCTCGGGGCGGTCGGACCCCTCGGGGCCGGCGACGACGCCGCACGCCTCGTCGGGGTGGTCGCGGCGGGCGTGGGCGACGATCCGGTCGTAGATCGCGCGGTCGATCCTCAGCATGGCTTCAGCGTAGCGGAGGAATTATCCCTACCCACTCGCTGGGTATGTCTTTCCCGCCACGTCCCCGGGGGCGCTCAGTCGCGGGCCGGGCCGGCGCCGAACAGGGCGTCGACCAGGGTCTCCTGGAGGCCGCCGAGCCAGTCGTAGACGGCGAGCCGGGCGGCGTCCTGCGGTTCCGGCCGGAGGGTGCCGCGCTGGTAGGCGTCGTAGGTGTCCTCGTCGAGGCCGAGCCGGGTGCCCAGGGTGAGCCGGACGTCGTTCAGCGTCTTCAGCCAGGCGTGGGCGTCGCCGAGGTCGAGGGTGACGCGGCCGCCGCCCTTGGGCAGCGCCGCCAGGACCGCCTGGGCGTTGTCGCGCTTGTGCCGGCGCAGGTCGTCCTCGGTGTAGCGGCGGAAGTCGCCGGCGGCCTCGCCGTCGTCGCTGTAGGCGTCGGGGAAGAGCCGGGCGAGGACGGGGTCGTCGGGCTTCTCGCTGCTCGCGCCGATGCCGACCATCGCGGCGAGGTCGTCCTGGGGCTCGGGGGGCTCCACGAGGTCGAGCATGAGGGCGGCCATGGACCGCAGCACGGCGGCCTCGTCGGCGTCGAGGTCGGCGGCCACGCCGCCGCGGACGGCCCGGAATCCGTGGGTCATGTCGTAAGGCTCCGCTCGCAGGTCCGCGCCGCGGGCGGGCGCCCCGGCGCGGGCCGGGGTCAGGTGTCGTGCTTGAGGGTGGCCCACAGGCCGTACTCGTGCAGGATGGTGACGTCGCGCTCCATCTCCTCGCGGGTGCCGGAGGACACCACCGCGCGGCCCTTGTGGTGGACGTCGAGCATGAGCGCGTGCGCCTTGCGCCGGGAGTAGCCGAACACGGTCTGGAAGACGTAGGTCACGTACGACATCAGGTTGATCGGGTCGTTCCACACGATGGTCACCCAGGGGAGGTCGGGGCGCACGTCCTCCTCGGTGGCGGGGCGCTCCAGTTCGACCGGCGCCGTCGTCATGGCTGGTTCACCTACCCGTTTCGTCACCGTGTGCCGGGCCTGCCGCGCGTGCGGGCGCGGTGGCGGACCGGCACCCCCACCGGGTCCGGTCGTCCCCCCATTGTCCCATCGATCACCGACCGCGTTCGCGGGGCGCCGGTGGGCTCCGTGACCCCCGCCCTATTTTGTTCCTCGGAGACACAAACTAGGCTAAGCGGTTATGACGGACGACTGGAGCAGCGCGCTGCTGACCGACCGGTACGAGTTGACGATGCTGCAAGGGGCGCTGCGCAGCGGCGCCGCCCACCGCAGGACGGTGTTCGAGATGTTCGCGCGGCGGCTGCCCGATTCGCGCCGGTACGGGGTGGTGGGCGGCACCGGGCGGTTCCTCGACGCCCTCGCGGCGTTCCGGTTCGACACCGCCGCGCTCGACTACCTCGCCGACTCGGCGACGGTCGACGAGGCCACCCTGGAGTGGCTGGCCGGCTACGAGTTCTCCGGCGACGTCTGGGGCTACGGCGAGGGCGACACCTACTTCCCGGGGTCGCCGATCCTGGTGGTCGAGGGCACGTTCGCCGAGTGCGTCCTGCTGGAGACCGTCGCCCTGTCGATCTTCAACCACGACACCGCCATCGCGTCCGCTGCGTCGCGCATGACGACGGCCGCCAAGGGGCGCCCGCTGATCGAGATGGGGTCGCGGCGCACCCACGAGGCGGCGGCCGTCGCCGCCGCGCGCGCCGCCTACCTCGCCGGGTTCGCCACCACGTCCAACCTGGAGGCGGGGCGGCGCTACGGGGTGCCGACCGCCGGTACCAGCGCGCACGCGTTCGTGCTGCTGCACGACAGCGAGCGGCACGCGTTCACCGCGCAGCTGGAGGCGGTGGGCGCCGGCACGACGCTGCTGGTCGACACCTACGACGTCGACCGGGCCGTGCACACGGCGCTCGACCTGGCGGGGCCGGAGCTGGGCGGGGTGCGCATCGACTCCGGCGACCTGGGGTCGACCGCCGAGCGGGTGCGGCGGGTACTGGACGAGAGCGGGGCCGCCGGCACCCGCATCGTCGTCACCGGCGACCTGGACGAGTACGCCATCCAGGGCCTGGCCATCGCCCCCGTCGACGGCTACGGGGTGGGCACCTCGCTGGTCACGGGGTCGGGGTTCCCCACGGCGTCGCTGGTGTACAAACTGGTGGCGCGGGCGCGCGGCACCGGGGCGGACGACCGGTTGGAGCCGGTCGCCAAGCGGTCGGTGGGCAAGCCGAGCCGGGGCGGACGCAAGTGGGGGTTCCGCCGGGTCGACGAGAACGGCACGGCGACGGGCGAGGTCGTCTACGACCACGAGACCGAGCCGGGGGTCGGGATGCGTCCGCTGATGCGCCGGCTGGTGGCCAAGGGCGAGGTGGTCGGTGCCGAACCGCTGGCCGACGCCCGGGCGCGGCACGCCGCGTCGGTGGCCGAGCTGCCCGAGGCGGCCCGGCAGATGTCGCGGGGCGAACCCGCGATCCCCACGTATTTCGAGCAGCGCGTCGGCGTATGACCCGGGTCTCACCGGATGGGAGCATGCAGGCGCGGGACGCGGGGGCGACCCGCGATCGCGACACACTTCGAGCGGCGCGGCGGCGGGTGACGCCGGACGCGCCGGACGGGAGCAGCAGATGCGGGCGTTGATCGTCGTGGACGTGCAGAACGACTTCTGCGAGGGCGGGAGCCTCGCGGTGTCGGGCGGGGCGGGGGTCGCGGCCGCGGTGTCGCGGCACATCGCCGACCATCGGGGCGACTACGCCCACGTGGTGGCCACCCGGGACCACCACATCGACCCGGGCGACCACTTCTCGGACCGGCCGGACTACGTCGACTCGTGGCCGCCGCACTGCGTGGCGGGCACGCCGGGCGCCGAGTTCCACCCGGACCTGGAGACCGGTGCGGTCGAGGCCGTGTTCGACAAGGGCGCCTACGAGGCCGCCTACAGCGGGTTCGAGGGCGCCGACGCCGACGGGCGCGGCCTGGCGGACTGGCTGCGCGAGCGCGGTGTCACCGAGGTCGACGTGGTGGGCATCGCCACCGACCACTGCGTGCGGGCGACCGCGCTGGACGCGGCGGAGGCGGGGCTGCGCACCCGGGTGCTGCTCGGGCTGACCGCGGGGGTGGCCCGGCCGACGACCGACGCCGCGCTGACCCGGATGGCGGGCGCGGGCGTGGTGCTGGAAGGCGAACCCGTCGTGGCGTGACGGCGGCGGCGGGGGCGGGGGCGCCGCCGGGCGGCGCCCCCGCGAGCGCCGGACCACCGGTTCTGTCACGCGGATGACAAGCCGGTGGTCCGATTCGTTGCGAAAGCCTCTTCCGCGGCGCCGGAATGTGGCTAGCGTTGAAGGTTCATTCTCCGGTTCCACTGGAGGTGGCCCGTGCACTCCGCGCTGCCCCCCGCGCAGTCCGAAGCGAACCCGCTGGCCGGCGTCCCCCGCGAGATCGCCGACCGGCTCCGTCCGCACTTCGACGCCACGATCGACGACATCGTCGCGTCCATCCAGTCGCGCGTCGCCGAGTACGCGCGGCCCAGCGACCAGATCTATTTGAAGGCGACGCGCGAGTCGGTGCGCGACGCGCTGTGCGTGTTCCTCGACCGGATCGGCGCGCCCGACCCGCCCGGCGACGAGCTGCGCGACCGCTTCCGCGCCCTGGGCGCGGGCGAGGCGCACGAGGGGCGCAGCCTCGACAGCCTGCAGACGGCCATGCGCACGGCGGCGGTGATCGCCTGGCGGCGGATCACCGCGATCCAGATGGCCGAGCCGCTGACGTTCCCCCGCCACTACATCGGCCCGATGGCCGAGGCCGCGTTCCTGTTCCTGGAGGAGATCGCCGCGGCGTCGATGGAGGGCTACAGCGCCGCGCAGGCGCAGGCGGCCGGGGAGCTGCAGCGGCGGCGCGGCCGCCTGGTGAACCTGCTGCTGGCCGACGACCCGCCCGCGCCGGAGGCGGTGGCGGGGCTGGCGCGGGCCGCGGAGTGGCGGGTGCCGGCCGAGGTCGCGGTGGTGGCGCTGCACGGGCGCGACTCCGACACCGCGGGGACCCCGGTGCTGCCGCCGGACGTGCTGGCCGACTTCAACCGGGCCGACCCGTGCCTGGTGGTGCCCGACCCCGAGGGGCCGGGGCGGTTGCGGACTCTGGGGCTGGCGCTGCGCGACTGGGACGCGGCGGCGGGGCCGACGGTGGGGGTGACCGACGCGGCGGCGTCGCTGGCGCGGGCCCAGGACACGCTGGCGCTGCTGACCGCGGGCGTCGTCCCGCGCGACGGGATCGCCCGCTGGACCGACCACCTGACGGCGCTGCTGCTGTTCCGCGACGAGGCGCTGATGCGGGCGATGGCGCGGTCCCGGCTGGCCCCGCTGCAGGAGCTGCGCCCGGCGCAGCGGGAGCGGCTGGCCGAGACGCTGCTGGCGTGGCTGCAGTCGGGGTTCAACGCGAACGAGGTGGCGGCGCGGCTGCACGTCCACCCGCAGACGGTCCGGTACCGGCTGCGCCAGGTGGAGTCGCTGTTCGGCGACCGGCTGCGCGACCCGGACCAGCGGTTCGAGCTGGAGATGGTGCTGCGGATGCAGCGGCTGTCCGACGCGGCGGCGGAGGCGCCGGGGCGCGACCGGGCGCGGGGTGCCGCGCGGGTGGAGCCGCCGTCGGGGTGAGCCGGCCCGCCGCCGGCGGTGGCCCGCCGGGGCGCGCGGGCGCGGCGGCGGGGCGCCCGGGTGCCGGGCGCCCCGCGCGGGTCAGGCGCAGTCGCCCTCGGCGGGCTCCCCGGCGAGCCGGTCGCCCAGCCAGGCGTGGGCGGCGCCGGTGTCGAGGAGCCAGCTGGCGGCGTGCGGCCCCGAGTGGGTCCGGGTCCACTCGACGGCGGCGCCCGCCGCGCAGTACCGGCCGCGCAGCTCCTCCGCCTGGTCGACGGGGATCACGTCGTCCCCGCGGGAGTGGTACAGGTACAGCGGTGCGTCGGGGGCGTCGCTCCCGGGCAGGTTCTCGGTGAGCCGGGCCTGCCATTCGGGGGTGGCGATGAGGTCGACGCCGGTGAGGTCGTCCATGCTCTTGCCGATGCCCTTGGGCAGCGCCTCGACCAGGCAGTCGTCGGCGGCGTCCGCGAGCAGGGCGCGTCCGCTGTCGTTGAGGTGCTCCTCGAACGGCAGCTCGGGGTAGGCGGTGGAGTAGCCGACCGCGGCGAACGCGAGGAACGAGAAGTACAGGGAGCCGTCGATGTTCTCGGCGACGCGGGTGAGGTCGGCCGGGACGCCACCCGCCGCCACCCCGGCCAGCGGGAGTTCGGGGGCGTAGGACGGCTGGAGTTCGGCCGCCCACACGGCGGCGCCGCCGCCCTGGGAGAACCCGGTGACGCCCATGGGCGCGTCGGCGGGGATGTCGACCTCGCTCAGCCGGGTGGCGGCGCGCAGCCCGTCGAGCACGGCCGGGCCCTGCGACCGGCCGACCATGTAGGTGTGGTGGCCGGGGGTACCCAGCCCTTCGTAGTCGGGGACGACCAGGGCCCAGCCGCTCCGGACGATCTGCGCCATCTTGGCGGCCTCGTAGTCGAGCCCGACCTCCAGCCCGTAGGAGGGGGCGCAGGTGTCGCCGAGCCCGTGGGTGCCGACGGCGTAGGACACCAGCGGCCGCTCCCCCTCGCCGCGCCAGGCGCGGTCGGGGACCATGACGGTGCCGGTGACGGCCGTGGGTTCGCCGTCGGCGCCGGTCGACAGGTACATGACGCGCCACACGTCGGCGGGGAACGGGGCCAGGCGCAGGGCGTCGGTGTACGCCTCCGCGGGTTCGGCGCGGATGACGTCGCCGGGCTCGCCGGCGGGCAGCGGGTCGGGCGGCTGGTAGAAGGGGTCCTCGCCGGGCGGGGTGGCCGACGCGGGGACGGGGGTGTCGGCGGTCGGCTGGTCGAGGTCCAGCCAGGGGTCGAGGGCGTCGTCGCCGGCGGTGCCGCCGGGGGCGGGGGGTGCGGGGTCGGGGGACGCGGGGTCGGGGGACGCGGGGTCGGCGGCGG
>NZ_BCRK01000160.1 GCF_001552555.1 Nocardiopsis trehalosi NBRC 14201 | reverse complement strand
CATCCAGAAAACTCCCTAGGCGGGCGGGGGAGCGGTCCGGGCGCTCCACCGGCCGTCGCGGCGCTCGATCGTGATGGGGTGGTCGAAGCAGGCGGTCACCGGCTTGGTCTTCAGCACGTCGTCGGCCGCCCCGGCGGCCACCACCTGCCCGGCGCGCAGCAGCATCGCGTGCGTGGTGCTGGCCGGCAGCTCCTCCAGGTGGTGGGTGACGAGCACCGTTGCCAGCTCGGGGTGCTCGCGGCGCAGGCCGTCGATGCTCGACAGGAGCTGCTCGCGGGCCGCGACGTCGAGACCCGTGGCGGGCTCGTCGAGCAGCAGCAGCCGGGGCCGCGGCATGAGCGCGCGGGCGATGAGGAAGCGGCCGCGCTCGCCCTGCGACAGGGTCGGCCACAGGCCGCCGCTCATCCCGTCGACGCCCAGCATGGCGATGAGGCGGTCCGCGCGCTCCAGCACCTCCGGCTCGGGGGTCCAGCGGGGCGGGATCTCGATGCTGCCCGTCGCGCCGGTGAGGACGGCCTCGCGGCCGGTGAGCGCCGAGCGCAGGTCGTGGCGGGGGTTGACGTGCCCGATGTGGCGGCGCAGCTCGCGGACGTCCACGCGGCCGAGGCGGTTCCCGAGCACCTCCACCGTGCCGCGGGTGGGGTGCTGCACGGCCCCCAGCAGGCTGAGCAGGGTGCTCTTGCCCGCGCCGTTGGGGCCGATGAGCGCCCAGTGCTCGCCGGGGCGGACGACCATGCTCACCTGGTCGAGGAGGAGGCGGCCGGACCGGACGAGGTCGACCCGGTCGACGTCGATGATGGGCGGGGGTGCTTCCGTCATCGGATCACCCTACTGCCGTCGGTCCACCCGCGCGGACGGAGGACGTGACGTGCGCGGATACCGTGGGGAAGGGGCGCCCGGCGCCTCGGAAGGGAGCGGACGACGGTGACCCCGACAGCGCAGCCCTGCCGGCTCGTCGTCTGCCGCGGCTGCTGCTGCGGCACGAAGAAGAAGCGGCCGGGCGTCGACCACAAGGGCCAGCTGCGGCGGCTCGGCGGCCTCACCGACCACGAGGGCCGCGACGTGCCGATGCGCACGAGCACCTGCCTCGGCATCTGCTTCAAGGCCAACGTGGTGGTCGTGCAGCCCTCGTCGCGGGGGCGGGCCGCCGGAGGGCGGCCCGTGTGGTTCGGTGACGTCACCGAGGACCGGCTCGTCGACCGGCTGGACGACTGGATCTTCGCGGGCGGCCCCGGCATTGCCCCGGTGCCCGAGGAGCTGGAGCCGCACCTGACGTCCAAGGACGCCAAGAAGCCGAAGAAGGCCAAGGGCAAGAAGAAGGACAAGAAGGACAAGAAGGCGCGGAAGAAGGCCGCCAAGGCGGCGGCCGCGAAGCGGGAGCGGGCCGGCGCGGCGCCCGGCGGCGCCGACGCGGCCGCCGGGAGGCGGTCGGAGGAGAAGAAGGACGGCTCCGGCGGCAAGAAGGCCCGGAAGAAGGCCCGCAAGGCCGCCGAGAAGGCACGGAAGAAGGAGCGGGCCGGGGCGGGGTGACCCCCGCTCCGGCCCCGGCCCGCCGCCCCGCTACTCCGCGACGCCCGCCGCCGCGACGGCCGGCCGTCCGCCCGTACCGCCGTTCCCCTCGCCGTCCCCGGTGCCCTCGGGCGCGGACCCGGCGGCCGTGCCGACCACGGTGGCCAGCGGCTTCTCCCGGATGAAGAACGCCAGGACGAACCCGATGGCCACGAGCGGCACCGCGTACAGGAAGATCGGCGGCAGCGCAGACGCGAACGCCTCGCGGACGAACTCCCGCACCGGCGCGGGCAGCGTCTGCAGCATCTCCGGCGTCAGCGAGCTGATCCCCGCCTCGCCGCCCTCGAACTGCAGACCGCCGCCCGCCTGCGGCGGCACGTCGGCCATCTGGTCGTTGAGCCGGCCGATGAAGATGGAGCCGAACACCGAGATACCGAAGGACGCCCCGATCTGCCGGAAGTAGTTGTTGGCCGACGTCGCCGTGCCCAGGTCGCGGGGCGGCGCGCTGTTCTGCACGATCAGCACCAGGTTCTGCATGACCATGCCCACGCCCAGGCCCAGCACCAGCATGGCCACCGCGTTGTAGGCGTAGGGGGTGTCGGCGCCCATCCGCGACAGCAGCGCCAGGCCGACGATGATGACCGCCGTGCCCGCGATCGGCCACACCTTGTACCGGCCGGTCGACGTGATGAGCCGCCCCGTGGTGATGGTGGCGGTCAGCATGCCCGCGACGATCGGCAGCATGAGCAGGCCCGACTCGGTGGCGGTCGCCCCGTTGACCATCTGGAGGAACGTCGGCAGGTAGGACACCGTGGAGAACATCGCGATGCCCACCGTGATGCCCACCAGGGCGGTCAGCACGAACTCGCGGTCGCGGAACAGGCGCAGCGGGATGATCGGCTCCGCGGCGTACCGCTCGGCGACGACGAACAGCGCCGCCGCGACCACGGTGCCCGCGCCCAGGCCGAGGATGACCGGGCTGCCCCATTCATAGGTGCTGCCGCCCCAGCTGGTGAACAGCACGACGCAGACGCTGGCCGCGGCCAGCAGGGCGGTGCCCAGGTAATCGAGCCGCGGCTTGGGCCCGGAGCGCTTCGGCAGGGTGAGCACCATCGAGACCACCACGAGCGCCACCGCGCCCAGCGGCAGGTTGATGTAGAAGATCCACCGCCAGTCGAGCTGGTCGGTGAAGACCCCGCCGAGCAGCGGGCCGGCCACCGAGGCCAGGCCGAACACGGCGCCGATCAGGCCCATGTAGCGGCCGCGCTCCCGCGCCGGGACGATGTCGGCGATGACCGCCTGCGCGCTGATCATCAACCCGCCGCCGCCGATGCCCTGGATCGCGCGGAACACGATGAGCTGCGTCATGTCCTGGGCCATGCCGCACAGCACGGACCCGACAAGGAAGGTGACGATGGCGAACTGGAAGACGCCCTTGCGGCCGAACAGGTCGCCGGCCTTGCCGTAGATCGGCATGCCCACGGTGGCCGCGAGCATGTAGGCCGTGACCACCCACGACAGGTGCTCCAGCCCGTTCAGCTCGCCCACGATGGTGGGCAGGGCGGTCGAGACGATGGTCTGGTCCAGGGCACCCAGCAGCATCGTGAGGATGACGGCGAGGAAGACCCAGCGCACCCGCGTGCGGGCGATCGGGGGCGGGGCGGATAACTGCGCCGTGTCGGCGGTCGAGGTCATGGGAGGTGGCTCGCTTTCCCCTGTGTGTGGTCCCCGTGGGGGTGGTGATGGCATGGCTCACCCCGGCGGCCGGCGCACGGCCGGGCCGCTACAGCTCGGGGCGAGTGGTCTCGAAGGTGGCCCGCAGGGCGTCGAAGACCTGGTCGAAGACGGCGCGGACGTCCTCGCGGTCGTGGTCGGCGCCCTCGCGGGAGTGCAGCCGCCGGGTCGCGAACCGCATGGCCGTGATGGCCAGCGACGCGATGACCTGCGGCCGGATGTCGTCGGGGTCGTCGCCCATGCGGGCGGCGACGGTGTCGGTCACGTTCTCCTCGACCGCCGCGAATGCGGCCATGATGCGGTGCGCGAACCGGGGTTCGCGCTGCACGAGCCGCTTGCGCAGCCGCACCTGCTCGAAGGCGCGGGCGATCTCGGCGCGGTCGAAGTCGAGCATGGGGGAGATGACGAGCGCCTTCAGGTCGTCCAGCAGGTCGCCGGTCGGTCCGCCGGCGACGAAGATCCGCTGGGCGTCCTCGGTGGGGCGGGGCGGGCCGCTCCCGACGAGGGCGTCGTCCTTGGAGGAGAAGTAGTTGAAGAAGGTCCGGGTGGAGACGCCGGCGGCGGCGGCGATGTCGTCGACCGTGACGTCGTCGAGACCGCGTTCGGTGACGAGCAGCAGCGCCTCGCGCTCCAGCGCGAAGCGTGTGGCGAGCTTCTTGCGCTCCCGCAGACCCATGCCGCCACCTCCCTCCGGCCACGATCATTGCATGTCGTGCAAAGTTGCGCCAAACGAATATTTGCGTGATGTGAATCTCGTGCCGGAGGGGGAATCAGCGGACGCCGCGGGGGTCAGAGGCGCGAGCGCTCCTGCGCCGCGAACTGGGTCCGGTACAGCGCCGCGTACAGGCCGCCCTGGGCCAGCAACTCCTCGTGGGTGCCCCGCTCCAAGATCCGGCCGTCCTCCAGGACGAGGATGAGGTCGGCCTCCCGCACCGTCGCCAGGCGGTGGGCGATCACCAGCGAGGTGCGGCCCTCCAGCGCGGTCCGCAGCGCCGCCTGCACGGCCGCCTCCGACTCGGAGTCCAGGTGCGCCGTCGCCTCGTCCAGCACCACCACCGACGGGGCCTTCAGCAGCAGCCGGGCGATCGCCAGCCGCTGCTTCTCCCCGCCCGACAACCGGTAGCCGCGGTCGCCCACCATGGTGTCGAGGCCGTCGGGCAGCGCGTCGAGCAGGTGCCCGAGCCGGGCCGCCCGCATCGCCGCCTCCAGGTCCTCGTCGGTCGCGTCCGGGCGGGCGTAGCGCAGATTGGCGCCGACGGTGTCGTGGAACAGCTGGGCGTCCTGGGTGACCACGCCCACCGCGTCGCGCACCGACCGCGTCGTCGCGTCGCGCAGGTCCACCCCGCCGATGCGCACGGCCCCCTCCACCGGGTCGTACAGCCGCGACACCAGGTGCGTCAGCGTGGTCTTGCCGGCGCCCGAGGGGCCGACCAGCGCCACCATCCGGCCCGGCTCGGCGGTGAACGCCACCCCGCTGAGCACCTGGGTGTCGTCGGCCGCCTCGGCCTGCGGGGTCAGCTCCAGCGAGGCCAGCGACGACTCGGCCGCGCCGGGGTAGCGGAAGGACACCCCGTCGAACTCCACCGACAGCGGGCCTTCGGGGAGGTCGCGGGCGTCGGGCGATTCGCGGATCATCGGTTCGAGGTCGAGCACCTCGAAGACCCGGTCGAAGCTGACCAGGGCCGTCATCACCTCGACGTGCACGTTCGACAGCGCGGTGATGGGCGCGTACAGCCGGGCGAGCAGCGTGGTCAGCGCCACGAGCGTGCCCAGCTCGAACGCGCCCCCGATGACCAGGTTGCCGCCGACCCCGTAGACGACCGCCGTCGCCAGCGAGGTGATGAGGCCGATCATGGTGAACAGCAGGCCGCCGAACACCGCCTGGGAGACGCCGATCTCGCGCACCCGGTCGGCCCGCCGCGAGAACGCCTCGGCCTCCTCCTCGGGGCGGCCGTACAGCTTGACCAGCATCGCGCCGCCGACGTTGAAGCGCTCGGTCATCAGCGAGCTCATCTCGGCGTTGACGTTCATCCCGTCGCGCGAGATGTGCGCGATGCGGCGTCCGATCAGCTTCGCGGGCAGCACGAACAGCGGGACCAGCAGCAGCGCCACCACGGTGATCTGCCACGACAGGACCAGCATGGTGGTGACCACCGCGACGGCGCTGATCAGGTTCGACACCACCGACTGCAGCACCGAGGTGATCGCCCGCTGCGCGCCGACCACGTCGGTGTTGAGGCGGCTGATCAGCGACCCGGTCTGGGTGCGGGTGAAGAACGCCAGCGGCATCCGCTGCACGTGGGAGAACACCTGGGTGCGCAGCAGGTAGATGACGCCCTCGCCGATCCGCGAGGACAGCCACCGGCCGGTCAGCCCCAGCCCGGCCTCCAGTGCGGCCAGGCCGGCCACGGCGACGGCCAGCCACGTCACCAGCCCGCTGTCGCCGCGCGCGACGCCGTGGTCGATGATCGTCTTGAGCAGCAGCGGGTTGGCGATCACGATGACCGCGCTCACCGACGTGGTCAGCAGGAACAGCACGATCGACCGCCAGTGCGGCCGCGCGTACCCGGTGATGCGCCGCACGGTCCCCGGCGGCAGACGGCTGCCCTTGGCGCTCCCGTCGTTCACCAGTGACCGGTAGATGGGGGGTCCCCCGCTCATCATCATGCCGTCCCCGTTCCCGTCCCGGACGCCACACACGCCCGTGCCAGGACACCACAACACCACCGCCGCCGCCCGACTTCCCGCCCCGGCCCCGTTCCGCTCGAAGGGGAATACCCCACCCACCGGAACCGTTGCCGACGGGGCGCCGCGGGACGGTGGATGCTCCCTGCAGGGGCGCATGGTCCGAGGCGGCCACCTCGGTCGGCGGGGTTACAGCGAGCGGGAGAGGCGGCTCAGCGCGGCGGTGGTGGAGCGGCCCTCGGTCAGCGGCAGCTCCCACGCCTCGACGCCGAGCGCGGCGGCGCCGCGGCGCTTCGCCTCGGTATAGGGGTCGCCCGCGGTGAACGCGAGGGCGGCCGGGCGCAGCGGGCGGAGCAGGTCGGCGTAGGACTCCCAGTCGGCCACCTCGGGCGGGCCGGAGATGATGAACACGCCGTCGACGCAGCGCAGCGCCGCGAGCATCTCGGCGCGCTCGGCGGCGGGGTTGACCGGGCGGCCGGGTCCCTTCCAGGCGCGCACCCGGACGTCGTCCTCGACACCCACGACCAGGGGCAGCCCGCGGCCGCGGATATCGCCGAGGAAGCGGACGTGCCCGACGTGCAGCACGTCGAAGACGCCCGTGACGATGGCCGGCGCCTCGGCCGCAGCGGGACGGTGCGCCCACTGCGCGTCCAGAGCGGGCACCCGCAGCGGATCGGGACTCGTCATCACGCAACCTTCACAAGCGGCACACGACGGACCGGATGCTCGGGCACCCGTCCCCCCAACATATCCGCCCCCGACCACCCCGTTCCGCCCGACCACGGAACCCACCCCCACGCGGGGACTCCGTCCATCGGCGGCGACACGCGGCCGCCACCGAGCACCACCGCCCGCGAGTGGCCCTGCGGTAGCGTCGCGACCGCGAGGCCGACGGCACGGTAAGGGGTCGGCAACCCGGGTGTGGCTCTGGTCCGACCCGCCTCGCACCCCCAGCCCACGGCGCCTCCACCGCAGCACCGGTGCGGCCACCCACACGAAGAAGCACGCCACCGGCCACCTCAGCGATCCGAGCCGACACGGCCATCGGGCACGTAACCGGCACGCGGGAGGCGATAGGCCACAAACGGCGAAGGGCCAGGGGGCCGGGGGTATCACCGGCTGACCTGGCCCTTTGGGGGTTCAGAGCGGGCGACGGGAATCGAACCCGCACGACCAGCTTGGAAGATCGCGACCGGGAAGACGATCTTCCCCGAGGTCGCCTGACCTGCGGCGCAATCGCGAGAATCGGACGCGGGTCCCCGTAGTTCCCCGCTGCGCGCCGCCCCGTGTGGCACGTATGTGGCACGCCCTGGACGCCGTGAGGGGAACATCAGGGCCGGCCTTCTCACTCCGCAGCGGACGGAATGGCGGTCGGCCACAGTCGGCGGACCGCTGGCAAGCAGCCTGCGTCCCGCCCCCAGTACCCCGCGCGGCGGTCACCACGGTCATCGGGCCGAGGTGCTCGATCGCGCCGGGGCCTCAGCCTCAGACGGACAGAGTCGCGCGATCGAGTGCCTCGGGTCCGAGGACACCGGATGGACAGCACGGAAGCCACAGCGCCCGTCGTACCGCCTCTGAGAGCCGCACCCCCGCGACGGCGCGCATCCCTCGCAGCGGAGACCCGTCCGCCCACGGCCTCGCCACCTTCCCCGGTGGTCGGCCGCTAGCTCGGGACCGGGCGCCAGCCCGCAGCCCGAGCTAGCGGCCGACAAGCCGGCCGCGACGGCGCGAAGCGCCGTCGCCTTGATCCCATACAGCCCAATTCGGCAGTCATTCTTTTTCTATCGCCGCTCGAGCCTCGAGAAGGTTTCTTGGCGTGCGCTTGCGTGGGCCTCGTACCCATATGTCGTGAGGCGGTATTCTGTGGATGCGAAAAAGCCCTTTTTCCTCGTTGACCCAAGTTATGGGGTCCGCTGAGAATAAGACATCATATTGGACCGATAGCGCGGAATCTTGAGAGCTTTGTGCCCAAACGAACAATCGATGGTGATCCGGTTTCCGGGTGCTCTCATTATTCATGCTGATCCAGTTTTGAATCGTGGTTCCGATCTTCCAACTGAACTTCACATGACTGTTCGGATGGACTAGGTAGCTTCCCTTGATACCATCGAACTGCTCTGGTATCGGTATTTCTTCGCCTGACGAGAGCGTCCCGCGGATCACTTCGACGTCGGGTATGAGCAGGAGGAACGGGCGGTCGCCTGAATTGAAGAAGTTTCCTGTGACTTCGTAATGGACGGTGGTCCAGTCGTGCCACTCGGTTGACAGAGTCGCAGAGAAATCCTCGAAAGTCTCTCTCTCGAAGAGTCCGGTTCCCAAACCACTATCCCGGTTGGACGCATCTCGAATGTCGTAAAGTCCGACTTTTGGAGGGCGGTCGAACTTGTCGATGCCAATTAGTAACTGCGGGCTATGAGAGTCGAATCGCGACCATGAGGCGAGCATCACAGCGGCTTCGGTCGCCTCCTGTGAAGCGCGGAGTTGACGCGAAGAGAGCTGGACCTGTTCCTCGGCGGCACTCGCGCTTCGGGCGGAAGATAATGCGCTAAGTTCAGACGCGGACGCGCTTCTTCTGGAGTGAACAGTGGCTCGAATTGCAACTGCTAGTGATATTGCTGCGATTGCTATCGAGATAATTTCAGTGTTATCCCGAATCCATGGGATAATATCCTGCGTGATAAGGCGAAGCGATTCCTCGGTGGTCATTGGATGCCCTCCGCGTGGCGGGTGCATCAAGAAATCTTGCTCTGACGATGTGCGAATCTTGCTTCATCATCGGCGCCTGAGGCCTCTTAATGCAGGTACTCGCCATTTTCCAAGTAACGGGTTGTCCCTTCGGTGCGTGCTGCCGCAGCGTGGACGATACGTCGCGCGAGCCTAGGGATGGTCGCGTCATGGATGGTCGAAACCGAGTGCCACTCATACGACGAAATCTCGGCCGGGTCCAACCGGATTTTTTCTAGCTGTTCGCTGGTGGGGCGTCCTCCGTCGAAGACGAAAAGTTGTTTGTCGCCTTCCTTGGCATTGGGTGCCCAGTCGGTGACCAGCAGGCGTCCGATGGTCACGGTGATGCCCAACTCCTCTTCGACCTCACGTGCGGCTGCCTGCCTCGGAGTTTCACCGTGCTCGATGTAGCCGCCGGGGATATCGAGGTAGTCCTTATACGAGGGCACGACCATGAGAACGCGGTCCTGCTCGTCGAAGAAGAGGACGCCGGCGGCGACTCGCGGGCGGGCGAAGGATTCGGTGGGGTCGTCAGTCACAGTGCGACTGTAGGCCATCGACTACAGGACCTTCATGCGGCGTGCGAGGTCCGCAAGGCGCTGGTCCTGCTTGCCCGACTTCATTCGCAGCATCCGCAGGACGACCTGGCGCCCGATCACGTGGCGGTGGACCTGTTCGGATGAGATGCCCTCGGCCTGCATGACGGCGGACAGAGCGGCGTCCCGCTGGTTGGCCTTCACGTGCAACTGGGCCATCTCCAGGGCGTGCCGCACGCGGCGCTCTGTCGGGAGGGACGTCGTTCGGATCGTCTGCCCGAGGTCCAGCGCCAACCCCACATCCCCGAGGGCGTTGGCTGTCACTACCCGATGGACGGCGACGTTGGTGGGACCGAACGCCGTCCACACGTGGTTCGCGTCCGTCCCCAACCGGCGTGCGGCTCGGTCCGCCTCGTCCAGGTAGGTACGGGCTGTGGCGCGGTCTCCCGCCCGTGCCGCCGCGACGGCTCCGGGGAGTAGCAGGGTGCCGTACACCGAGAGGAGCCGGACATCCGAGCCGTCCAGCCGATCGTGGAGGTAGTCGGCGGCTCGCTTCGTCATCTGCGCCGCCGTCGCCGGCTGCCCGTGGGAGTGCAGGGAGTGAACCGCTGACCGGAACAGCGATCCGATGACCACGGGATCGCCGGTCTTCTCGGCGGCCTCCAACCCGCGTTGGGCGGCGATCCATGCCAAGTCGGACTCCCCGACCTTGGTGAGGATCATGGCTGTTGCCTGGCCGGCGAGGGCTAGCAACGTGTTGGCCATCGCGGCCTGCTCACCCGTGTAGGTGCGACTGGCCGTCTGCGCGTTCGTCAGCAGCTCGGGCAACCGGCGGAGAACTCGGCTGTAGTTGGACGCCTGATATGCGCTCATGACGTCGTTTACGTCGCTGCGCATGGCACTGAGGGAGGGCGCTTCCGCCTCATCCGTTCCGGCGAGGAGGGAGCTGAGGTGCCGGTAATCCAGTAGGGCGGAGCGCACGCGCTCCACCTCCGTATCGGACTGCTTCTGGTGCTCGTCGGAAGACTGATCGATGAGATCGAGAACCGAGACCTGAAGCGCATCGGCCAGAGCGCGGATGACGGTAAGCCGATCGAGCGCCGCCCGATCATTCTCGATCTTGCTGAGCCAATCGGTCGTGCGCCCCACCAGTCCTGCGAGGACTTCTTGGGACATTCCACGACGCAGGCGGTACCACGCGACGCGCTGGCCTGGGCTCAGTGCTGCGGGGGTGCTGTACATGGCGTCCTCTTGCCTGGGAAGACCCCGGAAAGTTTTTCCGGGTTCCCTTCCTCTCGGAGTTCTAGCTTCTTAGCACGCCGTTGCTGTTCCTGTCAGCGGCGAGGGATCACGTCGTGGTGGCGAGGGGGCGTTCTTCGTGGAACCCGTGGCGGTAGTCGAGACGGACCGGTGCCGGTCGTGCCGGGGGCGAGGGTGCAAGACGCTGCGCCCGCGCCGCCTGGTCGTCGTCCGTACCGCACCCGGGACGGAGGGGGAGGAACGCATTATCCCCTGCTCCGCCTGCCAGGGCAGCGGAATCGCCGCAGCGTGATGCCGTCCGCCGGCGCCGACCGGCTTGCCTCCCCGGAGCAGTCGGCGCCGGCGGTCCATACCCGTGATGGAGGGACACGACGGTGAATGACGGACATGCAGAACTGCCGCAGCGAAAGCTGGTCAAGAGGGAAGCGGAACGGCGCATCCTCGACATGATGGGACGCCTGGAGTCTCGCGGGCTGAAAGTGCGCACGACGGCGGTGCTGGTGCAGTTGGAGGTCCGGAACCCGCAATTCGACACGTCGCCAGTGGACGTGCTCTGCCCGTCCTACCCGCTTCGCCAGGTCATCCGGTGCTCGCTTCACACCGGCGGGCGTTTGTGGTGGTGGTGGGTGTGGGAGTGCGGGGAAGGCGCGTTCGAGCGGGAGCCGATGCTTCCCGCTGATGAAGTCGAGGCCGCTGCGGATCGCATCGCCAAGGTTCTCGCCATCCGTTGAGGCGGGCATCCGTACCGGCGGGTCGTGACAGGTCACATGGGTAGCATCTAAGCTGCTTGTTCACACGAGTACTAGAGTCATCGGACGGTCGAACATGCCGGGTCTGGACTTCACCCCTCCCAAGTACGTACAGATCGTCCAAGCGATCCAAGAGCGTATCGAGGACGGAACGTACGCGCCGGGCGACATGCTCCCGTCCGAGTCGCGCTTGGTGCGGGAGTTCGGGGCCGGACGCAGCACCGTCGTCCGTGCCCTCCAGATCTTGAGCATGCAGGGGTGGATCGATCGGGAGCACGGGCGCGGGTCCTTCGTGAAGGGCTCGCCTGGACGGTCCTCGGAGCGTAGTCATGCCGGGCAGAGCGCTTTCGATGCTTCGGAGTCCGGCAGGGCGACCGCCATCGTCCATGCCGGCCGGGCCGTGGCCGCTGACGCGATCGCGAACGCGCTCGGCGTGCCCACTGGTTCTCCGGCCGTGCTGCGGCGTCGCCTGATTGCCGATGACGACGGCCCGAGCGAGTTGGTCTCCCTCTGGTTCCCACTCGACGTTGCGGAGGGGACCGACCTCGCCGACGCCCAACCCATCAACATCGGTGTCCGGGGCCACCTCCAGGCCGTGAAGCAAGTCCGTCCGGCGAGTATCGCGGAACGCCTGTCCGCGCGCCTTCCGAGCGATGATGAGTGCAAGCTTCTCAAGATCGACCGGGCCAGTCCGGTCCTCAACGTGATCGCCGGTGTGCTGGATGCCGCAGGTTCTGTGGTCGCTGTTGCCGATGTCGTTCTTCCCGGTGACCTGCATGAACTTGAGGACGTCTACCCCGCGTCGTAAACCAGTCTCGCTGCGGGTGCCGCTCGGCCACTTGTCCGAACGAGTCGAAGCATGTACCTTGTGTCCACACTCGATCGGACAAGTGGTCGACCGTATGTTTTGAGGAGGCTTTCAATGGCGATTCAGGGTGCGATTCCGGTGGAGTTCGGGACGGTGTTCCCGGCGGGGTGCTATGCGCTGGGGGTGGAGGCAATCACCGACTTCGAGACGAAGCGCCCGCAGACGGACCGTGACTCGGGGCTGCCGCTGTGGGCGGTGGACGTGATCGACGCGGACCCCGAGGCGCGGGGCAAGGCCAAGAGCGTGAAGGTCAAGGTCGCCGCTGAGCACTGCCCGGTGCTGCCGGATGAGGTTCCGGGGCTGCCGTTCCGCCCGGTGGAGTTCGAGGCGATGTCGGTCATGCCCTACGTCGATGACAACGGGCGCCGCCCCAGGGTGGCCTACAGCTTGCGCGCCAAGGCCGTGAAGACCCCCGGCGGTGGTTCAGCCGGTCGCCGCTCCCCGGCTGCTTCGGGCGCGAAGGACGCCGCTGCCTGACCCCGGATGTGAAGCGGGGCGGCCTGGTGCGCCAACACCACGAGCCGCCCCCGAGACCTCTCCCGCTACGCGATTGCCCTCGCACGAACACGAAAGAGGTGTCCTCAGCTTATGCTGCGCAGCAACCACGCCGGTGCGGCCCAGACTCCGCCGACCCTTCCCGCCCCCGCGCAGGCGTTCCGCTTCTCCACCCCTGTTGTCGAGACGCCGGGCGTCTTCGTCCTGGCCTCCTGGATCACCCGCCTGCTCCGCGTCCTGGTCCTGGCACCGATTCGCTTCCCCGTCGCCGTGGGCTCGGCGGCCCTCCTGGGTGCGTCCGGCTACCTGTTCGGATACACGGGCGCGGCCGTGGCGGTGATCGCTGCGTCCTCGGTGCTGCTGGCCTGGTACATCCGCTGGCCGGTCTCCTTCCACCGCCTGGTCGCGCTGCGGGCGCTGGCGGCGTGGCGGTGGGTCGCGGTCTACCGGCGCCACTGGCAACCCGTCCTCGTCGTCGCCGGCCTGGCCGAGTCCTACCAGGAACGGCGCTACCTCCCGCGTATCCGCCGGGTCACCTGCTCCACGTGGGCCGACCGGGTGCGGGTGCGCCTGGTGGCCGGCACCGCCCCGGCGGATGTGGAGCAGCGGGTGGTGGAGCTGGCGCACGGGTTCGGCGCCCCCTCCTGCCGCGTGACCGTGCTCGGCCCCCGTGACGTGGTGCTGGAGTTCCCGCGCCGGGATACCCTCGCGCGCCCGCTGGACGCTCTGCCCATCCCGGCCGACCCGGACCTGTCGGCGCTGCCCGTGGGCCGGTGCGAAGACGGTGAGCCCTGGCACCTGCGCCTGCACGGCACCCACGTGCTGGTCGTCGGGGTGACGGGTGCGGGCAAGGGCTCGGTCATCTGGTCGGCCCTCCGGGCGATGCTGCCCGCCATCCAGGCCGGGACGGTGGAGGTCCGGGCCATCGACCCGAAGCGGATGGAGCTGTCCTACGGTCGGCGGTTGTTCGCGGCCTATGCCGATGACGGGGAATCCGCGGTGGCACTGCTGGAACGCGCGGTGGCCGACATGCAGGAGCGGGCGGAGCGCTACGCCGGGAAGCAGCGCGTCCACGTCCCCTCGGCCTCGGACCCGTTCGTGGTGGTGGTGCTCGATGAGGTGGCGTTCCTGACCGCCTACCACCCCGATCGCGACGTCCGCCGTCGTGCGGAGAACGCCATCGCCACCCTGACCTCCCAGGGCCGGTCGGTGGGGTTCTGCGTCCTGGCCGCGTTGCAGGACCCGCGCAAGGAGGTGATGAACCTGCGCAACCTCTTCCCGGACAAGGTCGCCCTGCGCCTCGATGAGGCGTCGCAGGTCGACATGGTGCTGGGGGAGGGCGCCCGGGAGCGCGGTGCTCTGGCGCACCTGATCGATGCGGACCTTCCCGGGGTGGCCTTCGTGAAGCTGGAGGGCTCACCCGCACCCGTCCGGGTCCGGGCGGCCTACGTCAGTGATGGCGACATCGACGCCATGGCCGGCGGGTTCGGGCCGGTGGGCTGATGCCGACTCCGACCGGCAAGACCACGCGCGCTGAGCGCATGGCACAACCCTTGGCGCGGGAGGTGGCCGAACAGATCGCGGCGG
>NZ_BCRK01000159.1 GCF_001552555.1 Nocardiopsis trehalosi NBRC 14201 | reverse complement strand
CTGGCGGCCGGTCCGCCGCGGCCGCCGCCGCTACAACCGCCGCATCACCATGATGACGCCCATGGAGTTCACCGGCCCGGCCGCCGGGCACGAGCTGCTGCGCACCGAGGCCGACCCCGAGGGCACCCGCGTGCTCGGCATGAACAACAACTGCGCCGGCGGCGTCACCCCGTGGGGCACCATCCTCACGGCCGAGGAGAACTTCAACCAGTACTTCGTGGGCGGCGAGTCCGCCCCCGCGGACGCCAAGCCCGCGCTCGCCCGCTACGGCATCGCCACCAGCGGCGACACCCGCCGCGGCAACCGCCGCTTCGACCGCGTCGAGGAGCGCTTCGACCTCGCCCGCCACCCGCACGAGGCCAACCGGTTCGGCTGGATCGTCGAGATCGACCCGTTCGACCCGGACTCCACGCCGCGCAAGCGCACCATGCTGGGCCGCTTCAAGCACGAGGGCGCCAACATCCGGATCACCGCCGACGGGCGGGTCGCCGCCTACATGGGCGACGACGAGCGCTTCGACTACATCTACAAGTTCGTCAGCGACAAGAAGTACCGGAAGGGCTCGCGGCGGCACAACGACACGCTGCTCGACTCCGGCACCCTCTACGTCGCCCGGCTCACCGGCGACAGCCCGGCCGAGGAGATCGACGGCTCGGGCGAGCTGCCCGCCGACGGCGACTTCGCCGGCTCCGGCGAGTGGGTCCCGCTGTGCAGCAGCACCGAGAGCTTCGTCGAGGGCTTCACCGTCGCCGAGGTGCTGATCCACACCCGGCTCGCCGCCGACACGGTCGGGGCCACCAAGATGGACCGCCCCGAGGACATCGAGCCCAACCCGGTCACCGGCAAGGTCTACTGCGCGCTGACCAACAACACCGCGCGCACGCCCGAGCAGGCCCACGAGGCCAACCCCCGCGCCAACAACAAGTTCGGCCACATCCTGGAGATCACCGAGCGCCGCAACGACGCCGGCGCCACCCGGTTCACCTGGGACGTGCCGCTGGTCTGCGGGGACCCCGAGGACCCGTCGACCTACTACGCCGGCTACGACAAGTCCCGGGTCGCGCCGATCTCCTGCCCGGACAACGTCGCCTTCGACAAGTACGGCAACCTGTGGATCTCCACCGACGGCGCCCCCGGCACCATCGGCCACGCCGACGCGCTGCACGCCGTGCCCATACACGGCAAGTACCGCGGGGAGCTGAAGACCTTCGCCACCGTCCCGGTGCAGGCCGAGTGCTGCGGGCCGTTCATCACCAAGGACAACAAGACGGTGTTCATCGCCCCGCAGCACCCCGGTGAGGACGGCACCGTCGAGTCGCCCACCAGCACCTGGCCCGACGGGGACTTCCCGCGGCCCTCGGTGGTGTCGATCTGGCACTCCCGCGGCCACGAGATCGGCCGTTAGCCCGGCGGACCGGAACCGGCGCGGGCCGTCCCCAAGGGACGGCCCGCGCCCTCGGCCCCGCGGGGCGGGATGGGATGATGTGACCATGGTGCGTGAAGCGAACATCCCCCGGCTGGACGTCCCCGCGGCCGGTGTCCACCGGGCCGACCCCGACCGCTACGACGGGCGCATGCCCTACCGCCGCACGGGCCGCAGCGGCCTGGCCCTGCCCGAGGTCTCGCTCGGGCTGTGGCAGAACTTCGGCGACGACCGGGCGCTGTCCACGCAGCGCGCCGTCCTCCGGCGCGCCTTCGACCTGGGCGTGACCCACTTCGACCTCGCCAACAACTACGGCCCGCCCGCCGGCGCCGCCGAACTCAACTTCGGCCGGGTGCTGCGCGAGGACCTCCGCCCCTACCGCGACGAACTGGTCATCTCCACCAAGGCGGGCTACGACATGTGGCCCGGCCCCTACGGCAGCGGCGGCGGCTCCCGCAAGTACCTGCTGGCCAGCCTCGACCAGTCGCTGGCCCGCATGGGCCTCGACTACGTCGACGTCTTCTACAGCCACCGCTTCGACCCCGACACGCCCCTGGAGGAGACCATGGGCGCGCTGGCGACGGCGGTGACCTCCGGCCGGGCGCTCTACGCCGGCATCTCCTCCTACTCCGCCGAGCGCACCGCCGAGGCCGCGGCACTGCTGCGCGAGATGGGCGTGCCGCTGCTCATCCACCAGCCGTCGTACTCGATGGTGAACAGGTGGATCGAGGAGCAGGACCTGCTCGGCACCCTGGAGGAGGTCGGCGCCGGGTGCATCGTGTTCTCACCGCTGGCTCAGGGCCTGCTGACCGGCCGCTACCTCGACGGCGTCCCGGCCGACTCCCGGCTGCGCGCCGGCAAGGCGTTCTCGGCCGACTGGCTGAGCGAGGAGAACCTCGGCCGGGTGCGCGCGCTCAACGCGATCGCCGAGCGGCGCGGCCAGACCCTGGCCCAGCTCGCGATCGCCTGGGTGCTGCGCGACCCCCGGGTGACCTCGGCGCTCATCGGCGCCAGCAGCGTGGCCCAGCTGGAGGACAGCCTCGCGGCGGTGCGCTCCCCCCGGCTGAGCGACGACGACCTCGCCGAGATCGACCGGTACGCCACCGATCTCGGGGTCAACATCTGGAAGCGCTCCAGCGACTCCTGACCCGCGCCGGGCCGCCCGGCCGCCCCGGCGCCGGGGCGGCCCGGTGGCCCGGGCGGGGCGTCGGCCGCCGCCGGACGCGCCGCCCCCGGGCCACTGTCCAGGCGCGTTCACGCGCAGTATCGTGAGCCGTACGCGGAAATCCGCGGTCAGGTCGTTGGAAATATGCGGAGAAGTGCCCTGATGTGGTAAATCAGCTCCTCGTTGCGCTTTCTTGATGTGGCGGTGACCGGGCGGTGTCCGCACGTGGCGCAGACTCGTGGGAATTCGGATCACGGACCGTGAATCGGATCCCACGCGTTTCGGACGCCACCCGGAGCCGACCCTCGGCGGTGGTACGGGACGGACCTGGACGCCGTGCGCGCACGTGCGTTTCGCGCCGCCCGCACGGTGTGCGGCCGCCGGGCCGCGGCGGAGGATTCGACCCAGGGCGAACGGGCGACAGGTAGGGGAACGAATTGGGCAAGTTCCTGGTCAGGAGACTGCTGAGTTATCTCGTCCTGATCTTCTTAGCGTCCAGCTTCGCCTACATCCTCGCGGCCACCACCCTCAGCCCGCGCACCAATTTCGAACAGCTCCAGCCGCGCCCCAGCCAAGAGGCCATCGAGCGCGAGCTCGACCACCTCAACCTCAACGACAACACCCCCCTCGCCGAGCGGTACGCCACCTGGGCCGCCGGGGTGGCCACCGGCGACTTCGGGCAGACCATCACCGACCGCAGCGTCAACGAGGAGATCGCCCGCAAGGCCGGCGTGACCCTGCGGCTGATCGTGGTCGGCACGGTCGTCGGCTGCACCGTCGGCGTCGCCATCGGCGCCTACGCCGCCGTGCGCCAGTACCGGGCCTTCGACAAGGTCACCACCGCGATCGCGTTCGTGGTCCTCGCGGTGCCCACCGTGGTCATCGCCGTCTCCATGCGCGAGGCCGCCCGCTGGTTCAACGACCTCACCGGCCGGCAGTACTTCCAGTACGGCGGCGAGTACACCGCCGGCCTCGACGCCGGGTTCTGGGGCATGCTGTTCGACCGCCTCCAGCACGGCATCCTGCCGACGCTCACCCTGGCGCTCGCGCTGTTCGCCGCGTTCAGCCGCTACCAGCGCAACATGATGCTCGACGTGCTCGGCTCCGACTTCGTGCGCACCGCCATGGCCAAGGGGCTCACCCGCCGGGCTGCGCTGCTCAAGCACGCCCTGCGCACGGCGCTCATCCCGACGATCACCTACTTCACGTTCACCTTCGGCATCCTGCTCGCCGGCACGACCTTCACCGAGAAGATCTACGGCTGGCACGGCATGGGGGCGTGGGTCGTCGACTCCATCGTGCAGAACGACGTCAACGCCGTCGCCGCCGTCACCTGCTTCATGGCCGTGTGCGTCATGGCCGCGTCGTTCCTCTCCGACATCCTCTACGCGTGGCTCGACCCCCGGGTCCGGGTGAGCTGACCGTGCCGCGCCCCGCCCGCACGACCCCGGCCGCCGGCCCCGCCCCCGCGCGGACCCCCCGGACGCCGCGTCCCCGCACCCTCCCCGAAGTCTTGGAGACGACCCCATGAGCATGTCCGTCGAACGCGCCGCCGACGGCGCCGCTGTTGACGAGGCACGGGTCCCCGGGCGCTGGTCCGGTGTGCTGTACGAACTGCTGCGCACCCGGCGGGTGCTGTTCGGCCTCGGCATCCTCCTCGCGCTGAGCGCGGCGGCCTGGATCGGCCCGCTCCTCAGCCCGTGGGACTTCACCGAGGCCGACATCCTCGCCCGCCGCGAACCGCCGTCGGCCGACCACTGGTTCGGCACCGACAGCATCGGCCGCGACATCTTCACCCAGACCATGGTCGGGCTGCAGAAGTCCATCATCATCGGCCTGTGCGCGGCCGTCCTCACCACGGCGGTGGCCGCCGTCGTCGGCGCGTTCGCCGGCTACTTCCTGGGCGCCACCGACAAGGTGCTCATGTGGATCACCGACCTGATGCTGGTACTGCCGAACTTCCTGGTGCTGGCGATCCTCTACCCGGCGCTGCGCGGCCAGGGCTACATCGTCTTCGTCATCCTGCTCGCCGCCCTGGCCTGGATGGTCACCGCCAAGATGGTGCGCGGCATGACCATCTCCCTCAAGGAGCGCGAGTACGTGCTGGCCGCCCGCTACATGGGCGTCCCCGACCACAAGATCATCTTCCGGCACATCCTTCCCAACATGTCCTCGCTGCTGATCGTCGACGCCACGATCAACGTGAGCGCGGCCATCATCGCCGAGACCTCGCTGTCCTACTTCGGGTTCGGCGTGCAGAAGCCGGACGTCTCCCTGGGGTCGCTCATCGCCGACGGGTCCACCCAGTCACTCGCGTTCCCCTGGACGTTCTGGTTCTGCACGGGCCTGCTCGTCCTGCTCGTCATGGCGGTCAACCTGATCGGCGACGGGCTGCGCGACGCGCTCGACCCGCAGGCCAAGCGCAGGTCCTAGGAACGGAGAGGAAGAGAAGATGACCGGCACGACCACCGAGACGGACCCCGCGGTCGACGAACCCCGCGGCTCCGGCGACGCCCCGGTCCTGGAGGTCCGCGACCTCCACGTCACGTTCCCCGGCAGCGGCAGGAACCCCGACGTCACCGCCGTCCGCGGGGTGAGCTACAGCGTGCGGCGCGGCGAGGTGCTCGGCATCGTCGGCGAGTCCGGCTCCGGCAAGTCGGTGTCGTCGCTGGCCGCCATGGGCCTGCTCCCCGACCACGCCCGCGTCTCCGGGTCGATCCGGCTGCACGGCGAGGAACTGCTCGGCCTCGGCGACCGCGCCATGTCGGCCAAGCGCGGCGCCGCGATCGCCATGGTCTTCCAGGACCCGCTGTCGGGCCTCACCCCCGTCTACACCGTCGGCGACCAGATCGCCGAGGCCGTCCGGGTGCACAACCCGCGCATCGGCCGGGCCGACGCCCACCGGCGCGCGGTCGAACTGCTGGAACTCGTCGGCATCCCCAACGCCGCCCAGCGCGCCAAGGCGTTCCCGCACGAGTTCTCCGGCGGTATGCGGCAGCGGGTCATGATCGCCATCGCGATCGCCAACGACCCCGACGTCATCATCTGCGACGAGCCCACCACCGCGCTGGACGTCACCATCCAGGCGCAGATCCTGGAGGTGCTCAAGACCGCCCGCCGCGAGACCGGCGCCGCGATCGTCATGATCACCCACGACCTCGGCGTCGTGGCGGGCTTCGTCGACCGGGTCCAGGTCATGTACGCGGGCCGGCTGGTCGAGGTCGGCGGCGTCGACGACGTCTACTACCGCACCCGCATGCCCTACACCATGGGCCTGCTCGGGTCGGTGCCCCGCCTCGACGAGGAGGAGAAGGCGCCGCTCATCCCCATCGCCGGCAACCCGCCGTCGCTCGCCGACCTGCCCCCCGGCTGCCCGTTCGCGCCGCGCTGCCCCCTGGCCGTGGAGGCGTGCGACGCGGGCGAGCCGCCCCTCGTCCCGGTCGGCGGCGAGGGGCACACCGCGGCGTGCGTCCGCGCCGGCGAGATCGAGGAGCACGGCTGGACCGCCCGCGACGTCTACCCCGTCCCGGAGATCCCCGAACCCGCCGCCGCGGCGGTGCCGCGCGCCGACCGCGCCACCGTGCTGCGCGTCGACGGGCTGGTCAAGCACCACCCGCTGATGAAGGGGGCGGTGTTCAAGCGGCGCGTGGGCACCGTCTACGCCGTCGACGGCATCACCTTCGACGTCCGCGAGGGCGAGACCCTGGGCCTGGTCGGCGAGTCCGGCTGCGGCAAGTCGACCACCCTCATGGAGATCCTCAGCCTGGACCGGCCGCAGCAGGGCACCGTGGAGGTGCTCGGCAAGGAGTCGGGGCGGTCCACCGCCAAGGAGCGGTTCGCGATCCGCCGGGACGTGCAGGTCGTCTTCCAGGACCCGATGAGCTCGCTCGACCCGCGCATGCCGGTGTTCGAGATCATCGCCGAACCCCTGCGCACCCACGGGCACCCCAAGGAGCGGCTGCGCTCCCGGGTCCACGAGCTGCTGTCGCTCGTCGGCCTGGACGCCGCCCACGCGAGCCGCTACCCGCAGGAGTTCTCCGGCGGGCAGCGCCAGCGCATCGGCATCGCCCGGGCGCTCGCGCTGGAGCCGCGCCTGCTGGTGCTGGACGAGCCGGTCTCGGCCCTGGACGTGTCCATCCAGGCCGGCGTGATCAACCTGCTCGACGAACTCAAGGCCCGGCTGGGCCTGTCGTACCTGTTCGTCGCGCACGACCTCTCGGTCGTGCGGCACATCGCCGACCGGGTCGCGGTGATGTACCTGGGCAAGATCGTCGAGATCGGCGACGTCGAGTCCATCTACCGCCACCCGACCCACCCCTACACCCAGGCCCTGCTGTCCGCGATCCCGGTGCCCGACCCCGAGAAGGAACGGACCCGGAGCCACATCGTGCTCAAGGGCGACCTGCCCAACCCCGCCGCACCGCCGTCGGGGTGCAGCTTCCGCACCCGCTGCCAGAAGTTCGCCGCGCTCGACGACACGCGGCGCGCCCTCTGCCTGGAGCGGGAACCCGAGCTGACCCCGGCCGGGGGGCGTTCGGCCGACCAGGCCGCCGCCTGCCACTACGCGGAGGAACGCGAGCTCCTGTGACTTCGCCGGGTCCCACCCGGTCGATCCCCCGAGAGAATTCCGAGGAGAGTTCCATGAGAATCAGACGAGCGGCCACCTGCGCCGCCTCGTTCCTGGCCCTGGCCCTCATGGCAGGAGCGTGCAGCGGCGGAGGCGGCGGGGAGGAGGACGGCGGCAACCAGGAGACGCTCGCCGACATCCCGGCCACCGACATCAACCCCGTCGACCGCGCCGACCTGGAGGAGGGCGGCACGTTCAACTGGGGCATCAACGAGTACCCCACGCAATACAACATGAGCCACGTCCAGGGCAACCTGGCCAACGTGCAGCGCATCGCGGCCTCCGTCATGCCCATCCCGGTGCGCTACGACGAGAACGGCGGGGTCCACCCCAACGAGCCGTACGCCTCGGACATCGTCCTCAGCGACGACGGCCTCACCCTGACCTACACGCTCAACCCCGACGCCGAGTGGTCCAACGGCGACCCCATCACCTGGGAGGACTACGCCGCGCAGGCGGAGACCCTGGGCGGCAAGCGCGAGAACGACTCCGAGTACCAGATCGGCGACAAGACCGGCTACGAGCTCATCGAATCGGTCAGCGAGGGCGCCGACGAGTTCGAGGTCGTCATCGAGTTCTCCTCGCCCTACGCCGAGTGGGCGCGGCTCTTCGAGCCCCTGTACCCGAAGCGGTACATGGAGGACCCGGAGGAGTTCAACACCGGCTACGAGCGCGACTTCCCGGTCACCGCGGGCGCGTTCGGCGACGTGGAGTTCGACGACACCCGCGAGACCGTCACGGTCAACCGCAACGAGGACTACTGGGCCGAGCCGGCCGTCCTGGACTCGATCATCTTCCACAGCTACGGCAACGACGCCCTGTCCGGCGTCCTGGCCAACGGGGAGATCGACGGGTACTACCTCGGCTACGAGGCGGCGCACTACGAGGAGCTCAAGGACCTCGACGGCGTCCGCATCACCAAGGCCATCGACAACGCCTACCGGCACCTGTCGCTGAACGGCGGCGAGGGGCGGCTGCTGGAGGAGGTCGAGGTCCGCAACGCGATCGTGCACGGCATCGACCGCGCGGCGCTCGCCGAGGCCACCCTGAGCGGCGTCGAGTGGACCACCGACCCCACGGTCAACCGGCTCATCAAGTCCTCGCAGACCGGCTTCCAGGACAACAGCGAGGGCTTCGGCGAGTACGACCCCGAGCTGGCCGCGCAGATGCTCGACGAGGCCGGCTGGACCCAGGAGGCCGAGGGCGAGATCCGCAGCAAGGACGGGGAGCAGCTGGAGCTGCACTGGGTGATCCCCTCGGACCTGCAGAACACCGCCGACGAGGCCGAGATCGCCAAGGCCCAGCTGGAGGAGATCGGGGTCGGGGTGCGCATCGAGAGCGTCCCCAGCACCGCGTACTTCGAGGAGTACATCGTCCCGGGCAACTACGACGCCACCACCTTCGTCTACACCTCCACCTCCCCGTTCGCGGGCGACTCCGCCGAGAACTTCACCGGCCCGGTCGGTGAGGACGACGAGGGCAACGTCAACTGGGGCAACAACCTCGCCTTCCACACCACCGACGAGATCAACGAGGCCTACGAGCGGCTGTCGGAGGAGACCGACCCGGACGCCTACGCCGAGATCGCCAACGAGATCGACCGGCTGCTGTGGGAGCAGAGCATGGCGGTGCCGCTGTTCCAGCGCCCCGGCACCTACGCCGTGCGCGACACCGTGGCCAACTGGGGCGCCAACGGCCTCATGTCGATCGACTACGCGATGATCGGGTTCACCGCGGAGTAGCCGCGGCCGCCGAGGAGGGACCGCCCCCGTCCCACCCCGGCACCCCCGCCCCTCCGCAGGCCCCCGCGCCCCCGCCCCTCCCGGGCGGGGGCGCCGTCGTATGCGCGGAGGGGCGGATGGGCCCACCGCGCGGCTCCGAGACGGCAGGCCGCAGCGGCCCCGTACGGGTGGGCCGCCGACCACCGAGGCTAGGGAGCCCGGGGGAGGGGCCCGGACGCGCCGACGCCCCGCACGCGCGGCGTGCGGGGCGCCCCCGGCTCCGTCCCGCCGGGTGCGGGGCGCGGGGTGCGCGTCCCGGTCATGGGGCCGCGGCGCGCCGAGCACGCCGCGGCGGAGGCCTCAGCGGCGGCCGACGACGGCCACCAGCCACCAGCCGACGGCGACGGCGGCCGCCCCCGCCGCGCAGCGGAACACCACCACCTGCCAGGCGGCGTCGCCGAGCGCCCCGGCCACGGTCACCGCCACGAGCTGCAGCACCGCCGGGCCCGCGGCGATGCCGGCCCCCGCCCACGACGCCGCCACCCGGTCGCGGCCCAGCACCAGCCCGGCGGCGACCACCATCAGCAGCGACGTCACCGCCTGCGGCACGGCGGTCCACAGCACCTGGCCGGACGTCTCGGCCAGTTGGGCGGCGCCGCCCAGGTTCGCGGTGGCGAGCGCGGTCGCCACCACCGCCACCAGCCACACCGCGCCCGCCGTGAGTACCGCGAGTACCGCCCTCAAGGCCCTCATGCGCGTGCCGCCCTCCTCATCGAGCCGGGGATCCTGCCGGGGATCGAGCCGGGGGTGCCCCGGCCGGCCGCCGGGGTCACTCGCCCTCCTCCTGCGGCGGCTGCAGCCGCGAGAGGCAGTCAGGGTAGTCGATGAAGGCGCGCTCGCCGTTGCGGGGGCGGTCCAGGATCTCGGCCCGGCTCGTGTGGCGCTCCTCCACGCCCCAGTTGGCGCTGGCGCCGAGCTGCAGGCCCAGCTTGAGCTCGGCGCTGATCTCGGTGTCCTGGCTCTGGCCGTCCATCTGGTACTGCCAGACCCGGCCCTGCTCGTAGAGGAACCGCTCCCAGTCGGGGGCCCCGGGGGCCGGCTCGCGGTTGATCGTGCCGCCGGTGCGCTCGTCCATGTCGGGGCCGATGAGGTCGTCGCCCTCGGGGGTCATGAAGTCCAGGGCGCTCTCCGGCGGCAGCAGGCCGCGCTCGTCGAGCAGCCGCTCGCCGATCGCCTGCTCCTCGGGGGTGTCGAAGTCGAGCTGGACCATCTGCCGGACGGCCGTGATCTCCTTGTCCGGGTCGGCGACGCCGCCGCCGTTCTCGCGGTTGCCGGCGCGGCCGCGCTCGGTGAACTCCGACGCGTTCTGCAGGGTCATCATGTACCGGATGCTGGCCAGCGACCCGTCCTCGTTGCGCACCACGCGCTGGCCGCCGTTCCAGCTGGCCTCGACGCCGTTGCGCGCCGACAGCAGGTTCCCGCCGAGGCTGCCCGTCGCGGTGAAGCTCTGCGTGTAGGAGGTCTGCTGGTTGTCGGGGTCCATGAACATGTGGGAGACGTTCATCGACCGGTTGTAGCTGACGGTGCCGTCGGCGCCGAGGTTGAGGTCGTAGCCGTCGAGGGTCTCGCTGGGCGTCGGCTTGCCGACGTCGTTGTTGCCGGTCCACAGGCCCACGGCCGCGGCCAGATCGGCGTTGCCGCTGATGGTGCCGCTGCGCACGTCGGGGTTGCGGATCTCGGGCGGGTCGTAGACGCCCAGCCAGTCGGCGATCCCCAGGCCGATCTGGCTCTCGGGGTTCATCTGCCGGTTCATCTCCTCGGTGATGGCCGCCTCGACCTCGTCCTCGAACTCCGCGAACTCCTCGCGGCTCTTGAAGATGTAGGTCATGCCGGGCGCCAGCTTGGCCGAGACCGAGCCCTCGACGTCGGCCGTCGTGGCCAGGGCGTTCTCCTTGCCGAAGTCCCAGCCCACGCCGGCCACGACGCCGGCCTCGGTCTCGGGCAGGAAGGTCACCAGGACGGTGCCGTCCGACAGCTCCTCCTGGGAGAACTTGTACTGCTGGCCGAACTTGAACCAGCCGATGCCCAGCTCGTAGCCGTAGCGCTCCTCGCGGCCGTCGCGCACGCAGTAGCCCGGGCTGAGGTCGTGCGGGTAGGGCTCCTCGTCCTCACCGCCGTCGCCCTCGCCGTCGGGGCACGCGGCGGCGTCGCGGAGCTGCTCGATCCGGCAGATCGCGGTCTCGTACAGGTCCTCGGTGCTGCCGGGCACCGCCACGACGACCACGCCGGCGACCGCCGCCAGCAGCAGGATGACGGCGGCGTACTCGGAGAAGGCGGCGCCTCGGTCGCGCTGACGCGGCGCGGGACGCACGCGCCCCCGGGGTCGCCGCGAGGTGGCCTCGGGATGAACGTCAGCAGACATAAGGGAAGGGTAAAAAAGTCGGGCCTCCTACGAACAGAGGCCAGGGGCCCAAGGCCAGGCCCAATCCGGGCCCACGACCCGGGCCCTGTTCACGTGTAATAGCGCCCGCGGGCGCCCGTGTCGGCCGCCCGCGGCGGCGGGTCAGCCGCCGGCCAGGCTGTCCTCGATCGTGCCGACGGTGTCCTCCGGCGGCGCCGCGATCTCCACGTCCGCGCCCCAGTCGGTGTAGTGCACCGTGCTGGTGGCGTCCTCGCCGTCGGGGGTGACCATGCCGACGGTGAACTCCACGGGAAGACCGCGGCCGGTGACCAGCAGCTCCCAGGACACCTCGTCGAGCCTCAGCTCGAGCAGGTCGGCGTACTCCTCGTGCCCGGCGTCGGCGAGGTCGGCGGTGGGGGTGGTGCCCTTGTAGCGGGTGAGGCCGCCGTGCTCCTCGGACGCCTCGGTGGCGGGGTCGGGGCCGAACTCGCCCAGCCGCACGACGTCCATGCTGGAGGTGCCGGACGCGGCGTCGAGGGTCTCGGCCGTCTCGGTGTGGATGAGCCGGAAGATCTCCGCGAACGGGCCGATCCGTTCCTCCGCGGCGTCGATCTCGTCGTGGGTGAGCCGCATCCAGTCCTTGCCCTCGACCAGCGGCTCCTCCTCCAGCTGCACGTACATCACGCCGTCCACGACGATCGTGTTGCTCGTGGCCGGGCGCTCCTCGGAGGTGTCGACCGCCGTCATCCGCGCCGCGGGCGGGTCGGACAGCAGCAGCGTCATCTCGGTGTCCTCCAGGGGCGCGGAGTCGGCGGACTCCGGCTCCGCGGGCTCCACGGTGACCCGCACGGTCACCGACAGCGCCTCGCGCATCCGCTCGACCACCAGGTCGGCCAGCGCGTCGGGGCGCCCGGGCGGCTCGACCGGCTCCAGATCGGCGGGGGCCACCGGCGAGGGCGCCGCCTCCTGCTCCGGCTCCGCGGGTGCGCCGTCCTGGCAGGCGGTCAGCAGGAGAGCGGCGGACAGCCACACCGCTCCGTGGACCGGCAGACGCTTCATAGTGACCGCAGCCTACCGACGGAAACCCCACCCCGTAACCATCCCGCTACAGCCACATGCGGCCACCTCACCCCCCAGCCGACCCCACCCACCGGCGCGGGTCCGGCGGCCCCACAGCCACGCCGGGGGGCCTGGGGCGGGCCGCCGCAGCGGTACAGCCACCCGCCGACGGCCCTACGCCCCTCCGGCGCGAGGCTGCGGAGTCCCGCCGCTTCTCCGCCTGCGGACGGTCGCCGTTCGCAGCCTGAGCCCGGTGGCGCGGGTCGGTCGAGCCGCACCGCTACACCGGGGCCCGGTCGGGCCGCCGCGGCCGGACGTCCGTCCGCCGGCCGCCCGCGCGCCCACTGGCGCGGTCGGCCGAGCCCCACCACTACACCGCGGCCGGTCGTCCACTCACCGGTGACGTCCGCCCACCGACGGCCCGCGCCCACCGACGGCCCGCGCCCACCGACGGCCCGCACCCACCGGTGGTCCCCGCCCACCGGTGGTCCCCGGTGTCGGCGGTCCCCGGTGTCGGCGGTCCATCCCCGCGCCAGGGCCGCTTCTGCCAGAATCGGACCGCGGCGACCCCCGACGAAGGCCGGTGATCCACATGGCGAGGACCGCCCGTGCCGTGGCGCTCCTGACCATCCCCCTGCTCGCGGCCGGCTGCGTCCAGCCGGCCGGCGGCGCCGACCCCGAGGGCGGCGCCGCGAGCCCCGCCCCCGCGGCGTCGGCGCCCTCCGGCGTCGCCGAGCGCGGGGAGCGCGGCGGGCCGCGCGGCGCCGAACTCGCCGTCGACGGTGTCCGCACCCACGCCGTCGCCAACGACACCGTCGAACTCGCCACCTCCAGCCTGTCCGGGGACCCCGGCGAGGCGGGCCGCTCCACGACCGTCGAGTGGACCCCCCGTTTCACCGTGGCGTTCGCCTCCGCCCGCCGCGACGGCGACGACCTCGCCTTCCGCGCGCGGGCCGAGTACCTGCACGACGAGGGCTCCTACGTGGTGCACTCCCAGGACTTCACCGTCCTCGTGCCCAATGGCGCCGACGGCGGCGCGGAGGGCGGGTTCGCCGCGGCGTTCGACGCCTACACCGCCGGCACCGCCGAGGAACTGGCCACCCTCACCCCCGACGAGCCCACGGCCGAGTTCACCGTCACCATCGCGGGCGTGCCCGAGGAGGACGCGGGGGAGCGCTACGCCGACGGCACATCGGGCCGCTACGTCCAGTACGAGACCCCTGAGGAGGTGTGGGGGCACACAACCGCGCCACCCCAGGACTACGTCCCCGGCCGCCTCTGCTACATCGAGGGCGACACCTGGCACGACGTGCCCCTCTTCGAATACACGGACGTCCCCTGCGGCTGACCACCCCGCCCCCGCCCGGGGCGGCCCAGACCCCCTGCACGACCACGGCGCACAGGGGGTCGCCGGGTCGACGCCCCGGCGGGTCCCTGTGCAACGCCCCGCCTCTATTCGGGTGGGGCGGGAACGGCGATGACGGAACACTCCAGTCGGGGGTGGAACGTGGCGGGGCGGCCTGACCGCCCGAGGCTAGTACCAGTGGGTGCTGTACCCGGGGAGGCTTGGGGACGGGTTCTGCCAGAACGCCCACGCCTCGCACGGGGTGTTGTAGCGCCGTTCGATGTAGTCGAGGCCCCACTCGATCTGGACCTCGGCGCTGTCGAGGTAGCCGGGCGGGAACGCGTGCGCGTCGGGATGGAGCTGCGGGATACCGGCCGCGCCGCCGCTAGGGTTGACGGCCCGGTGGTTCCAGTTGCTCTCGTGATGCCAGAGAATCTCCAGGCACTCCCATTCGCGCCCGGTGAACCCCCGGGCGGCGGCGAGTTCCCGGCCCAGCGCCTTGTTCTCCTCGTTGTCGCCGCCCGAGGGGACCAAGCCGAGGTCCAGGCCCCAGTCGTACCGCTCCGGCTTGGCCGGCCGGTCCGCCTCGACCCAGGTCTCACCGTCGCACTCGGGCCCTTCGACCAGGCAGACCATCTCGCGGACGGTGTCGTTGAACGGGGTATCGAAGG
>NZ_BCRK01000158.1 GCF_001552555.1 Nocardiopsis trehalosi NBRC 14201 | reverse complement strand
CCTCCAAAAAACACTCCCTAGGTCGGATCGCCGGACCGGTCCGGGTCCGCGTCCACCGGGGACACGCTCGCGGATCGGCCCGCGACCGCCGCCCAGGGCCTCCGCTGGGCCGGCCCGCGGAGCGGGCAGAGGAGGGGCGCGGCCGCTCGCCGATCCGGAAGCCTCCGGAAGTCACGCCCCGGCGCCGCCCGCCCGTTGTCACCGGTCGGACGTAGGCTGACCGTATGTGCCGCAACATCCGCCGCCTGCACAACTACGCACCCCCCGCCACGCCGGAGGAGGTGCACGACGCCGCGCTCCAGTACGTGCGCAAGATCAGCGGGACCGCCCGGCCGTCCGAGGCCAACCGTGAGGCGTTCGACCGCGCGGTGGCCGCCGTCGCCGCGGCCACCGAGGAGCTGCTCGCCGACCTGGTGACCTCGGCCCCGCCCCGGTCCCGCGAGGAGGACGCCGCCCGCGCCGCCGAACGCGCCCGCCAGCGCTACGGCACGGCGGGCTGACCACCCGGCGGCCCACCGGTTGTTCCGTCCGTGTATGTCCCATTTGAGATCTACGCCATAAAGGTGCCGCCTGCTCGCTCTCCACGTCCTTGTGGCGGGGACCGTCGGGCACCGGTCGCCACCCCGATACCCGCGGCCGCTGCGGCCGGGCCCGCCGCCTGGCGCCCGCCCGCAGCGGCCGACCTCTCCCCTAGGACCGGAATGACCCGCACCACACCCCCGCGGCCGATCGCCGTCACCCGGGTCGTCCCCGAGCTGGCACCGCTCGCGCGTACCGCGACCCGGCTGCACCCCCGCCCGGGGGCGCCGACCGCCGGCGACAGCTCGGTCGGCGGTCCGCTGCTGTGGCCGACCGGTGAGCCGTGGCCGCACTGCGACGGACCCCACGACCTGACCGTCGCGGTGGACGACGCCCTGGCGGACCTGCGGCTGCGGCGCCTCCGTGCCGCCGTGCGCGGCAGGCGGCGGACCCCGGCGGAGCAGAGGGCCCTCGGCCGGCTGGCGTCCGCGGTGTACCCGCTGACCAGCCCGCCGACCGCGCCGCAGTACGGCTCGGTGGCGATGCTGCCGGTCGCGCAGCTGTACGCGCGTGACGTGCCCGATCTGCCCGCGCCCGCCGGGACGGACCTGCTCCAGGTGCTGTGGTGCCCCTTCGACCACCCGCCGGAGGCCTTCATGCCCCGGACCGCGCTGGTCTGGCGGTCCTCGGCCGCGGTCACCCGCGTCCTCGCCCGGCCCCCGGAACCGTCGGCCGTGCAGTACGACGGCTACCTGCCGGAGCCGTGCGTGCTCGACCCGGAGCAGGTCACCGAGTACCCCAACCCCCTGGAACTCGGCGCGGACCTGCGGGAGCGGCTGAGGCGGGCGGACGCGTGGGCGGCCGCCGGTGCCGCCCCGGACGATCCCGGCGCCCCCGTCCTGGAGAGCGTCTACCGCGGCGAGCTGTCCGTGGCGCCCGGCTGGAAGGTCGGCGGCTGGCCCCAATGGGGCCCCACCGACCCCGTCGCCCGGCCCTGCCCCGCCTGCGGCACCGGGATGGACCCGCTGCTGACCATCGCCACGTTCGAATGGGACGCCGGCACCCGCAGTTGGATTCCGAACGAGGCGGAGGCCGCCGCGCCGTCCCCCCACTCCGGGTTCGACCCGCGGATGCCGACCAAGGTCCAGATCGCCAGCGGTTACCAGCAGCAGCTCTACGTCTGCCCGGCGGACCCCCGCCACCCGCACACCGAGCTGATGCAGTAGCCGCCCGCCCGGCCCCCGCCCCGGGCGGAGGAGCGCGCGCAGGGCCGACGGCGTCGAGGCCGACCGCCGAGGTCAACGGGGGTGCGCGGGCGCCGGTAACCGGGCGGGGGCGTCCGGTGTGTCTGCGTGGATACCGCGCCGCCTCTGCGTAGTGTGGTGCCATCCGGTCGCGGATGCGGCCTATTGCCGCTGATCGGAGCATATGTCGCCCCTCGCGAGCAGCGTCCGGTCCCACTGCGGCCGGGACCGGTCCGCGTGGCGGAACCGGACGGTTCTGGGAAACGGGGGGTCCATGGAGCAGGGACACGGAGCGATGTGCCTTGACGACCGCGAGCCGGCGGACGCGCTGCGGCCGGACACCGCCCCGATCCGGGGCCCGCAGCGCGCCGACCGCGAAGCCGAGCTGGCGCGCGAGAACGACCGGCTGCGCCGTCAGGTGACCACCCTGTCCGCCGCCCTGGACAGCCGCGCCGACATCGACCGCGCCGTCGGCATGATCATGGCCGTGTGGCGGTGCGACGCCGACGCGGCCTGGTCCCGGCTCGTCGCCGTGTCCAACAACACCAACGTCAAGATCCGCGACATCTGCCGGGCCCTGGCCGACCCCTCCGGGGCCGCCGAGGCGCGGTCGCGTCCGCTGCGCGAGGCCGTCGAGCAGCTCCGGGTCGACCGGACGCGCCGCGCGGCGCCACCGCCGCCCCGCCCCGTCACCCCCGCCCCGCGCAGGTCCGAGGACGGCCGGCCCCGCCGCTGAGCCGTGGCGGCCGTCGCGGTCCGCCTCTTTCTCGTGCCGGGCGGCCGCCCGGCGACCGGCTGCGCGCCCCGGTCCCGGTGTCGGTTCCGCGCGGTCGGGCAGCGGGCGGGGGAACGAGGGGGTGAGGGCGTGCCGCAGTGGCTCGAAGCGGGGTTGTGGGGGCTCGTCGGCGGTGGGGCGCTGGTCGTGGGGGCGGCCGTGGCCTGGTGGGTGCGGGTACCGCGCGCCGCCGTCGCCGGGGTGATGGCGTTCGGCGCGGGCGTGCTCATCTCCGCGCTCGCGTTCGACCTGGTCGACGAGGCCGAGCGCACCGGCGGACTGGCCGCGACCGCGCTCGGGTTCTGCGCGGGCGCGGTCGGCTACGTCGCGGCGAACGCGGTGCTGGCCCGGCGCGGGGCCCGGCACCGCAAGCGGTCCGGCGGTCACCAGCCCTCCGAGGCCGACGCCCCCGGCAGCGGGGCGGCCATCGCCGTCGGCGCGCTGCTCGACGGGGTGCCGGAGTCGGTCGTGCTGGGCGTCTCCCTGCTCAAGGGCGGCGGGGTGGGCGTGGCCGTGCTCGCCGCCATCGCGATCTCCAACGTGCCCGAGGGCCTGTCCAGCGCCGCCGGGATGAAGCGGGCGGGGCGCGGGCCCGGGTACGTGTTCGGCGTGTGGGGCGGCATCGCGGCGGCGAGCGGCGCGGCCGCGCTCGTGGGCAACATCGCCCTGCAGGGGGCGCCGCCGACCGCCGTCGCCGCGATCACCGCCGTGGCGGCCGGGGCGATCCTCGCCATGATCGCCGACACCATGGTGCCCGAGGCGTTCGAGCGCACCCATGTCCTCACCGGGCTGATCACGGCGGCGGGGTTCCTCACCGCGTTCAGCATCGAGCGCCTGGGCGGCTGAGGCCGCCGGAGCGGGCCCCCGGGGCCGCCCCGGGACCCGCTCGCGGCAGGCGACCGCGGCGGCCGCCGGCCGCGCGGCGGCCCGCCCGGCAGGGTCCGCCGGCGCCGTCCCGGCGCCCCGCTCCCGGGCCCGCCCGGGTCCCGGGTCCGGTGCTGCCCGCCGGGGGGCCCGGCGGGGTGCGTACGATGGTCCCGCTCGGCCGACCCGTCCGGCGCGACGCGGTGCCCGGCGGTGCCCGCGGCCGCGCGGCGCCCCGGTCCCGGCCCGGCAGCCGAACCACCGACCGAGCCCTCTGCGGAGGTAGCGGGGAGGACCCATGGCCGACCGGCCCGCCATCGTCACCGTGGACGACGACCCCGGTGTCTCCCGGGCCATCGCCCGCGACCTGCGCCGGCGCTACGCCGACGACCACCGGATCGTGCGTGCCGAGTCCGGCCCGCAGGCGCTGGAGGCGCTGCGCGAGATGCGGCTGCGCGGGGAGGAGGTCGCCGTGCTCCTCGCCGACCAGCGCATGCCGGGCATGCAGGGGACCGAGTTCCTGGAGCAGGCGATGGACCTGTACCCGCACGCCCGCCGGGTGCTGCTCACCGCCTACGCCGACACCGAGGCCGCCATCCAGGCCATCAACGTCGTCGACCTCGACCACTACCTGCTCAAACCGTGGAACCCGCCCGAGGAGAAGCTGTACCCGGTGCTCGACGCCCAGCTCGCGCACTGGCGGGCCGGCGACCGCACCGAGGCGGCCGTCCCGCGCGTCGTCGGCCACCGCTGGTCGGTGCGCTCCTATGAGATCCGCGACTTCCTCGCCCGCAACCAGCTCCCCTACCGGTGGCACCTGGCCGACGAGCCCGAGGGCGCGGCGCTGCTGCGCGCCGCCGGCACCGGCGCCGACCGGCTCCCGCTGGTGGTGGCGGCCGACGGCGCGTCGGTGTGCGCGCCCACCGACGCCCAGTTGGCCGACCTGGTGGGGCTGACCACGGTCCCCGCGGCCGACTTCTACGACCTGGTCGTCATCGGGGCCGGGCCCGCCGGGCTGGGCGCCGCCGTGTACGCGGCGTCCGAGGGGCTGCGCACCGTGCTGGTGGAGCGGCAGGCCACCGGCGGGCAGGCCGGGCAGAGCAGCCGCATCGAGAACTACCTGGGGTTCCCCGACGGGGTGTCGGGCGGGCAGCTCACCGAGCGGGCCCGCCGCCAGGCCGTCAAGTTCGGGTCGGAGCTGCTGGTGGCCAGCGAGGCCGCCGCGCTGGAGGCGTGCGGGGCGGCGCGGGTGGTGCGGTTCGCCGACGGCCGCGAGGTGTCGGCGCACACGGTGGTGCTGGCCACGGGCGTGTCGTACCGGCGGCTCGACGTCCCGGGCCTGGACCGGTTCACCGGGCGCGGCGTCTTCTACGGCGCCGGGCTGACCGAGGTCGGCAACTGCTCCGGCGAGGAGGTCTACATCGTCGGGGGCGCCAACTCCGCCGGCCAGGCGGCGGTGCACCTGTCGCGCTACGCCAAGCGGGTGCACCTGCTGGTGCGCGGCGCGAGTCTCGCCGACGGCATGTCGCACTACCTGATCGAGCAGATCGCCGCGATCGACGCGATCGAGGTGCACCTGCGCACGCGGATCGCGGCCGCCGACGGCGGCGACCACCTGGAGCGCCTCACCCTGTGCGACGGGGCCACCGGGGAGCGCACCGAGGTCGACGCCCAGTACGTGTTCGTGTTCATCGGGGCGCACCCGCGCACCGAGTGGCTCGACGGGGCGGTGCGCCGCGACGGCCACGGGTTCGTGCTCGCGGGTGCCGACCTGCTCGCCGACGGCCGCCGCCCCGGCGGGTGGGCGCCCGACCGCGACCCCTACCACCTGGAGACCAGCGTGCCCGGGGTGTTCGTCGCGGGCGACGCCCGGGCCGGGTCGGTCAAGCGCGTGGCGGCGGCCGTGGGCGACGGCGCCGCCGCGGTCGCGCTCATCCAGCGCTACCTCACGGACTAGGAGGCCGGCCATGGCCGAGGACGACGGCTGCACCGCCGCGACGGCGGGACCCGACGGCGAGGCCGTCCGGGTGGCGCCGGAGGAACTCGCCACGCTGTTCCTGTTCGAGCAGGTGGGGCGGGCCAAGCTGGAGAAGCTGTCGGCCCTGGGGCGGGTGGCGCGGTTCCCGGCGGGCGCCGCGATCTACACCGAGGGCACCCCCGGCGCGTGCTTCTACGTGCTGCTGGAGGGCGCGATCGCGCTCAACCGGCGGGTGCGCGGCGGCGGCGAGGTCGAGGTGGTCCGCACCGACCACCGCGGGTCCTACTTCGGAGCGCTGCTGACCCTCATCGACAAGGACGCGACCGGCGACCCGCCCTACGCCAACAGCGCCGTCGCGGTGTCCGACTGCCGGCTGTTCGTGCTCCCGGCGTCGGTCATGGTGACGTGGATGGCGAGCTGGTACCCCATGGCGATGCACCTGATCCAGGGCATCTACGGGACCATGCGGGTGTCGCAGATCCGGGTGAGCGAACGCGAGAACCTGATGTCGCTGGGCCGGCTCACGGCCGGCCTCACCCACGAGCTGAACAACCCGGCCGCCGCGGCGGTGCGGGCCGGCGCGGAGCTGCGGGAGCGCACCGCGGCGATGCGCCGGATGGTGGCCGAGGCGGCGCAGGCGCCCGACCCGGGGGCGCTGGCGGCGCTGCTGGAGCTGCAGGAGGAGGCGGTGGCGGCCGCCGCCGGGCCGTGCGACCTGTCCCCGCTGACGGTGAGCGACCGCGAGGACGAGCTGGCGGACTGGCTGGAGGACCGGGGGGTGGCCGACGCCCCCGGGCTCGCGGCGGTCCTGGTCGGCGCGGGCCTGGACACGGCGTGGGCGCGGTCGGTGGCCGAGCGGGTGGGCGGCGCCTACCTGCCGGCGGCCATGGCGTGGCTGGGCAACGTGGTCGAGACCGAGACCCTGCTCGCCGAGAACGCGGAGGCGGTGGCGCGCATCAGCGACCTCATCGGCACGGCGAAGCAGTACACGCAGCTCGACCGGGCGCCCGACCAGCGGGCGGACGTGCACGTGCTGCTCGACAGCACGCTGGCGGTGCTGCGGCACAAGACCGGCCCCGGGGTGAAGGTGGTCCGCGACTACGACCGGACGCTGCCGGAGCTGGACGTGTCCGCGGCCGAACTGAACCAGGCGTGGACCAACATCATCGACAACGCCCTCTACGCCATGGGTGGTTCGGGCACGCTGACCGTGCGCACCCGCCGCGACCACCGGACGGCGGTGGTGGAGATCGGCGACACCGGGCCCGGTCTGGCGCCGGGCGCCGCCGACCGGCTGTTCGAGCCGTTCTTCACCACCAAGCCGCCGCAGGAGGGCACCGGGCTGGGCCTGGACATCGCCTGGCGGATCGTGGTCGACCGGCACCAGGGCGACATCAGGGTGGCCTCGGAGCCGGGCGACACCCGGTTCACGGTCTGCCTGCCGCTGCCCGCCCCGGGGATCTGAGCGGGCGCGGGCTCACCCGGTGCCGTGGTGGGCCGGGCCGCGGCCGAGGGGTTCGCGGACCAGGGTGCGGTCGACGAAGCAGTACCGCCAGTCCTCGCCGGGCGCCAAGGACTCCATGACCGGGTGCCCGGTGGCCTCGAAGTGGGCGGTGGCGTGCCGGCCGGGGGAGTCGTCGCAGCAGCCGACGTGCCCGCAGGTCAGGCAGAGCCGCAGCTGCACCCAGTCGTCGATCCCGTCCTCGGCGCACGCCGGGCAGGCGAGCGTGTCGGCGCGCACGTCGGGGTCGATCCGGTCGAGGTGGGTGCAGGCGGTGCTCATGGTCTCGCCGCGCACGTAGCGCCAGCCGCCGGTGAGCAGCCGGTCGGGAATGAGCCGGGCGAGGTGCCGCGACTGCGACGCCAGCAGCGGGCTGAGGACGGCCAGCACCAGCACGTACAGGGCGACGAAGGAGCCGATGCGGGGGTCCAGGCCGGCGCCCATGGCGAGCGTGGCGAGGATCAGCGAGAACTCGCCGCGGCCGAGCACGGTCAACCCGATGTTGGCGGCGGCGCGCTGGTTGAAGCCGTAGAGCCGGCCCGCGATGAGCCCGGCGGCGGAGTTGGTGGCGATCGTGACGAGCACGGCGGCGGCCACGGGCAGGGCGACCTCGGCGAGCCCGGCGACGTCGATGGTCAGGCCGAACGTCACGAAGAACACGGCGGCGAACACGTCGCGCAGCGGCAGCACCAGCCGCTCGACGCGTTCGCGCACCGAGGTCCGCGACACGACCAGGCCGATCATCAGCGCGCCGATCGCGTCGGACACGCCCATGCCGGAGGACAGCCCGGCCATCAGCGCGACCAGGCCGACCATGAGCACGGCGAGCAGCTCGTCCTCGCGGCTGCCGATGAGCGCCCCGACGGCCCGCGCCCCGTAGCGGGCGAGGGCGAACAGCAGCAGCAGGAACACGAACCCGGTGCCGATGCCGGTGGCGACCTCGGCGGGGGTGCCGGCGTCGGACAGCACGGGCTGCAGCAGCGCCAGGTAGAACGCGAGGAACAGGTCCTCGATGACGATGATGCCGAGGATGACCGGGGTCTCGGCGTTGGTCAGCCGGCGCAGTTCGATGAGGAGCTTGGTGGCGATGGCCGACGAGGAGATGCCCAGGGCGCCGGCCAGCACCAGCGCCTCGGGCAGCCCCCACCCCAGGAGCAGGCCGAAGCCGAACCCGGCCCCGACGTTGAGCCCGATGTAGCAGGCGGCGGCGAGGAACAGCCGCCGCCCGCTGCCGAGGACCTGCTCGACGGGGAACTCCACGCCCAGGTGGAACAGCAGCAGGACCAGGCCCAGGGTGGCGAACAGCTCCAGGCTCTCGGGGTGCTCGATGAGGGTGGGGCCGGGGGTGCCCGGGCCCAGCAGGATGCCGGCGAGCATGTAGCAGGGGACCGTCGGCAGGCCGACCCGGCGGGCGCCGCGCGCCAGCAGGCCGGCGATGAGGATCAGGGCGCCGATTCTGAGCAGCTCGTCGTGCATGACGTTCCCTAGGTGGGGCGGGCGGCGCGGCGCGGGGGCACGGCGGAGCGGGCCGCGGTGGAGTGGGGCGGCGGGGGGCGGCGCGGGCGGCCGCCCGGGTCAGCCCTCGAAGAAGGTGCCGCCGAGGACCGCGGCGATCTTGCGGGCGTGGGCCTCGGTCAGCTCCAGCACGGCGTCGGGGTCGGCGGAGGCGCCGGTGAACACGTAGAGGTCGCGTTTGCCGTCGCGGCGGACGACGACCGACACCCGCTGGCCCTGGCCGCCCGCGTCGATGTCGTAGCGGGTGCCGATGCCCGGCAGTTCCTGGGTGTGCACGCCGTGGCCCATGGCTCCTCCTGGGTGGCGGTGCCGGGGTCGCGCGGGCACCGCGCCGCGGCCGCGTCCGTCGGCGCGGCGGGCCTCCTAGCATGCCACGTCCGGCCGCGGACGGCGGCGGGCGGGACCCGCCGCCGGGCGGCGGTGCGGGAAAACCGGTCGCGCCGCCGGACGGGCCGGGACTACGGTGGCCCGCCATGACCGACACCACTGCCGCGAACACCTATTCCGGGCTCGACTTCAACGCCCCGCTGTCCGACGCCCGCGCCCGGCGGCTGGCCGACCGGGTCGCCGCCGCCGGCCCCGGCACGGTCGCCGACCTGGGCTGCGGGTGGGGCGAGCTGCTGCTGCGGGCGCTGGAGTCCTGCCCCGCCGCGACGGGGACGGGCGTCGACACCGACGACCGGCTGCTCCAGCGGGCCCGCGCCGCCGCCGAACGGCGCGGCCTGGCCGACCGGGCGGAGTTCACGGCCGGGCCCGCCGACGCCGTGCGCGGACCGTTCGACGCGGTGCTGTGCGTGGGCGCCGACCACGCCCTGGGCGGCACCGCCCCGGCGCTGCGGGCGCTGAGCGGGGTGGTCGCGCCCGGCGGGACCGTGGTGTTCGGCACGGCGGTGTGGGAGCGGACCCCCACTGCGGGGGAGCTGGCGGCGATGTGGCCGGGCGCCACCGCCGACGAGCTGCCCGCGACGGCGGACGTGGTCGACGCGGCGCTCGACGCCGGGTTCCGCCCCGCCTGGATCGAGTCGGCGAACGGCGACGAGTGGGACGCCTTCGAATCGGGCTACCTGTCCGACTGGGAGCGGCGCGCCGCCGCCTGCGCCGACCCGGCCGAGGCCGCCGCGCTGCGGGCCCGCGCCGACACGGCGCGCGGCTGGTGGCTGCGCGGCTTCCGCGGCGTCATGGGGTTCTGCTACCTCACCCTGACCGCCCCGGCCGGGTGACCCGGGGCGGCGGCAGGTGTCGGCCCGGGCGGGGCGGGTAGCGCGGGGGCGTGGCCGCCCGCGCCCGGCGGTCGGCGCCCGGCGAACGGAGGAGACGATGGACGTGGTCCGCCCCGAGCACGTGGCCCGGCTGCTGCGCACCGACGACCCCGACCCCGTGCTGGTCGTGGTGCGGGGCGCGGCCGAGGTGGTGCCGTCGGCGGCGCTGGAGGGGCCCGACCACCGGGGCGCCCTGCGCGTGGCGGGGCGCGCCGACCTCGGCGTCGACCCCGGCGCGGGCGTGTCGGAGGAGGAGACCGCGGCGCCGGCCCGGCGGCTGAACGACGCGGTGGAGCACCTCGGCGGCTGAGCCGCCGACCGGACCGACGGAGGGACGACCGATGCGCGCACTGACGGTGCGGCCGGGCGAGAAGGGGGCGCTGCGGGTCGAGGAGGTGCCCGACCCGGAACCCGGGCCGGGGGAGCTGCTGGTCGACGGCCTGGCCGTGGGGGTGTGCGGCACCGACCGCGAGATCGCCGACGCGCTGTACGGCTGGGCCCCGCCCGGCCGCGACCGGCTGGTCCTGGGCCACGAGTCCCTGGGCCGGGTGCGGACGGCGCCGCCGGACAGCGGGTTCGCCCCCGGCGACCTGGTGGCGGGCGTGGTGCGCCGCCCCGACCCGGTGCCCTGCGGCGCCTGCGCGCACGGGCACTTCGACATGTGCCGCAACGGGCGCTACACCGAGCGCGGCATCAAGGAGATCGACGGGTACGCGGCGGAGCGGTGGACGGTCGAGGCCGACTACGCCGTGCGGATCGACCCCGCTCTGGGGCGGGCCGGGGTGCTGATGGAGCCCACCACCGTCGTCGCCAAGGCGTGGGACCAGATCGAGCGTGTCGGCCGCCGGTCCTGGTTCGACCCGCGCACCGTGCTGGTCACCGGGGCCGGGCCGATCGGGCTGCTGGCGGCGCTGCTGGGCGCCCAGCGGGGCCTGGAGGTGCACGTCCTGGACCGCGTGTCGGACGGGCCCAAGCCGCGCCTCGCGGCCGACCTCGGCGCGGCCTACCACGCGGGCGACGTGGCGGAGGTGGCGCGGCGGGTCCGCCCCGACATCGTCGTGGAGTGCACCGGGGCGGCCCGCCTGGTGTTCGAGGCGATGGCCGGCACCGGCCCCTACGGCATCGTCTGCCTGACGGGGGTGTCCTCCCCGGGCCGCACGCTCGACGCCGACATCGGGCGGGTCAACCGCGACATCGTGCTGCAGAACGACGTGGTCATCGGCTCGGTGAACGCCAACCTGGACCACTACCGCGCGGCCGCCGACGCGCTCGCGGCGGCCGACCGCCCCTGGCTGGAGCGGCTGATCACCCGCCGCGTGCCCCTGGAGCGGGCGCTCGACGCCTTCGACCCGCGCCCCGACGACGTCAAGGTCGCCATCACCCTCGACGGCGGCGCCTGACCGGCCCGCGCCCCCCCCCGGTGCCGGCCGGATTAGCGGTGGGGCCGCCGGGTAGCGGGGCGCCGGACATCGGGTGGGAGCGGCGGAAGGAGCGCGGCGATGGCATCGGGCGGGAAGGTCGTGGTGGTCACCGGGGCCAGCGGCGGGGTGGGGCGCGCGGTGGCGCGGCGCTTCGCCGAGCGCGGCGACCGGGTCGCCCTGCTGGCTCGGGGCGAGAAGGGGCTCGCGGCGGCGGCCGACGACGTCCGCGCGGTCGGGGGCGTCCCGCTGGTGCTGCCGGTCGACGTGGCCGACGCCGAGGCCGTCGACGCGGCGGCCGCGCGCACCGAGGAGGAGCTGGGCCCCATCGACGTCTGGATCAACGACGCGTTCACGTCGGTGTTCGCGCCCGTGACCGAGATCGGCGCGGCGGAGTTCCGCCGGGTCACCGAGGTCTGCTACCTCGGCTACGTGCACGGCACCAAGGCGGCGCTCGACCGCATGCTGCCGCGCGACCGGGGCGCCATCGTCCAGGTCGGGTCGGCGCTGGCCTACCGGGGCATCCCGCTGCAGGCCGCCTACAGCGCGGCCAAGCACGCCATCCAGGGGTTCCACGAGGCGCTGCGCTGCGAGCTGCTGCACGACGGGTCGGGGGTGGCCACCACCATGGTGCAACTGCCCGCCGTCAACACGCCCCAGTTCGACTGGGTGCGGTCGCGGCTGCCGCGCCGGGCCCAGCCCGTGCCGCCCATCTACCAGCCCGAGGTGGCGGCGACCGCCGTCGTGCACGCGGCCGACCACCCGCGGCGGCGCGAGTACTGGGTCGGCGGGTCGACCGTGCTCACCCTGCTCGGCGACCGGGTCGCGCCCGGCCTGCTCGACCGCTACCTCGCCCGCACCGGCTACGACGCCCAGCAGACCGGCGAGCGCCGCCGCCGCGACCGCCCGTCGAACCTGTGGGAGCCCGTGGACGGCGCCGACGGCCGCGACCACGGGGCGCACGGCCGCTTCGACGCCGACGCCGCCCGCACCAGCCCCCAGCTGTGGGCGTCGCGGCACCGGGGCGCGCTGACCGCCGGGGCCGCGGCCGCAGCGGCCGCGGGGGCCGCCGTCCTCGCCCGCCGCCGCTGAACGCGGCCGGGCCGCCCGCTCCGGCCCGCCCGCTCCGTCTCTGCCCGCTCCGGGGCTTACCGGCGCCGCGCGCGCCCGGCGGCGCCGGCCTCTCACGCCCGCCCCGCGCGGGCGGGCGCGCCCGTTCACCGGCCCCGCTCCGGGCCGTCCGCCGGTGCGGCCGCCCACCGGTGCGCCGGTGGGCGCCGCCGCCACCCCCGCTGTCCGTGGCGCGCGGGGTTGTCGTACCCGTGTGGTGTGCTGTGGTCCGCGGCGTCCGGGCGGGCTCCCCCTCCACGGCCCGTCCCGGGCGTCCGACCGCGCGATTGACCTCAACTTAACTTGAGGTTCTACGCTGCGATCACACGACCGGATCGACCGCCGGCCGTTCCGTACCGACGAACCCCCCGGTGGTGTCCGACATGTCCATGGAAGTCACGGCATGGCACTCGATGTACAACGCCATGCACGCCCAGCAGGACCGGCGTCCCTTCTCCCGCGCGACCCTCCGCCGCATCGCCGGGTTCGCCCGGCCGCACACGCGGCGGCTGCTGCTGTTCCTCGTCTTCAGCGTCGTCACGGCGGTGCTGGCGGTGGCCACCCCGCTGCTGGCCGGGCGGGTGGTCGACGCCATCATCGGCGCCGAACCGCTCCCCGTGGTCACCTGGATCGCCGCGCTGATCGCGGTCATCGCCGTCGCCGAGGCCGCCATCGGCCTGGTCACCCGGTGGCTGTCGGCCAACATCGGCGAAGGGCTCATCCTCGACCTGCGCACCGCCGTGTTCGACCACGTGCAGCGGATGCCGGTGGCCTTCTTCACCCGCACCCGCACCGGGGCGCTGGTGAGCCGGCTGAACAACGACGTGATCGGCGCCCAGCGCGCGTTCAGCGACACCCTCTCCGGCGTGGTCGGCAACGTCGTCACCCTGCTGCTGACCGTCGTGGTCATGGTGGGCATCTCCTGGCAGATCACCGTGCTGGCGCTGCTGCTCCTCCCCGTCTTCGTGCTCCCCGCCCGGCGCATGGGCGCCCGGCTCGCCCGGCTGGAGCGCGAGGCCGCGTCGCACAACGCCACCATGGGCACCCAGATGACCGAGCGGTTCTCCGCCCCCGGCGCCACCCTGATCAAGCTGTTCGGGCGCCCCGACCACGAGTCCCGCGAGTTCGCCGAGCGCGCCGGCCGGGTCCGAGACATCGGGGTGCGCACCGCCATGGTGCAGACGGTGTTCGTCACCGCCCTGACCCTGGTCTCGGCGCTCGCGCTCGCCCTGGTCTACGGCCTCGGCGGGTTCTACGCCCTGCGCGGCCAGCTGGAGGCCGGCGCGGTGGTGTCGCTCGGCATGCTGCTGACCCGCCTCTACGCCCCGCTGACCGCCCTGGCCAGCGCCCGCGTCGAGGTCATGAGCGCCCTGGTCAGCTTCGAGCGGGTCTTCGAGGTGCTCGACCTCGCGCCGCTGGTGACCGAGCGCCCCGACGCCCGCCCGGTGCCCGACGGCCCGGCCGCCGTCGAGTTCGACGGCGTCCACTTCGGCTACCCCTCGGCCGACCGGGTGTCGCTCGCGTCGCTGGAGGAGGTCGCCGTCCTCGACACCCGCGGCGGCGCCCCGGTGCTGCACGACGTGTCGTTCCGCGCCGAACCGGGGCAGATGGTCGCGCTCGTCGGCTCCTCGGGCGCCGGCAAGTCCACCATCGCCCAGCTCCTGCCGCGGCTCTACGACGTCGACCAGGGGGCCGTGCGGGTGGCGGGCGTCGACGTCCGCGACCTCACCGCCGCGTCCCTGCGCGGCACGGTCGGCATGGTCACCCAGGACGGCCACCTGTTCCACGAGTCGATCCGGGCCAACCTGACGCTCGCCCGGCCCGAGGCCACCGACGCCGAACTGTGGGAGGTGCTGCGCCGGGCCCGCCTCGACCACCTCATCGCCGAACTGCCCGACGGCCTCGACACCGTCGTGGGCGAGCGCGGCTACCGGCTCTCCGGCGGCGAGCGGCAGCGGCTGACCATCGCCCGGCTGCTGCTGGCCCGGCCGCGCGTGGTCATCCTGGACGAGGCCACCGCCCACCTCGACTCCACCTCGGAGGCGGCGGTGCAGGAGGCCCTGGGCGAGGCGCTGGCCGGGCGGACGGCGCTGGTGATCGCCCACCGGCTGTCCACCATCCGCGCCGCCGACCTCATCCTGGTGGTGGAGGACGGCCGCGTCGTCGAGCGGGGCACGCACACCGACCTGCTCGACGCGGGCGGCCGCTACGCCGAGCTGTACCGCACCCAGTTCGCCGACGCGGACGCGGAGCCCGCGCCGGCGTCCTGACCCGCCGCCGACCCGCGCCGCCGCGCCCCCTGCCGGGGGCGC
>NZ_BCRK01000157.1 GCF_001552555.1 Nocardiopsis trehalosi NBRC 14201 | reverse complement strand
GGCGGCCGCTCCGGGCGGCCGCCCGCCGGTGAGCGGGGCGGGTCGGGCGGCGGGGTCACCGCCAGCGGTCGGTCAGGACGTGCGCGCAGTCGTCACCCCCGTCGGCGGTGGCGCTCCGGTTGCCGCCGGACTCCCACTCGACGCCGCCGTCGGGGTCCACCTTGACGTACTTGTACTCGAAGGCGGTGCCGTCCGGCAGGGCGAGGTCGCCGCTCCACCGGGGGTAGCTCCCCTCGCCGGTCGTGAGCCGCAGGCCCCGCTGCGGGTCCCAGGAGCCGAGCTGCGGGATCGACCCCACCGCGTACACCTCCTGGCCGTACCAGGTGGTGGCCTCGGCGCGGAACCCGACGTCGACGGTGGCGCAGTCGCCGGGGTCCGGACCGCCGCCGGGGCCGCACCCGTCGGGGTCGGCGCACTCGCCGGGGGCCTCGACGTGCAGGGCGACCGCGCCCTCGGCCGGGACCTCGACCGCCACCGAGCCGTCGGCGACCGTGTAGACGTCCCCGTCGCAGGTACCGCCGGTGAAGGTGCCGTTGGCGACGTCGCAGTAGTCGCCGTCGGGCAGGGAGGTGGGGAACGCGGCGGTCCAGGCGGTGCCGGTGGCGTTGAACGCGGCGAAGCCGGCCGCGCCCCGGTCCAGGGCGACGCGCGCGGAGCCGTCGCCGTCCTTCCACCGCACGTCCTGGCCCTCGACGGCGTTGGCGAAGGTGGGCATGCCGTTCAGCGCGCGGTGCTCGCACACCCACCGGCCCCGGCCGCACGTGGTGGGCCGGGTGGTGCCGTCGGACTCGGCGGGCGGGCCGGTCTTCGGGTCGCCGGTCCAGTCGTAGCTGGACATGACCTTGGGGGTGCCGTAGCCGTAGGCGAGCAGGAACGCCTGGGCGAGGTCGTAGCGGTCGCGGTCGGTGCGGTGCGTGAGGGTGGGGTGGCTGCGCTGGGTGTCGTGGTTGACGACGAACGCGGTGGCCGACCCGCCGGCCACGAGGCCGTCGGTGATGGTGCGCAGCCCCTGCAGGTTCCCCTCGGCGAACCGGGCGCTGATGCGGCGCTGGAACTCGAACTCGGTGACGTCGCCGGCGGGGGTGTACTCGTTCGGGGAGATCGTGGCGTCCCCGATGACCTCCTGGTAGATGTAGGGCGCCTGGCCCCAGCCGGGGACGGTGGCGCGCAGCCGGGAGTTGATCGCCTGCACGTCGGCCGGCGGGACGTGTTTGGCGGCGTCGTAGCGGAACCCGGCCACGCCCATGTCGATGAGCCCGTTGAGGTAGCGGGCGATCCGGTCGCGCACGTGGGTGCTGCCGGTCTCCAGGTCGGACAGGCCGACCAGTTCGCAGTTCCGCACCTCCCACCTGTCGTTCCAGTTCGCGATGTCGCGGCCGCAGTCGTTGAAGTCCTGGCGGCCGTAGCCGTGGGCGCCGTCGCCGTGCAGGTCGGGGTAGGAGTACTTGCCGTAGACGGTGCCGGCGCTGCCGGGGCCGGAGCCGATCGACCCGGTGCCGGACATGTGGTTGAGGATGGCGTCGACGTAGATCTTCACGCCGGAGTCCCGGCAGCGGTCGACCATGTCCTGGAAGTCGGCGGCGGTGCCGCGGCGGGTGTCGTCGATGCGGTAGGACACCGGCTGGTAGTCCTGCCACCAGGGGAAGCCCTCGCCGGGCAGCACCACGTGCTCCTGCGGCGGCGACACCTGGACGGCGCCGTAGCCGTTGGGGCCGAGGAACTCCTCGCACTCCTGGGCGACGGACTCCCAGCGCCATTGGAAGAGGTGGACGATCGTGTCCCCGGCCGCGGTGGCGGCGGCCGGTTCGGCGGGCGGGGGTGCGGGGGCGGCCTGGGCGGGGGCGGTCGCGGCGGCGAGCGCGCCGGCGGCGAGCGCCAGCGCCGCGGCAGCGGAGCCGAGCCTTCGCGTCTTCATCGCGCCTCCTGGGCGGATGTCGTCGAACGGGGGATTGAGTCGCGCTTTCAGGTGTTGCAAGAATTTGCGCGACGTGACGAAGGTAACAACTCGCGGCCCCCTTGGGAATAGCCCACGCCGCCACGTTCGGCGGCCGGCCGCCTCCCTTCGATCCACCCCCGCCACCTCGGCGCCGTCACCGTGCGGCGCGGGCGGCGACCGTCCGCACCCGGACGGCGCCGCGCCCACCTGGCCGGACGCGTCCGCCCCCCGCGCGCGGCGGGGCGGAAGGGCACGCAAGGACTGCAACGCCTTGCAAGAAGAACGCCGGCCCGCCCCCGTTGGGGCGGACCGGCGGCGCGGCGCTGGGGCGGGTTACCAGAACACCGCCACACCCACGTTGAGGACGGCGAGGACCCCGGCGATGACGGCGAGCCGCGCGGCGGGCCGGCGCAGGTTGAGCACCGCCACCACGGTGACGGCCAGCGCGACGACCAGCTTGACGCCGATCTTCACGTGGTCGAGCTCGCCGCCGCCCATCTCGGCCGTGCCCACGAGCAGCAGCCCGGTGGCGAGTTGGAGCAGTGAGCTGTGCAGGATCACCTTGGGCGACTTCCCGTTGCCGGTGATGAGCTGCATCAGGAAGCCGGCGATGATGCCGGCCATGCCCAGCAGGTGCACGAAGACGAGGGCCGAGGAGAGGATGTCCATGGCGCAACAGTACTACGCCGTGTAGTACTCGACCGCTCGGGTGACGACACCCCGACGTAACGATCCGGTGCCGGTCAGCGCGCCGCCCGCCGGGCGCGCGCCCGCAGCAGCAGGGCCAGCACCGCGCCCGCGGCCAGCGCGCCCGGGACGGCCGCGGCGGCCGCCGTGCCCAGCGCCGTCGGGCGGGGCGGGTCGGCGGCGGCGGGCGCGGGGCCGGCCGCCGCCCCCTTCACCAGGTTGGCGTCGGCGGCGCAGGCGACCGGCGGGTGGTCCGGGTCGGTCTGCGCGCAGACCGTGGTCGCCACCCGCCACACCTCCCCGCCCGTCGGCCCCAGCCGCACCGTGGCCGTGCGGGTCACCTCGCCGCCGGGGGCGACGTGCACCCGCCACGTCACCACGCCCTCCTCGGTGCGCCCGCCCTGCCCCGCGTCGACCGGGTGCGCCTCGGCCGGGACGCTCTGCGAGACGACGACGCCGTCGGCGGGCGCGGAGCCCTCGTTGCGCACCGACACCGTGTAGCGGGTCTCCTCCCCCGGGGCGATCGCGTCGCGGCCGTCGGTGACCCCGACGGTGAGCACCGGTTCGCCCCGCTGCCGCGCCCCCTCGGCCGTCCCCTCGGCGCGCGCGGGCGGCCCGGCCACCGCCAGCGCGGCGCCGGCCACCGCCGCCCCCGCCAGCAGTCCCGCCGCGTATCCCGTGCGCGTACGCGCGGCCGCCACCACGGCCCCACCCCCGTCCGTTCCCGTCGCTCCCCCGCGGAGGACGCCCGGACACCATGACTACGCGCAGCGGGGCCCGGACGGCGGGTGACACGCGGAACCGTGACCGTGCCGCCGCATCGGCGCCGGTGCGGCCCGGGCCGCACCGGCTTAGCCCTCCCACCGGCGCCTCCGCCGCGAATACGGCTTTTCCCTCATGTGCGGCGGGGGGTCTTAGGAGGAGTCTGAGGATCAGCGGGACGGAGCACCGGACCGCACACGCCACACCGCAGGAGAAGCCATGATGCACCCCGACATCCTCAGCGCGGTCGCCCGCGAGCGCCGGGCCGACCAGGAGCGCGCGCTGCGGGGACGGGCCGCCCGGCGCCGGCTGCGCGAGGAGCGCCGCGCGCGCCGCGGCGGCGGCCCCGACGGCGGCACGCCGGTCGAGCGGACCCCGGTCGCCCCGGAGGCGCCGCAGCGGGTTCCGGCGCCGCGCGCCGAGCGCGTCCCCGCCGGCCGCTTCTGACCCCCGCCGGACCGGATGGAACCGGATGCGCGGATTGTCCGAATCGCCCGCCATAATCGACCCCATGACCGTCCTCGGCCCCAGCCCCGTGTTCGTCGGCCGCGACCGGGAGCTGCGCCTGCTGCTCGACCACGCCGGGCGCGTCCGCACGGGCGCGCCCGGCACGCTGCTGATCGGGGGCGACGCGGGGGTCGGCAAGTCGCGGCTGCTCGCCGAGTACGTGCGCCGCGGCGCCACCGGGCGCGTTCTGGCCGGCGGCTGCCTGGAACTGGGGGTCGACGGCCTGCCGTTCGCCCCGTTCGTCGCCGTGCTGCGCCACCTGCTGCGCGACACGGGCCGCGCCCCGTTCGACGCGCTCGCCCACGGCGGCGACCAGGAGCTGGCCCGCCTGCTGCCCGAACTCGGCCCCGCGCCCACCGACCGCCGCGAGGCCCGCAGCATCCTGTTCGAGCACGTCCTGCGCGTGCTCTCCGACACCGCGGGCCCCGAGGGCACCACGGTGGTCGTGGAGGACCTGCACTGGGCCGACAACGCGACCCGCGACCTGCTGGTCTTCCTCATCCGCAACCTCGACTCCGTCCCGGTCCAGATCCTCGCGACCTACCGCACGGACGACCTGCACCGCCGGCACCCGCTGCGGCGCCTGCTGCCCGAACTGGAGCGCCTGCCCGACGTCGGCCGCGTCGAGCTGGGGCCGCTGGGCCCGGCCGAGGTGGCCGCCCAGGCCGCCGCCATCCGCGGCCGCCCGCTGCGCAACGAGGAGGCCGCCGCGCTGCACGCGCGCAGCGACGGCATCCCGCTGTTCGTGGAGTCGCTGGCCGAACAGGACGACCTCCTCGCCGCCCCCGTCCCCGACGGCCCGCGCGAACTGCTGCTGGGCCCGCTGCACCGGCTGGACGACCGGGCCCGGCTGGTCGCCCAGGTCGCCGCCGTCGGCGCGGTCAGCGGGGGCCACATCGAGCACGCGCTGCTCGCCCGCGCCGCCGACCTGCCGGAGGACGGGCTGGAGGAGGCGCTGCACGCCGTCGTCGACGCCAACGTGCTGCGGGTCGACGGCACCGGCTACCGCTTCCGCCACGCCCTGCTGCGCGAGGCCGTCCACGACGAGCTGCTGCCCGGCCGCCACGTCCGGCTGCACCTGCGCTACGCCGAGGCCCTGGAGACCCTGCCCGGCGCCGTCCCGGCGCACCGCCTCGCGGCCGAGCAGGCCCACCACTACCACTCCGCCCACGAGCTGCCGCGCGCCCTCAGCGCCGCCTGGTGGGCCGCCGTGCACGCCGCCGAGACCCTCGCCTTCGCCGAGGAGCTGCGGATGCTCGAACGCGTCCTGGAGCTGTGGGACCGGGTGCCCGACGCCGTCGACCGCGTCGAGGGCCACAGCAGGGTGGAGGTGCTGCGCCGGGCGGCCGACGCCGCCCTGGAGGGCGGCGAGGTCTACCGCGCCCGCGAGCTGTGCGACGCCGCGCTGGCCGAGGTGCCCGAGGACGCCGCCGACGACGCGTCGCGCGGCCTGCGCGGCGTACTGCTGCGGCTGCGCGGCCAGGCCCGCACGAAGATCTCCGACGGCGACGGCATGGTCGACCTGGTGGCCGCGCTCGCCGTCCACCCGCCGCACGTCCCCGGCTACGCCAACCTGCTGTCGTACCTGGCGCGCGAGGTCATGCTCCGCCGCGAGGTGCTGACCGTCGACTACCCGGGACTGGCCGGCCTGGCCGGACTGGGGCGGCGCAGCCTGTCGGCCGATGAGCTGGCGCGCCAGGCGCTGCGCCACGCCGAGGCGGAGGACGACCATTGCGCCCGCTCGGACGCGCTGATCACCCTCGGCTCCATGGGCATGAACACCGGTGACGCCGCCGAGGGCGAGCGGCTGCTGCGCACCGCCATCGAGCTGGCGCGCGAGCGCCGCGACCCCTCGCTGGAGATGCGCGGGGTGGCCGACCTCTCCCACTTCCTGCGCGAGGTGGGCGCGCACGGCTCGGCCGCCGACCTGCTCCGCCCCACCCTGGACCGCGCCCGCGAGCTGCGCCTGATGAGCGTCAACGGCGCCTTCATGGCGCTCAACCTCGCCGAGGTCCACTTCGACCTGGGCGACGTCCCGGCGGCCCGGCACCACGTCGACCTGGGGTTCGCGTCCCTGCCCTCCCCGCAGCACACCGTGTACCTGGCGGCGCTGGACGTGCGGGTGGCGCTGGCCGAGGGCCGCGCGGACGCGGCGCGCGCCCGCGCGGCCGAGCTCGACCCCGAGGGGGCGGTGCGCACCTCCCGCATCCACGCGGTGCTGATGATCATCCTCGCGCTGGCCGACCTGCGGACCGCCGACGGCGACCCCGAGGCGGCGCTCGGCCTCGTGGCCGACACGCTGCGCCGGGTGGAGCCGGCGCACTCCCCCGGCTACGCCTGGGCGGTCCTGGAGGTGGCCGGCGAGGCGCTGGCGCGGGCGGGCGACGCGGCGGAGCGGCTGCACGGCCCGCTGACGGCGACCGCCGCCGGGCTGCCCGTGCGCGGACCCGTGCAGGCCGCGCGCCGGGCGGTGCTGGAGGCGCGGCTGGCGGTGGCCGGCGGCGCGGACGCCGCCGCGGCCGCCGACGCGTGGAAGGCGGCCCTGGCCGCCTGCGACGCGGCGCCGGGGATGCGGCTGCTGCGCGCCGGGGCGCTGCTGGGCGCCGCGGAGTCGGCCGCCGCCGGGGAGGACCGCGCGGCGGCCGCCGACCTGGTCGGCGCGGCGGCCGCGCTGGCCGCGGAGTGCGGCGCCACCGCGCTCGAACGGCGGGCCGGCGACCTGGCGCGGCGGGTCGGGGCGCCGGGAACGGCCGCGCCGGCGGGCCCGGCCGGGCTGACCCCGCGCGAGACCGAGGTGCTGCGGCTGCTCGCCCGGGGGCGGACCAACGCCGAGATCGCCGGCGAGCTGTTCATCTCGGCCAAGACCGCCAGCGTGCACGTGTCGCACATCCTGGCCAAGCTGGGGCTGCCCAACCGCGGCGCGGCGGGCGCCCGAGCCCGCGAGCTCGGGATCGGCTGACCCGGCCGGGCGGTCCGCCCGGCCGGGGCGGCGGCTACAGCCAGCCGCGCAGCTTCTCGATGAGGCGCACGGGGTCGTCGCCGACCGGGGTGACGTTGAGGTGGGTGACCCCGGCGGCGCGGAACGCCTCGACGCGCTCGCGCACGTGGGACTCGGGGCCGACCAGGTTGGTCAGCTCCACCATCTCGTCGGGGACCGCCGCCGCGGCCTCGTCCTTGCGCCCGGCGAGGTAGAGCTCCTGGATGCGGTCGGCGGCGTCCTCGTAGCCGTAGCGGCGGGCCAGGGTGTTGTAGAAGTTCTTCCCCTTGGCGCCCATGCCGCCGACGTAGAGGGCGATCATCGGGCGGGTGAAGTCGGCGAGCCGGCGGGTCTCCTCGCCCTCGCCGATGGCCAGCAGGCCGCCCGCCGAGATCTCCAGCGGGCCGAGCGCCGGGTCGCGCCGGGCGGCGCCGCGGGCGAGCGCGGCCCCCCAGACGGCGTCGGCCTTCTCCGGGATGAACAGGTGCGGCAGCCACCCGTCGGCGATCTCGGCGGTCAGCTCGACGTTCTTCTCGCCGAGGGAGGCGAGGTAGACGGGGACGCTGCTGCGCACCGGGTGGTTGATCATCTTGAGCGGCTTGCCCAGGCCGGTGCCCTCGCCGGGCGGCAGCGGCAGGGTGAACACGCTGCCCTCGTAGGACAGGCGCTCCTCGCGGGCCCACACCTTGCGGCAGATCTCGACGACCTCGCGGGTGCGGGTGAGCGGCTTGGTGTAGGGCACGCCGTGCCAGCCCTCGATGACCTGCGGGCCGCTGGCGCCGAGGCCGAGGACGGCCCGGCCGTCGGACAGGTAGTCCAGGCCGGCGGCCGTCTGCGCGATGAGCGCGGGGGTGCGGCTGTACAGCGGCAGGATGGCGGCGCCGATGCGGACACGTTCGGTGCGGGCCGCGATGTAGCCCATGAGGGTGGGGCTGTCGTAGCCGTACGCCTCGGCCACCCAGACGGTGTCCAGGCCGACCTTCTCCAGCTCGGCGACCTGGTCGACGGCCGGCTTGGGCTCGCCGGCGTACTGCAACGGCATGGAGATGCGCATCGTGCCTCCGTAGGTCTCTTCCCCGGGTCGCCGAAACTCTACCGCCGAGTAGCGTTCGGTCGGGGAGGCGGGGCGGCGACACGCGCCCTCCGGCCGCCGGGTGCCGCGCCGCGTGCGGCGGCGCGGCACGGCCGGTCAGGAGTAGGAGTGCGCCGCGTCGGGGAACGTCCCGCCGACGACCTCCTCGGCGAAGCTCTTCGCGGCGCCGCCGAGGGTGGCCGCCAGGTCGGCGTAGGTCTTGACGAACTTGGCCACGCGCGGGCTGAGACCCGCCATGTCCTGCCAGACCAGGACCTGGGCGTCGGTCCCCGCGCCCGCCCCGATGCCGATGGTGGGGATGGTGAGCTGCGCGGTGATGTCGGCCGCCAGCTCCGCCGGCACGCACTCCAGGACGACGGAGAACGCCCCGGCGCGCTCCAGCTCCTTGGCGTCGGCCAGCAGCTCCGCCCCCGCCTCGCCGCGCCCCTGCACGCGGTAGCCGCCCAGGGTGTTGACGGACTGCGGGGTGAGGCCGATGTGGCCCATCACCGGGACGCCGGCCGCCACCAGCGCCTCGACCTGCGGGGCGACGCGGTGCCCGCCCTCCAGCTTGACGGCCTGGGCGTGCCCCTCCTTCATGAACCGGGCGGCGGCGGCGAGCGCCTGCTCGGGCGAGCCCTGGTAGGAGCCGAACGGCAGGTCGGCGACGACCAGGGCGCGGGTGGTGGACCGCGCGACGGCCGCGGTGAGCGGCAGCAGGTCGTCGACGGTGACGGGGACGGTGGAGTCGTAGCCGTAGACGACCATGGCGGCGGAGTCGCCGACGAGCAGGACGGGGATGCCCGCCTCGTCGAAGACGCGCGCGGTCAGGGCGTCGTAGGCGGTCAGCATGGGCCAGCGCTCCCCGCGCCGCTTCGCCAGGGCGATGTCGCGGACGCTGACGCGGCGGGTGGAGGTCCCCCCGTAGAGTGCGGGGGCGGATGCGGTCTCGGACATGTGCGTTTCCTCCGAAGTCTCGAAGCGCCCTTACGGCGTCCCCGGACGGTGTAGGCAACGGTCGGCGCGGCGGAGGGCGCCGCGTGCCGCCATCATCGCACGGCGCGCGGAAGCGGCCGCCATCCAGGTGCAACCGCCGGCCGGCCGCCGATCATCCCCGGCCGACGGGGTATGAAAGGCCATGCCGCGGGGCACGTCGGCGGTGGGCGCGCGGCGCCCCGATCCCGTCCGCGCGGTCCCGCGCGCCGCCGACCCGAGAGGCAGACCCCATGGAGCCGACCACCCCGTACCCGCGCCGCTGGGCGGTCCTCGGCGTCCTGGTGATCGCCCTGCTCGTGGTGGTGCTCGACAACACCATCCTCAACGTCGCCCTGCGGGTGATCTCCGATCCGCGCCAGGGGCTGGGCGCCTCGCAGGGCGAACTGGCGTGGGCGATCAACTCCTACACCCTGGTCTTCGCCGGGCTGCTGTTCACCTGCGGCGTCGTCGGCGACCGGGTGGGGCGCCGCCGGATGCTCCTCGGGGGGCTCCTCGTGTTCGGGCTGGGCTCCCTGGCCTCGGCCTACGCCCAGGCCCCCGAGCACCTGATCGCGGCGCGCGCCGTCATGGGGCTGGGCGGGGCGGCCGTGATGCCGCAGACCCTGTCGATCATCACCAGCGTGTTCGGCCCCGAGGAGCGCCCGCGCGCGATCGGGGTGTGGGCGGGGGCCGTGGGCCTCGCCCTGGGCATCGGGCCGCCGCTGGGCGGGCTGCTGCTGGAGCACTTCTGGTGGGGGTCGGTGTTCCTGATCAACGTGCCCATCGTGGCCGTCGCCGTCGTCCTGCTGCTGTGGCTCGTCCCCGAGTCGCGCAACGCCCGGCCGGGCCGGCTCGACCCGGTGGGCGTGCTGCTGTCGATCGCCGGGCTGGTGCTGCTGGTCTACGGCATCATCGGGGCGGGCGAGCGCGGCTCCGCGACCGACCCGGCGGTGTTCGTCCCGGTGCTGGCGGGCGCCGCGGTGCTCGCCGCGTTCGTGGTGTGGGAGGCGCGCATCGACCACCCGGCGCTCGACGTGCGGCTGTTCCGCGACCCGCGCCTGTCGGTGGCGGTGGTGGCCGTGATGATGATGTTCTTCGCCCTCGCCGGGGTGCTCTTCTTCATCACCTTCTACTGGCAGAGCGTCCGCGAGTTCAGCCCGCTGCACGCCGGGCTGCTGGTGCTGCCGGTCGCCGCCGCGCAGATGATCATGTCCCCGCTCAGCCCGCACCTCGTGGCCCGGTTCGGCCCCCGGGCGGTGGGCGCCGCCGGGGTGCTGCTCGCCTCCTCGGCGCTGGGCTCCTACGCGCTGCTCGACGCCCACACCCCGGTGTGGCACGTGGAGGTCGCGTTCTTCGTCCAGGGGTCGGGGATGGCGCTGGTCATGACCCCCGCGACCGCCTCCATCATGGCGGCGGTGCCGCCGCAGAACGCGGGCGCCGCCTCGGCCGTGCAGAACACCGCCCGCCAGGTCGCCACCGCGCTGGGGGTCGCCGTGCTCGGCGCGCTGGTCTCCGGCGTGTACCGCGACGGCGTCACCCCGCACCTGGGCGCGGTGCCCGAGGACCGGCGCACGGCCGCCGGGGAGTCCATCGAGGCCACCCTCGCGGCCGCCGCCCGCGTGGGCGGCCCCGAGGGGCGCGCCCTGGTCGGACCGGCCAAGGAGGCGTTCCTGTCGGGCATGCACCTGGCCGCCGTCTGCGCCATGGGAACGGGGCTGCTGTGCCTGGTGGTGGTGCTGCTGTGGATGCCCCGCCGCACCGCCCCGCCGAGGGGCGCGCGCGGCGAGCGGGAGGCCCCCGGAGGCCCCGGGGGCCGTTGACGTGCGGCGCCGCCGTGCACTAGCGTCCCGCCGGTCATCCGGGGCACGCACCGCGCCCCGGCCCCCACCCCCGCGGGAGGCTGGCTGTGGACACCCCGGCCCCGACCGGCACACGCGACCGCGCCTTCCTGGGCCACCCCAGGGGCCTGGCGACCCTGTTCCTCACCGAGGCGTGGGAGCGGTTCTCCTACTACGGCATGCGCGCCCTGCTGCTGTACTACATGTACGACCGGACCGCCGACGGCGGCCTGGGCATCGACGAGCCCACCGCCCTGTCGCTGGTGGCGGTCTACGGCTCCGCGGTCTACATGGCGGCGATCGCCGGCGGGTGGGTCGCCGACCGGCTCCTCGGGCCGCAGCGGTGCACGTTCTGGGGCGGCGTGCTCATCATGTTCGGCCACGTGTGCCTGGCGCTGCCCGGCGGCGCCGCCGCCCTCTACGCCTCGATGGTGTTCATCGTGGCGGGCACCGGGCTGCTCAAGCCCAACGTGTCGGCGTCGGTCGGCCACCTCTACGCACCCGGCGACGCCCGCCGCGACTCCGGGTTCACCATCTACTACATGGGCATCAGCATGGGCGCCGTGCTCGCCCCGCTGATCGTCGGCACGCTCGGCCAGCGCTACGACTACCACCTGGGGTTCGGGCTGGCGGCGGTCGGCATGGCGGTCGGGCTCGCCGTCTACGCGCGCGGCGCCCGCCACCTGGGCGCCGACGGGCGGGCCCCGGCCAACCCGCTGCCCCGGACCGAGCGGGGGCGGCCGCGGGTCCCCCGGGCGGCGGCCGCGGCGGTCGCCGTGTCGGCCGCCGCCCTGGCGCTGCTCGCCGCGGCCGGGCTGCTCACCGCCGACCTGGTGATCGACCTGGTCAGCGCCGCGTCGGTGGCGCTGCCGATCGGCTACTTCACGGTGATGCTGCGCAGCCCGCGCACCACCCCGGCCGAGCGCGCCCGGCTGCTCGCCTACATCCCGCTGTTCGCGGCGGCGGTGTGCTTCTGGATCATCCAGGAGCAGGGCGCCGTTGTCCTGGCCCAGTACGCCCGCGACTCCACCGACCTCGACGCGGGCGGGTTCGCGGTCCCCTCGTCCTGGTTCCAGTCCGTCGGCTCCCTCGTGCTGATTTTCACCGCGCCCGCGTTCGCCGCCCTGTGGACCGCGCTCGCCCGGCGCGGTCGCGCCCCCTCCACCCCCGCCAAGTTCGCCACCGGCCTGGTCCTCGCCGGGGCCTCCTACCTGCTGATGGCGGTCCCGGCGGCGTCGGCCGGGCTGACGGCGCCGATGTGGCTGGTGGCGAGCTTCGCGCTGGTCACCATCGGCGAGCTGTGCCTGTCGCCCATCGGACTGTCGGCCACCACCCGGCTGGCGCCCGCCGCGTTCGCCACCCGCACCATGGGGCTGTGGCTGACCGCAGGCGCGGCCGGCCAGGGCATCTCGGCGCAGATCGTGGCGTTCTACGACCGCGACGCCGCCGCCGGCTACTTCACGGCGGTGGGCGGCGCGGCGGCCGTGCTCGGCCTGTTGCTCGCCGTCGCCGCCCGGTGGCTGCGGCGCACCACCGACCCGGCCCCGGACCCGGACCCGGCACAGCCCTAGGGCGCGGTGCGCCCCGCCGGGGGCGCGCCGCCGTCGAGCACGTCCAGGTAGCGGCCGAGCAGCGCGGCCGCGTCGAGCATGGCGCGGCCGCGCGCGGTGAGCCGGCTCCCCCAGTCGTCCAGGGCGCGCGCCAGCGTGTCGGTGCCGCCGGCCGTGCGCACCCGGTGGACCACGGTGGCGATGCGGTCCAGCGGGTAGCCCCCGCGCCGGAGCAGGTGGGCGAGTTCGGCGTCGCGGACGTCGGGCGCGCGGTAGAGGCGGTACCCGGTGGCCGGGTCGCGGTCCGGGGCGAGGATGCCGGCCGCCTCCCAGTCGCGCAGAGTCGCCGGGGTGACGCCGAGCCGGCGGGCGAGGGCGCCGATGGTCCGCACGGCGGGCCCGGACGGCCGCTCCGGGGCGGCGGCCGCCTCCCCCGCCAGGTGGTGCACCGCCTCCCGGACGGCGGCGAGGGTCCCCCGGTCGCGGAGCAGCCGCTCGTGCCCGCCGTCGATGACCGCCAGCGCGTCGTCGAGCCGACCGCCGTGGACCGCGCGCATGACCTCCCCGGCCGCCGCGTGGCCGAACGCCGGGACCAGGGCCAGGTAGGCGCGGAGCGCCGCGGCGTGAACCTCGGTGTAGACGCGGTAGCCGCTGGGCGTGCGCGCGGCGGGCGGGAGGCGGCCGTCGTGCTCGTAGTTGCGGACCGCCTGGGTCGAGATCCCGTGCTCGCGCGCCAGGTCGGTCGGCCGCATGTGCTCACCCCGTTTGGAGACTTTCCCGCCGACGTCCCCGGTGTTGCGGTGGAGATCAGCGGGAGAGTCTCCACCGGGCTTTCAAAGATACGCTTCACCCACATGACGACCGACATCACCGCGTTCCTGCCCGCGTCCTGCGACCTCCTGGCACTCGGCGAACCGACGCACGCCGAGCCCGCGTTCGCGCGCCTCCGCAACGAGCTGTTCGCCCGGCTGGCCGGCCACGGCTTCCGGTCCATCGCGCTGGAGACCGACCGCGTCGCCGCGCTCACCGTGGACGACCACGTCCGCGCCGGCACCGGAAGCCTCGACACCGCGATGGACGAGGGCTTCTCACACGGCTGGGGCGCCTTCGACGCCAACCGGCGGCTGGTGGCCTGGATGCGCGCGTACAACGAGGGGCGTCCGCCGGAGGAGCGGCTGGCCTTCCACGGCTTCGACGCCCCCATGGAGACGATGAGCGCGCCCAGCCCGCGCCGCCACCTCGAACACGTCCGCGACTACCTGGGGCTCGACCTCGACCTCGCGGGCCTCCTCGGCCCCGACGAGCGGTGGGAGTCCCTGGAGGCGCTCATGGACGCGGACGCGTCGCCCGGCGCCACGCCCGAGGCCGCGCGGCTGCGCGTCATCGCCGACGACATGCGCACCGCGCTCTACGGGCGCGCGCCCGAACTCATCGCGGCGACCTCGCACACCGCCTGGACCCGGGCCGGCGTCCACCTGGCGGGCGGGCTCGGCCTGCTGCGCTACCACGCGCAGTCCGCCCGGCCCGGCGATCCGTCCCTGCGGTGGTCCCGCCTGTCCGGCACCCGCGACGCCCTCATGGCCGAGAACCTGCTGGACATCCGCGCCGCCGAGGCCGAGCGGGGCCCCACCCTGGTCTTCGCGCACAACCTGCACCTGCGGCGGTCGCCGAGCCGCATGCCGATGGGCGACATGGACCTCCGGTGGTCCGGCGCGGGCGCCATCCTGGCGTCCCTGGTGGGCGAGCGGTACGCCTTCGTCGCCGGGTCCCTGGGCCGCAGCGCGACCATCGGGCTCGGCGAGCCCGCGCCCGACACCTTCGAGAGCGCCCTCCAGTCCCGGGTCGGCACGTGGGGGCTGGTGCCGGCCGCCTCGGTGACCGGCACCCGGACGCGCACCGACACCACGCCGCAGATGGGGTACTTCCCGCTCGACCGGGACCTGCTCGACACCGCCGACGCCGTCCTGCACGTCGGCGACGGCCCGGCCGCCGTCGCCGCCGCGCCGGAGCGGCTCCCGGGCACCGGGGCCTGAGCCGCCGCCCGCCCCGCGAGCGCCCACGGGTGCCCGCGGGGCCCTCCCTAGGACGGTGCCGCTCCCGCGCGCCCCGGTCTTAGGCGTCCGGACCGGGGGACCGGGACCGGATATAGGGCTGCGGCCCGCGATCCGGCGGGGCGGCCCTCACGGCGAGGCTGGGGCCGCCGGGGCGGACCCGCCCCGG
>NZ_BCRK01000156.1 GCF_001552555.1 Nocardiopsis trehalosi NBRC 14201 | reverse complement strand
CCGTTCCCGACAAGGCGCCGGTCGCTCCCGTGTGAGGGGCGGCCGTTCCCGACAAGGCGCCGGTCGCTCCCGTGTGAGGGGCGGCCGTTCCCGACGGGGCGCCGGCCCCCGTGTGGGGGCCGGGCGTTCCTGACCGGGGGGCCGGGGGGCCGCCCGTTGGCAGGGGCGGGTGCCTCTGTCCGGGGGCGGGCTTCGGGGCGGAGCGGATCACCAGCAGCCATCGAACAGTCGAGAGTCCACGCCCATGAGCCGTTACGCCCACCCCGCCGGTCCGCGCCACGCCGACGTGCTGCCCGAGGACAACCCGCCGCGCCCGCCGCACGACCTCATCGAACTCGACCCCCGGGTGTGGCCCGCCACCGCGCGGCGCGTCGACGGTGAACTCGTGCTGGGCGGGGTCGGCGCGTCCGCCCTCGCCGCCGAGCACGGCACCGCCCTGTACGTCCTCGACGAGGACGACTTCCGCGCCCGCGCCCGCGACTACCGCACCGCCTTCAGCGACGCCGACGCCGACGTGTACTACGCCGGCAAGGCCCTGCTGACCAAGGCCGTCGCCCGCTGGGTGCACGAGGAGGGCCTCAAGCTCGACGTGTGCAGCGGGGGCGAACTGGCCGTCGCCCTGGCCGCCGGGTTCCCCGCCGCGCACATCGGGATGCACGGCAACAACAAGTCCGAGGCGGAGCTGGCGCGCGCCATCGACGTCGGCGTGGGCCGGATCATCGTCGACTCCTTCGACGAGATCGAGCGCCTGGAGCGCCTCGCCGCCGAGCGCGGCCGCGTGCCCGACGTGCTGGTCCGCGTCACCACGGGCGTCGAGGCGCACACGCACGAGTTCGTCGCGACGGCGCACGACGACCAGAAGTTCGGGTTCGCGCTGAGCACCGGCGCCGCCGCCGAGGCGGTGCGCCGGGTGCTGGCCGCCGAGCACGTCAACCTGGTCGGCCTGCACTCCCACATCGGGTCGCAGATCTTCGACACCGCCGGGTTCGAGGTCGCCGCCCGCCGCGTCACCGCGTTCCTCACCACGATCCACGCCGAGACCGGTGTGGTGCTGCCCGAACTCGACCTCGGCGGCGGCCTCGGCATCGCCTACGTCCCCGACGACGCCCCGCTCGCCCCCAAGACGATCGCCGAGAGCCTGCTCGGCATCGTCCGCCGCGAGTGCGAGGCGGCCGACCTGCCGATGCCGCGCATCGCGGTCGAGCCCGGCCGCGCCCTGGCGGGCCCCGCCGGGGTGACCCTCTACCGGGTGGGCACCGTGAAGGACGTCGAGGGCATCCGCACCTACGTCAGCGTCGACGGCGGCATGAGCGACAACATCCGCACCGCGCTGTACGGCTCGGAGTACACCTGCGTCCTGGCGTCGCGGGCCAGCGACGCCCCGCCGATGCTGTCCCGCCTGGTCGGCAAGCACTGCGAGAGCGGCGACATCATCGTGCACGACCTGTACCTGCCCGCCGACGTGCGCCCCGGCGACCTCGTCGCCGTCGCCGCCACCGGCGCCTACTGCCACTCGATGGCGAGCAACTACAACCACCTGCCGCGCCCCGCCCTCGTGGCGGTCCGCGGCGGCGTCTCCCGGACCCTGGTGCGCCGGGAGACCGAGGAGGACCTGCTCCGTCTCGACGTAGGCTGACGGGGTCGGCCCCGCGGGCGCGGAGCCGGAGCCGCGGACCGGAGAATCACGACGTGAGAGAAGTGGGAGTCACCCCCCTATGGCGATGAAGGTGGCGCTGCTCGGATGCGGCGTTGTGGGTGCGGAAGTGGTGCGGCTGCTGGAGGAGCAGGCGGTCGAGCTCGCCGCGCGGGTCGGCGCGCCGCTGGAGGTCGGCGGGATCGCCGTCCGCCGGATCGGGCGCGACCGCGGTGCCGGGATCGATCCGGCGCTGTTCACGACCGACGCCATGGGCCTGGTCACGCGCGACGACATCGACCTGGTGGTCGAGGTCATCGGCGGCATCGAACCCGCGCGGTCGCTGATCCTCGCGGCGATCAAGGCCGGCAAGTCGGTGGTCACGGCGAACAAGGCGCTGCTCGCCGAGGACGGCGCCACCCTGCACGCCGCCGCCCGCGAGGCGGGGGTCGACCTGTACTACGAGGCGTCCGTCGCCGGGGCCATCCCCCTGCTGCGGCCGCTGCGCGACTCGCTGGCGGGCGACCGGGTGCACCGCGTCATGGGCATCGTCAACGGCACGACCAACTTCATCCTCGACCGGATGGACACCCAGGGCGCGGGCTTCGCCGAGTCGCTGGAGGAGGCGCAGTCCCTGGGCTACGCCGAGGCCGACCCCACCGCCGACGTCGAGGGCTTCGACGCCGCCGCGAAGGCCGCCATCCTCGCCCGGCTCGCGTTCCACACCCAGCAGGTCACCGCCGCCGACGTGCACCGCGAGGGCATCACCGAGGTCACCGCGGGCGACATCGCCAGCGCCAAGGCCATGGGCTGCGTGGTGAAACTGCTCGCCATCTGCCAGCGTGCGGCCGACGGCGCGTCGGTGGGCGTCCGCGTCCACCCGGTGATGCTGCCCCGCGAGCACCCCCTGGCGACGGTCACCGAGGCCTACAACGCGGTGTTCGTCGAGGCCGAGTCCGCGGGCCGGCTGATGTTCTACGGGGCCGGGGCGGGCGGTGCGCCCACCGCCAGCGCGGTGCTCGGCGACCTGGTCGCCGTCGCCCGCAACCGGCTCGCCGCGACGTCGGTGGCCGAGGGCGCGCACGACAGCGGGCTGCCCGTGCACCCCATGGGCGACACGGTCACCCGCTACCACATCGCCCTCGACGTCGCCGACCGCCCCGGTGTGCTCGCCCGGGTCGCCGAGGTGTTCGCCGACAACGGGGTGTCGATCAAGAACGTCCGCCAAGAGGGGACCGGCGACGACGCCCAGCTCGTCCTGGTCAGCCACCAGGCGCCCGATTCCGCGCTGGCCGCGACGGTCGAGCGGCTGCGCGGACTCGACATGGTGCGGGCCGTCGCCAGCGTGATGCGCGTCGAGGCGTTCGCCGAGGCGGGCTGACCGGGTGCCCGGCCGAGCGCCCCGCGCCCGGCCGGGCACCCGCTGTGTCCGCCGTCCCACCTGCCGAGATGGGGCAGGGGGGATGCGTGGCCGCACCCGGCGGGGCCCTAGACTCGGGGTGTCACGAGGCCGCGCGGGATCCCTCCCGCCGGGCGCGCGACGCCCGTCGGCGCACCCGCCGGCCGCCGTCCGCGCCGCCTCCCCGGGGGCCGACCGCCCCCGCGCACGTCCACCGTTCGAAAGGGCCTGTCGTGAGCATGCCACGGGCGTGGCGAGGCATCGTCGAGGAGTACCGCGACCGCCTTCCCGTCACCGACACCACCCCGGTCGTCACCCTCCAGGAGGGCGGGACCCCGCTGGTCCCCGCCACCCGGGTATCGGAGCTGACGGGGTGCGAGGTCCACCTCAAGGTCGAGGGCCTCAACCCCACCGGCTCCTTCAAGGACCGCGGCATGACCATGGCCATCACGAAGGCCGCCGAGGACGGCGCCAAGGCCGTCATCTGCGCCTCCACCGGCAACACCAGCGCCAGCGCCGCCGCCTACGCGGTGCGCGCCGGCATGACCTGCGCGGTGCTCGTGCCGCAGGGCAAGATCGCCATGGGCAAGCTCGCCCAGGCGCTCGTGCACGGCGCGAAGCTGCTCCAGGTCGACGGCAACTTCGACGACTGCCTGGAGCTCGCCCGCAAGCTCGCCGTCGACTACCCCGTCGCCCTGGTGAACTCGGTCAACCCGTACCGCATCCAGGGGCAGAAGACCGCGTCGTTCGAGATCGTCGACGCCCTCGGCGACGCCCCCGACGTGCACTGCCTGCCCGTCGGCAACGCCGGCAACATCACCGCCTACTGGATGGGCTACAAGGAGTTCGCCGCGGACGGCGTCTCGACGCGCTCCCCGCGCATGTTCGGCTTCCAGGCCAGCGGGGCCGCGCCGATCGTCAACGGCGCCCCGGTGCAGCAGCCGCGCACCATCGCGACCGCCATCCGCATCGGCAACCCCGCGTCGTGGGCGCACGCCGAGAACGCGCGCGACGAGTCCGGCGGGCGCATCGACGCCGTCACCGACCGGCAGATCCTCGCCGCGTACCGTCTGCTCGCCGCCGAGGAGGGCGTGTTCGTGGAGCTGGCGTCGGCCGCCAGCGTCGCCGGACTCCTCCAGGCCGTCGAGGCCGGGCACATCGAGCGCGGCAGCCGCGTGGTGTGCACGGTCACCGGCAACGGGCTGAAGGACCCCGACTGGGCGCTGGCCGGCGCCTCGTCCGCCACCACCGTCCCCGTCGACGCGCACGCCGCGGCGACCGCCCTCGGCCTGGCCTGACCCACCGCCCCCACCGCCCCCACCGGCCCCCCGGCCCCCGGCCCCACCGGAGAACCCGCATGTCCCAGACACGCCCGACGGGCGTGCGCGTCCGCACCCCGGCCACCAGCGCCAACCTCGGCCCCGGATTCGACGCCCTCGGGCTGGCGCTCGGCCTGTACGACGAGATCGAGGCGGTCGCCCGCGACGACGGCCGCGTGCGCGTCACCGTCGACGGCGAGGGCGCCGGCGAGGTCCCGCTCGACGGCACGCACCTGGTGGTGCGGGCGCTGCGGCGCGCGTTCGACGCCGCGGGCGTCCCGTTCACCGGTGTCGACCTGCGCTGCCGCAACGCCGTGCCGCACGGGCGGGGGCTGGGGTCCTCGGCGTCGGCCATCGTCGGCGGCGCGGCGGCCGGGCTGGCCCTGGCCGCCGGGGGCGCCGAGCACGTCGACCGCGACCGCCTGTTCGCGCTGGCCGCCGACATCGAGGGCCACCCCGACAACGTGGCGCCGTGCGTCTACGGCGGCCTCACCGTCGCCTGGCGCGGCGCCGCCGGCTGGGCGGCGCGGCGGGTCCCGGTGTCGTCCCGGCTGCGGCCGGTGGTGTGCGTGCCCGAGGAGCGGCTGTCGACCGAGGCCGCGCGCGGCCTGCTGCCCGAGGTGGTCCCGCACGGCGACGCCGCGTTCACGGCCGGTCGTGCGGCACTGCTCGTGGCGGCCGTTTCCGGCCAGCCCGAACTGTTGCTGGAGGCGACGGAGGACCGGTTGCATGAGAGGTACCGCGCACCCGCCATGCCCGCCAGTGCCCGGCTGATCCGGGATCTGCGCGAGCTGGACGGCCTGCCCGCCGTCGTCTCGGGTGCCGGTCCGACGGTGCTCGTGCTCTGCCACACCCCCGAAATCCCCGCCGCCGGTGATGCCGCGCGCGCGGACGGTGACACGCAAAACATTGGGGAGCGGGTTGATTCAATACGGGAACGAACGGGTACTGGATGGCACATACACCCCTTAAGAATCGATGCGGCAGGGGTGTGGATCAGTTCTCCCCGTTCATGAACCTGTGTCGAGGAATAGCTGTGGGCTCCGGTGATGTTAGGCTAGGTGAAGCACCAGATGCCCCGATGCGGGGCGTGTGCTCATCCGCCACAGTGGCTCCCGCGTCCCAAGCGCACGTGGTCTTCTCCATGAGAGCGCTGCGCACGGTGGGCACTGTGTCGAGTTCGCGGTCTTCCCGTGGCTCTGCCTACCCCACCGTTGTCGATTCCTCGTCCGGCGAGCACGACAGAATGGTCCACGGGCAGCACGACCGAGCTCATCGCCCCGATGTCTGGCTGTACCCCGAGCCCGCCGCGCTCGGGTAAGGGCCCCGTTCGACGGATCCCGACATCCACGTGGGGCAATGCCCGACCCGGCCCCCGCCGGTTCGCACCACCGGGCCGGCCGTACACGACAACATGACGGCCTAGCCCGCTCCTTGGGAAGGACCCTTAGTGAGCGACACCACCGAACTCCACACGGACGCGGCGGTCAGCACGCAGCAGAACACCACCGCGCCCGGTGCGGATTCCGGCGACTCCGCAGCTCCGGCCGCCACGAGCGCGCCCGCGCGGTCCCGCAGCCGTTCCGGCGGCACCGGCCTGTCGGCGCTGAAGCTCACCGAGCTGCAGCGGCTGGCGTCGAGTCTCGGGATCACGGGCACGGGGCGGATGCGCAAGAACGACATCATCGCCGCGATCGAGACCAAGCAGGGCGGGCCCGTCGGCGCGCCCGCCGCGAAATCCGCGAAGACCTCCGAGACCGGGGTCGCAGCGGGTAAGGTCGACGCGACCGACGGAGCGGCCTCCGGACGTCGCTCCGCGGCCAGGAAGGACGCGGGCGCCGAGCCGGCCCCGGCCGACACCGCGGCGGCGCAGTCCGATTCCGGACCCCGCGCCGCCGAGCCGGAGCAGGCCGACCGCGCCGAGAAGTCCGCACGTACCCGCCGCTCGTCCCGCAGCAAGCGCGGCGACGACGCCGGCGAGGGCCGGCCGTCGGATGGCCCCGATACCTCTACCACCGCGAGCAGCGTGACCAAGACATCGAGCACCCCCCAGAAGAGCGGCTCCGACTCCCCGAACGGCCAGTCCGGTCGGGACCGGCAGCGCAACCGGCGCAACAACCGCGGCAACCGCGAGGACGCCGCCCCCGAGCCGCAGCAGCAGGACAGCGGCCCGCAGGGCGGACAGAGCCGCGGCGGCGGTGGCGGCGCCCCCGACGACGACTTCGGCAGCGGTCGGCGCCGCGGCCGGCGGCGTGACCGCCGCGACCGCCGCGGCCGCGACCGCCAGGACCCGGAGCCCGTGATCAGCGACGACGACGTCCTGCTCCCGGTCGCCGGCATACTCGACATCCTCGACAACTACGCGTTCGTGCGCACCACCGGGTACCTGCCGGGCGCCAACGACGTGTACGTGTCGCTGGCGCAGGTCCGCAAGAACGGCCTGCGCAAGGGCGACGCCATCACCGGCGCGGTCCGCCAGCCGCGCGACGGCGAGCGGCGCGAGAAGTTCAACGCGCTGGTCCGCCTCGACACCATCAACGGCATGGCGCCCGACCAGGCGCGCAACCGCCCCGAGTTCTCCAAGCTGGTCCCGCTGTACCCGCAGGACCGGCTGCGCCTGGAGACCGAGCCGCAGATCCTGACGACGCGCATCATCGACATGGTGGCGCCGATCGGCAAGGGGCAGCGCGGGCTCATCGTGTCGCCGCCCAAGGCGGGCAAGACGATGGTGCTCCAGTCGATTGCCAACGCGATCACCGAGAACAACCCCGAGTGCCACCTCATGGTCGTCCTCGTCGACGAGCGGCCCGAAGAGGTCACCGACATGCAGCGCACGGTCAAGGGCGAGGTCATCCACTCGACCTTCGACCGGCCGGCCGAGGACCACACCACCGTCGCCGAGCTCGCCATCGAGCGCGCCAAGCGGCTGGTCGAGATGGGCCTGGACGTCGTGGTGCTGCTCGACTCCATCACCCGGCTGGGCCGCGCCTACAACCTCGCCGCCCCGGCGAGCGGGCGCATCCTGTCCGGCGGTGTCGACTCCACCGCGCTCTACCCGCCGAAGCGGTTCTTCGGCGCGGCGCGCAACATCGAGCACGGCGGCTCGCTGACCATCCTCGCCACCGCCCTGGTCGAGACCGGGTCGCGCATGGACGAGGTGATCTTCGAGGAGTTCAAGGGCACCGGCAACATGGAGCTCAAGCTCAACCGGTCCCTCGCCGACAAGCGGATCTTCCCCGCGGTCGACGTCGAGTCCTCCAGCACCCGCAAGGAGGAGATCCTGATGTCCAGCGAGGAGCTGAACATCGTCTGGCGCCTCCGCCGGGTGCTGCACGCCCTCGACACCCAGCAGGCCCTGGAACTGCTGCTGGACAAGATGAAGGACACCAAGAGCAACGCGGAGTTCCTGCTCCAGGTGCAGAAGAACACGGTCAACCCGAACGAGCACTGACGCCCGCGGACACCGTGTGCCGGCGGCCCGCCCCCCGGGGGGCGGGCCGCCGGCGCGTCGCCGGGCCCCGCCGCCACCGGGCCGCCCGGCCCTTTACCCGTCCCGCTCCGTGATCTAGGGTGCGCAGGGAGTGCATACCGTGTACACCCGACCCCCAGGAGTGGAACGGCATGGACGGCCTCGCCCTGCTGGCCCTGTGCGCCCTCGCGCCCATCCTCACCGTCGGCGTCCTGCTGGTCGGCCTGCGCTGGCCCGCCAAGTACGCCATGCCCGCCGGATACGCCGTCGTGGTGGCCGTCGCCCTCACCGTGTGGCGGGTGGAGTGGCAGGCGGTGGCCGCCTCCACCGTCCAGGGCCTGATCCTCGCCCTCGGGCTCGTCTACATCATCTTCGGCGCGCTGCTGCTGCTGGCGACGCTGACCACCGGCGGCGCCATCCGGACCATCCGCCGGACCTTCACCGACATCAGCCCCGACCGCCGGGTGCAGGCCGTCATCATCGGCTGGCTGTTCGGCGGCTTCATCGAGGGCGCCTCCGGGTTCGGCACCCCCGCCGCCATCGTGGCCCCGCTGCTGCTCGCGCTCGGCTTCCCCGCGATGGCCGCGGTCATGGTCGGCCTGGTCATCCAGAGCACCCCGGTCAGCTTCGGCGCCGTGGGCACCCCCATCCTCGTCGGCGTCGACGGCGGCCTGGCCGGCGCGCCGCAGGTGGCCGAGCGCGCCGCCGCCCTCGGCCTCACGGTGCCCGGCCTGGTCGAGCACATCGGGCTGCTGACCGTGCTGCTGCACGCCGTCTGCGGCACCCTCATCCCGGTCTTCCTCTGCTGCATGCTCTGCGGCTTCTACGGCGGCCGGTTCGCGGACGGCCTGCGCGTATGGCGGTTCGCCCTGTTCGCCGCGTTCGCGATGACCCTCCCCTCGGTCGCCTACAACGCCTTCCTCGGTGTGGAGTTCACCTCACTGCTGGGCGGGCTCACCGGGCTGCTGATCGTCGTCGCGGCCGCCCGCCGCGGGTTCCTGCTGCCGGCCGAGCCGTGGGACTTCCCGCCGCGCGCCCGCTGGAACGACCGGTGGAACGGCGCCATCGACCCCGGCGCCGGCGAGCCCGACCACGACGGCGCCCCGCGCATCGGCCTGCTGCGCGCCTGGGCGCCCTACCTGCTGGCCGCCGGGCTGCTCGTCCTCACCCGTGTGGTGCCGCCGCTGACGTCCTGGCTGCAGGGCGTGGAGCTGCGCGCCGACGACCTGTTCGGCACCGGCATCGGCGACGCCGTGCAGCCCCTGTACTCGCCGGGCGGCGTGTTCATCGCCGTCAGCCTGGTGACCTGCCTGCTGCACCGGATGCGGCGGGCGCAGGTCGCCGCGGCGTGGCGCATGGCCGGCGGCCAGCTCGCCGGTGCCGCGGTCGCGCTGCTGTTCGCCGTGCCGCTGGTGCGGGTCTTCATCAACAGCGGGGCCGAGTACAGCACCGGCGGCCTGGACAGCATGCCGCTCACCCTCGCCGAGGGCGCGGCCTCGCTCGCCGGCGGGTCCTGGCCCCTGTTCGCGCCGTGGATCGGCGCCCTGGGCGCGTTCGTCGCGGGCAGCAACACGGTGTCGAACCTGATGTTCTCGCTGTTCCAGTTCTCGACCGGCGAGCGGATCGGCGTCGCCCCGGAGACCGTGGTGGCCGGGCAGGCCGTCGGCGGGGCCGCGGGCAACATGGTGACCGTGCACAACGTGGTGGCCGCCGCGGCGGTGGTGGGGCTGGTCGGCCGCGAGGGCGACCTCATCCGGCAGACCGTGATCCCGCTGGTGTACTACCTGCTGCTGTCGGGTGCGCTGACGTACCTGTTCGTGTACGGCATCGGCCTCAACGCGGGGACGGTCCTGCTCGCGGCGGTGGCGGCCGGGCTCGTCGCGGTGGCGGTGCTCCTGCTCCGCTCGGCGCGGACGGCGCGCACAACCTGACGGTATGCCCGCCACGGCGGCCGCGGAAACTCCGCGTATTCGCCAAAATCCGCTTTCCGTGCTTCGATGGCGAGCCGATGGACACGAAGCGATGGGCCGCCGTGGCGGGGGTCGCGGTGGCGGCCGCCGCGATCCTGGTGGCGGTGCAGACCACCCGGCCGCCCGACCCCGAGGACCTGCGCACCGCGTCCCGGCCGGAGCCCGACCCGCCGCGCATCACGGCCGAGGAGCGCATCACCCTCCAGCGCGAACTGAACGAGGTCGTCGCCGCCGGTTCCAGCGGCGCCGTCGCCGAACTCGCCCTGGTGAACAAGGACGGCACGGACACCTGGAACGGGGTGTCCGGCGTCGCCGACCGCGACACCGGGGCCCCGGTCGACCCCGACGCGCACTTCCGCATCGCCAGCCTGTCGAAGCCGTTCGTGGCCGCCACGCTGCTCCAGCTCGTCGGCTCCGGCCGGGCCGGCCTCGACGACACCCTGGAGGAGCTGCTGCCGGGCGTGGTCGACGGCGGCGACCGGATCACCCTCCGGATGGTCCTCAGCCACACCAGCGGCCTGTTCAGCTACAACCGCGACATGCCGCCCGTCGACGCCGACCCGCACCGGCGCTGGCGCCCCGAGGAGCTCGTCGCGGTCGCCAACGCGCACGGCCCCGTGTTCGCCCCGGGCACCGACGCCGCCTACTCCAACACCAACTACGTGCTCGCCGCCATGGTGATCGAGGAGCTGACCGGCCGCCCCTACGCCGAGGCGGTCACCGAGCGGATCATCGAACCCCTGGGCCTGACCGGCACCTCCATCCCCGCCGACTCCGAGATGCCCGGCCCGGTCATGCACGCCTACCTCGCGCTGCCGCCCTACGCCGGGGCCGAGCCGGTGCCCAGCGACATCACCGAGTTCAACCCCACCCGGTGGTACGGCACCGCGCAGATCGTGTCGACCGTGGGCGACGTCAACCGCTTCTGGCGCGGGCTGCTCGACGGCGAGGTGCTGGGCCCCGACATGCTCGCCGCGATGCTCGACGTGCAGGCCGTCGACGACGACGGGTACGGCTTCGCGCTGGGCCCCCGTTCCTATACGCTGACCTGCGGGGTCGACGTGTGGATGCACTCCGGCAACATCCCCGGGTACCGCAACTGGACCGTGCACAGCGAGGACCGGGACTTCACCCTCTTCCAGGCCCGCTACGCCGAGAACCCGGACCCGCCCGCCTGGGAGATGATCGAGCTGGCCATGTGCCCGCCCGACGCCCCCGAGGAGCCCGACCCCACGCCCACCGACTACCCCAGCGAGCCCGTCACCGGCACCGGCCGGGGCGAGGACGGCGGCTGAGGGAGCCGAGGGAATAGCTCCCGGTCGGATCCGGGTTGAAGGTCTGGCAAACTGGTATATCGACCGCCGCGGGACCGGTTCGCGCACGCCGCGGCCGCGGGCGCCCCGCGCGCCCGCCCGCCGTCCCCGTGCGTCCGGCGACCGCACCTAGCGAGGAGATCACGTGAAAGCCGACATCCACCCCGAATACGTCGTCACCCAGGTGACCTGCACCTGCGGGAACACGTTCACCACCCGCAGCACGGCCACCGACGGCGTGATCCGCGCGGACATCTGCTCCGCCTGCCACCCGTTCTACACGGGCAAGCAGAAGATCATGGACACCGGCGGCCGGGTCGCCCGCTTCGAGAAGCGCTTCGGCAAGCGCAAGTAGCGTCTGCCCGCGGCGCCGGACCGCGTCCCGCCCGAGGCGGGCGCGACCGGCGCCGCCATGCGTAGGTCCGGCGCCGCTCCCCGATGCGGGCGGCGGCGCCCATCACCGCCAACGACGAGGGACGCGACGTGAAGCTGGACGACCTCCTGGGGGAGTACTACGAGCTGGAGCAGCAGCTCGCCGACCCCGACGTGCACGCCGACCAGGCGCGGGCACGCGCCCTCGGCAAGCGCTACTCCCAGCTCACCCCGATCGTCGGCGCCTACCGTGAGCTGAACAAGGTCGAGAACGACATCGAGGCCGCCCGCGAACTCGCCGCCGAGGACCCGGCCTTCGCCGAGGAGGCCGAGGAGCTGGCCGGCGAGCGCGACCGGCTCACCGAGCGGCTGCGCCGCCTGCTCGTCCCGCGCGACCCCGCCGACGAGAAGAACCTCATCATGGAGGTCAAGGCCGGCGAGGGCGGCGAGGAGTCCGCCCTGTTCGCCGGTGACCTGGTGCGCATGTACCTGCGCTACGCCGAGCGCCAGGGGTGGAAGACCGAGATCATCGACTCCACCGTCTCCGACCTCGGCGGCTACAAGGACATCACCATCGCGTTCAAGAACCGCGGCACCCCCGAACCCGGCCGCGGCGTCTGGCCGCAGCTGAAGTTCGAGGGCGGTGTGCACCGCGTGCAGCGGGTCCCCGTCACCGAGTCGCAGGGCCGCATCCACACCTCCGCGGCCGGCGTGCTCGTGGTGCCCGAGGCCGAGGACGTCGAGGTCGAGGTCGACGCCAACGACCTGCGCATCGACGTGTTCCGGTCCTCCGGCCCCGGAGGGCAGAGCGTCAACACCACCGACTCCGCCGTGCGCATCACGCACGTCCCCACCGGCATCGTCGTCTCGTGCCAGAACGAGAAGAGCCAGCTCCAGAACAAGGAGCAGGCCATGCGCATCCTGCGCGCCCGGCTGCTCGCCGAGGCGCGCGCCAGCGCCGACGCCGAGGCCGCGGCCGAGCGCCGCAGCCAGGTCCGCACCGTCGACCGCTCCGAACGCGTGCGCACCTACAATTTCCCCGAGAACCGGATCTCCGACCACCGCGTCGGGTTCAAGGCCTACAACCTCGACCAGGTCCTCGACGGCGAACTCGACGCCGTCCTCCAGGCCCTCATCGACGCGGACACCAAGGAGAGGCTGGAGCAAGCCCAGTCATGAACTTCCTGCTCGACGAGGTCGCCCGCGCCACGCTGAGGCTGGCGGACGCGGGCGTCCCGTCGCCGCGCACCGACGCCGAGGAACTCGCGGCGTACGTGCACGGCGTCCGTCGAGGAGAGCTGCACGAGGTCGCCGACGCCGACTTCGACGCCCTCTACTGGGAGTGCGTGGCCCGCCGCGCCGCCCGCGAACCCCTCCAGCACATCACCGGCCGCGCCTACTTCCGCTACCTCGAACTGCGGGTCGGCCCCGGCGTGTTCGTCCCCCGCCCCGAGACCGAGATCATGGTCGGCTGGGCCATCGACACCCTGCGCGCCATGGACGTCGCCGACCCCCTCGTCGTCGACCTGGGCACCGGGTCCGGGGCCATCGCCATCTCCATCGCACAGGAGGTCCCGCGCTCGCGCGTGCACGCCGTCGAGGTCGACCCCGGGGCGCTGGCGTGGGCCGAGCGCAACATCGCCGCCAGCGGGCACGCCGACCGGGTCACCGCGCACCGGGCCGACCTCCGCCGGGCCCTGCCCGAACTCGACGGCCGCGTCGACCTGCTGATCAGCAACCCCCCCTACGTCCCCACGGCCGACGCCGCCCTGATCCCGCCCGAGGTGCGCGACTACGACCCCGCGCCCGCGCTGTGGTCGGGGCCCGACGGCCTCGACACGATCCGCGACCTCGAGGGCGTCGGCCGCCGGCTGCTGCGCCCCGGCGGCGCCATGGCGATCGAGCACGGCGACGGCCAGGGCATCGACATCCCGCGCCTGTTCCCCGAGGAGCTGGGCTGGCGCGACGTCCGCAACCGCAAGGACCTCGCGCACCGCGACCGGTTCGTCGTCATGCGGCGGGCCGACGGCGCGTAGCGGGTCTCGCATTCGTCTTCCGCGCCTTCGGGCGTCGATCGAGAGGGGTGATGGCAGGTGAGCCGCAGTTACGACTGCGCCGACGACCAGCGACGCAGGGAGGGCATCGCCGATGCCGCCTCCACCGTCCGGCGCGGCGAGCTGGTGGTACTGCCCACCGACACCGTCTACGGCATCGGGGCCGACGCGTTCAGCCCGAGCGCCGTCGCCGACCTGCTCAAGGCCAAGGGCCGCGGCCGCGACATGCCGCCGCCCGTCCTGGTCGGCTCGGTGCGGGCCGCGCACGCCCTCATCGAGGACCTCGGCACCCGGGGGCAGGACCTCATCGAGGAGTTCTGGCCCGGACCGCTGACCATCGTCTGCGCCGCCACCCCCAGCCTGTCGTGGGACCTGGGCGACACCATGGGCACCGTCGCCGTGCGCATGCCCATGCACCCGGTCGCCCTGGAGCTGCTGAAGGAGGTCGGGCCGATGGCCGTCAGCAGCGCCAACCTGTCCGGCCGGCCGGCGGCCACCACGGCGGCCGACGCCGCCGAGCAGCTCGGCGAGAGCGTCGGCGTCTACCTCGACGGCGGGCCGTGCGCCGACGACACCCCGTCGACCATCGTCGACCTGACCTACGCCGTCCCGCGGGTGCTGCGCAGCGGCGCCATCTCCATCGACCGGCTGCGCGCCGTGTGCGGCACGGTCATCGGCGAGTCCAAGTCGTGGCGGCGCCCCGAGGGCACCCGGCGGCGGGCCGAGACCGAGGAGTCCCCGACCGCCCCGTCGACCGCCGAGGAGGCGGCCCCCGGCGCGGACGGCGACACCGCCCCCGCGGCCGGCGCGGACGCGTCCGGCACGGGCACCCCGGCGGCCCCGGGCACCGGCACCGCCGCGACCCCCGCCGCGTCCGCGACCCCTGAGGCCACCGCGACCCCGGAGGCCGCCGCGGTCCCGGACGCCCCCGCGACCCCGGACGTCCCGGCCGCGCCGGAGGCCGCCTCCGGCGCCCCCGACACCCCGGCCGCGGCGCCCGAGACCGCCGCGCGGCCCGACCCCGCCCCGGCCGAGCCGGCGCCCCGACCCGAGACCGGCAGGCCGGGCACCGACTAGGAGGGCTCGCACAGGACCCCGGGCCCGTCCGTCCCGCCACCGGCGGTACGGACGGGCCCGCTCTCGTCGGCGGCCCGGGGGACCGCGCTCCGGCGGCCCCCA
>NZ_BCRK01000155.1 GCF_001552555.1 Nocardiopsis trehalosi NBRC 14201 | reverse complement strand
ACAAAACACGACCTAGCGCGGCACCACCAGGCAGAACGCGTTGCCCTCGGGGTCGCGCAGCACCTGGAAGGCGCCGTACTCGTCGGTGACGGGCGGGCCTTCGGGGCGGGCGCCCAGCCGTTCGGCGTCGGCGGTCGCGGCGGCGAGGTCGGCCACGAGGACGTCGATGTGCAGCCGCACGGGCGCGGCGGCGGCGCCGGGGTCGGGCTGGAAGGACATCATGGGCCGGTCCGCCGCTGCGGCGAGGACCGACCAGCCGTCGGCGCGGTCGACGGGGTCGCCGCCGAGCACCGCCGCCCAGAACCGGGCGAGGCGCGGCGGGTCGGCCGCGTTGACGACGATCTGCGCGAAGGTGCCGAGTGCCATGGCGGCAGTCTAGGCGGGGGTCAGCGGGTGCGGCTGCGGGTGCGGAGCTCGGCCACGAGGATGGCGGCCTGGGTGCGGCGCTTGAGGTCGAGCTTGGACAGCAGGCTCGACACGTAGTTCTTGACGGTCTTCTCGGCGAGGTAGAGGCGCTCGCCGATCTGCCGGTTGGTCAGCCCCTCGCCGATGAGATCGAGGATCTGGCGCTCCTGCGGGCTGAGTTCGGCGAGCGGGTCGGGCGCGGGCGGGTTGCCGCGCAGCCGCTCCAGCATCCGGCCGGTGCTGCCGGGGTCGAGCAGCGACCCGCCGGCGGCGACGGTGCGCACCGCGCCCACCAGGTCGGCGCCGTGGATCTGCTTGAGGACGTAGCCGGCCGCGCCGGCCATGACCGCGTCGTAGAGGGCGTCGTCGTCGGCGAAGGAGGTGAGCATGAGGCAGGCGATCTCGGGCCGGGCCGACCGGACCTCGCGGCACACGCTGACGCCGGAGCCGCCGGGCAGCCGCACGTCGAGGACGGCGACGTCGGGGCGGGCGACGGGGATGCGGGCGAGGGCCTGCTCGGCGGTGCCGGCCTCGCCGACGACGCGCATGTCGTCCTCGCACTCCAGGAGGGCGGCCACGCCGCGCCGCACCACCTCGTGGTCGTCGACCAGGAACACCTTGATCGGGTCCGGCGTCGCGTCCGGTGCCATGGGCGCCCCTCCCTCGTCGCGTCGCGTCCGGTTCGACGGTAGCGCGCCCGCGCCGCCCGGAGGGACGGCCGAAGGTCCCGGACGCGCGGGGCGCGCGTCCGGGCGCGGCCGGTCAGGGCCAGAGGTGCGCCCAGGGGCGGAGGCGTTCGAGGGCGCGGCACGCCGCGAGGACGAGGGCGTCGGAGTGGCGGGGGCCGACGACCTGGAGGCCGACGGGCAGCCCGGCGGAGGTGAACCCGCACGGGACGCTGGCGGCGGGCTGCTGGGTCATGTTGAAGGGGTAGCTGAACCCGGCCCAGTCGGTCCAGCGGCGGGCGGTGGACCCCTCGGGGACCTCGCGGCCGGCCTCGAACGCGGCGATGGGCATGGTGGGGGTGACGAGCAGGTCGTATTCGGCGTGGAAGCGGCCCATGCGCTCGCCCATGGCCATGCGGGTGGCCATGGCGGTGAGGTAGTCCTGCGCGGAGTAGGTGAGCCCCTGCTCGATGATCTCGCGCAGCCCGGGGTCGAGGCGGGCGCGCTGGTCGTCGTCGAGTCGCTCGGTGGCCTTGGCGGCGCCGGTGAACCACAGGACGTGGAAGTCGTCCAGGCAGTCGGGGAGGCCGGGGTCGGCCTGCTCGACCACCGCTCCGGCCTCCTCGAACGCGGTGACGGCCTCGGCGACGACGCGGGCGACCTCGGGGTCGACGGAGACCCGGCCGAGGTCGGGGCTGAAGGCGACGCGCAGGCCGCGCACGGGGCGGTCGAGAGCGGCGGCGAACCCGTCGCGGGGCTGGGCGAGGGCCGCCCAGTCGCGGGCGTCGGGGCCGGTGATGACGTCGAGCATCAGGGCGGCGTCGCCGACGGTGCGGGTCATGGGGCCGGAGTGGGCGAGGCTGCCGAAGGCGCTGGCCGGGTAGTGCGGCACCAGGCCCCAGGTGGGCTTGAGGGCGAAGATGCCGGAGAAGCTCGCCGGGATGCGGACGGAGCCGCCGCCGTCGGTACCGGTGGCGAGCGGGCCCATGCCGGCGGCGACCGCCGCCGCGGCGCCGCCGCTGGAGCCGCCGGGGGTGGTGGCGGGGTTCCAGGGGTTGCGGGTGACGCCGTGCAGGGGGCTGTCGGTGACGCCCTTCCAGGCGATCTCGGGGGTGGTGGTCTTGCCGACGAACACGGCCCCGTCCTCGCGCAGCCGGGCGACGACCGGGGAGTCCTCGGTCCAGGGCTGGTCGGGGTCGGTGGTGGTGGAGCCGCGCAGGGTGGGCCACCCGCGGGTGAGCATGACGTCCTTGACGGACGTGGGGACGCCGTCGAGCCGGCCTTGGGGTTCGCCGCGCCGCCACCGCTCCTCGGAGGCGCGGGCCTGGGCGCGGGCCTCGTCGGCGTGCACCTGGCAGAACGCGTTGAGGGCGGGGTCGTCTGCGGCGATGCGGTCGAGCACGGCGTCGGTGGCCTCGACCGGGGAGAGGTCGCCGGAGGCGTAGCGGGCGAGCAGCTCGGTGGCGGGCAGGGCGGCCGGGGAGTCGGGGTCGCCGCCGGGGCCGCTGCGGGGCGCGGGCCGCGCGGCCGACGTGGGCGCGTCGTGCTGAGTGGACATCTGCGTCCTTTTCGTCCTAGTGGTGCGCTGGTCGGGTGCGGTGTCAGGGGCCGGAGACGTAGCCGCGGCGCTTGTCGACGACGTTGCGGAGGTCGCGGCCGTCCAGGAAGCGGCCGAGGTTGTCGGTGAACAGGTCGACCAGTTCGTCGCGCCAGCCGACGACGTCGCCCGACATGTGCGGGGAGACGACCGAGCCGGGCAGGTCCCACAGCGGGGAGGATGGGGGCAGCGGCTCATCGGTGAAGACGTCGAGCGCGGCGCCGGCGATGGCGCCGTCGCGCAGCGCGCGGACGAGGTCGTCCTCGACCACGATGGGGCCGCGGGCGATGTTGATGAGCCGGGCGGTGGGGCGCATGCGGGCGAGCGCGCGGGCGCCGATCAGGCCGCGGGTGGCGTCGGTGAGCGGGGCGGCGAGGACGACGTAGTCGGCGCGGGCCAGGGTGGTGTCGAGGTCGGTGCCGCCGGTGTCGAAGGCGGCGGCGGTGACGGTGCCGAAGTCGGGGTCGTCGGCGCGGGGGGTGCGGCCGGCGCCTTCGACGGTGAGGCCGGCGGCGCGGAGCTGGCGGGCGATGGCGCGGCCGATCGGGCCGGTGCCGACGACCAGGGCGCGGCGGCCGCCGACGCGCTCGGTCTCGCGGTGGCGCCAGACGCGGTCGCGCTGGAGGGCGGCGGTGCCGTGGAGGTCCTTGGCGAAGGCGATGACGAGGCCCAGGACGTACTCGGCGATGGGCTCGTCGAAGACGCCGCGCGAGTTGGTGACCACGGTGTCGGAGGCGACGAGGCCGGGGAACATGAGGTTGTCGACGCCGGCGGTGGCGGCGTGCACCCAGCGCAGGGCGTCGGCCTTGGGCCAGGCGGCGGCGAGGGCCTCGGAGAACAGGTCCCAGACGAACAGCGCCCGCGCGCCGGGCAGGGTGTCGCCGAGGGTGTCGGCGGTGGCGTAGTCGACCCGGGCCAGGCGGGGGTCGGGGTCGAACCGCTCGCGGCCGGGCGGGAGGTCGTCGCCGTGCAGGACGACCAGGCGGGGACGGTTTCCGTGGGTCACTGCGGCGGCTCCGTCGCGTCGGTGGGCGGCCCGGCCCCGCCCGTGCCGGTGCGGGTGGGCGCGGTGTGGCGGGAACGAGGCACACGCTAGGGAGCGGCCGTAGGATTGTCAACAATCGACGGAGGCCGGTCCGGGCTCCGACCGGCGCGTTCGCGCCGCGGCGCCCCTCCGCCGCCGGGGCGCGCGCAACACGGCCATTGATCACCGCCCGCGCCGATCGTATGATTGTCGACAATCCGCGTCCGCGAGGTCGCGGCGGGGCCGGCCCGAACGCCGTCCCTCCCGTTCTCCCGCCCCCTCAGGGCGGCCGTTCCGCCGCGCCGGCGGCGATCCCCGGCACGTACCCCAGTGACAGCCCCACCAGAAAGGGCCGATCCGACGATGCCCCGGTACATGACCATCAGCCTGGAGAAGCGCGGCGTCTCGTGCACGGCCGAGCTGCTCGACAAGGACGCCCCGCGCACCTGCGACGCCGTGTGGAACGCCCTCCCCCAGGGCGGCGACATCTACCACGCCAAGTACGCCCGCAACGAGGTGTACGCGATGGTGCCCCGGTTCGCCGCCGAGGAGCCCGGCCAGGAGAACCCGACCGTCACCCCCATCCCGGGCGACGTCGTCTACTTCTCGTTCCCGGGGGGCATGCTCGACCGCCGGTTCAAGGAGGAGAAGGGCATCGACCACCTCCCCGGCGTGATCGACCTGGCGATCTTCTACGGCCGCAACAACCTGCTGCTCAACGGCGACATCGGCTGGGTGCCGGGCAACGTCTACGCCACCATCGTCGACGGTCTGGACCGCATGGCCGAGGCGTGCAACGACGTCTGGCGCTCGGGCAGCATCGGCGAGCGCCTCGTCTACCGGCGCGCCGAGGACTAGCGCCGGCGGACGCCCCGCGGCCCTGATCCGGGGCCGCCCACCGAACAGACACCCGAAGGAGGTGAGTGACCAATGCGGACCGATCGGCCCGCCGGGGGACCGGCGAACGGCGACGACCAGGAGGAGCGGGTCATCTACGAGCAGGCACCGCCCACCGCGCACACCGCGCCCGCGGCGCACCACCCGACGCACGACCCGGCGCACAACATCGTGGAGATCTCGGCCGTCTCCGACACCCCGTGGCAGTCCGGCGTGGGGATCGTCGCGCCGTACGACTTCGCGCTCGACCGCGAACTGTGGCGCTGGGCGCCCGACGACATCTCGCTGTACGTCACCCGGCTGCCGTTCGTCCCGGTACCGGTGACCGTGGACCAGGCATCGGCGCTGAGCGACGGCGACAACGTCGCCCGCGCCACCCGCGACCTGCTGGCCCCCGAGCCCCTGGTCGTGGGCTACGCGTGCGCGTCGGGCAGCTTCGTGCACGGCGCCGCGGGCCAGCGGCGGCTGCGGCAGAGCATCCTCGACGCCGGCGCCCCCGAGGCGGTCACCACCTCCGGGGCGCTCATCCAGGCGCTGACGGCGCTCGACATCCGGCGGATCGCGGTCGTGACCCCCTACGTCGACAGCGTCACCGAGCGCCTGCTCGGCTACCTGGGCGAGCACGGCGTCGAGAGCACGTCCAGCGTGGGGCTGGGCCTGCTCAACCACATCTGGAAGGTCGCCTACTCCGAGGTGGTGCAGGCCGTGCGCGACGCCGACCGGCCCGACGCCCAGGCGGTCTTCATCAGCTGCACCAACGTCCTGACCTACGACATCATCGCCCCGCTGGAGCGGATGCTCGGCAAGCCCGTGCTCGCCGCCAACCAGGTGACCATGTGGGCCGCCATGCACGCCATCGGCCGACAGCCCGTGGCGCACGGCCAGTACCTGGTCGACGCCACCGCCCGCAGCACCGCCGCCTGACCCGCCCGCCGCACACCAGAGAGAAGGTGGACCGCTCCATGCCCACGGCCGGATTCCTGTACCCCGGATACAGCGCCGAGGACGACTACCCCGCGTTCCAGCGGCTGCTGGGGTCCGACGTCACCCTGCGGCTCGTGCACACGCTGATGCGCGAGGACGCGCACCGCGTCGACGCGCTGCTCGACGTCGGCGGACCCGACGTGCTCGCCGACGGCGTGCGCGAACTCACCGCGCAGGGCGTCGACTCCGTTGTGTGGGCCTGCACCAGCGGCAGCTTCGTGTTCGGCTGGGACGGCGCCCGCTCCCAGGTGGCGGGGGTCCGCGACCACGCGGGCACCCCGGCGTCGAGCACGTCGTTCGCGTTCGTCAACGCGCTGCGCCACCTCGACGTCACCCGGGTGGCGATCGCCGCCACCTACCCCGAGGACGTGGCCGAGCACTTCGTCGCGTTCCTCGGCGACGCGGGCATCGAGGTCGTGCGCTGGGCCGGGCGGGGCATCGTGACGGCGGCCGAGGTCGGCACCCTGCCGGCGGCCGACGTGCTCGACTTCGTCGCGGCCGGCGACCACCCCGACGCCGAGGCCGTGCTCGTGCCCGACACCGCCCTGCACAGCGCGGGCATCCTGGACGCCCTGGAGGAGCGTCTCGGCAAGATCGTGCTCACCGCCAACCAGGTGAGCGTGTGGGAGGGCCTGCGGCTGGCCGGGGCGACGGCGCCCCGCGACGGCCTGGGCACCCTGTTCCGCGCGGGCGCCGACATGGCGGAGCCCGCCGAGGTGTGACCGCGCACCCGCGTAATGTGTGGTCGGGGCGGTGCCCGCCCCGACCGGCGCACCGGAACCGCGGTCGCGGCCGTCCTGGCCGCGACCGCGCCCGTCGGATTCGGAAAGAGAGGACCGCGGATGTCATGAACCGCCAAGGGCAACTCCACCCAGTTCCCCGCAGATCCACCGCCGCGCTGATCGCCGACCAGCTGCGCTCGGCCATCATGTACGGCTCGCTGGCGCCCGGCGACCAGCTCGGCGAGACCGACCTCGCCGCCCAGCTCGGCGTGAGCCGCGGCCCGCTGCGCGAGGCCATGCAGCGGCTGGTGCAGGAGGGGCTGCTGCGCAGCGAGCGCCACCGCGGGCTGTTCGTCCGCGAACTCGCGCCCGAGGACGTGCGCGACGTCTACGTCGCCCGGCTCGCCGTCGAGCGCACCGCCTGCGAACTGGTCATGCGCGGCAACCGCGGCGAGGCGGTGGCCCGGCTGACCGTGGCGCTGCGCGACCTGGTCGACGCCGCAGCCACCCGCGACCGCACCGCCATGAGCGACGCCGACCAGGCGTTCCACCGCACGCTGGTGAGCTGCTCGGGCAACTCGCGGCTGGAGCGCATGGCGGGCACCCTGCTGGTCGAGACCCGCATGTGCCTGACGGTCATGCAGGACGTGTACCCCGAGCCCGCCGAGCTCGTGGAGGAGCACCAGAAGCTGCTCGACGCCATAACCGACGGCGACGAGGAGCTCCTACTGCACCTCATCGAGTCGCACATGCTCGACACGGTCGAGCGCATCAACGCCCCGGGGGCGAGCCAGGCCTCGCCCGCGATGGGCTGACCCCGGCGCGCACCGCCCGGCGCCCGCCGCCCCGTCGGGGCGGCGGGCGCCGTCGTGTGCGGGGGCGGGCGCGGGGCGGCGAAACGGTCGCGGGGCGGCGGAGGCGGACGACAAACACCGGCATCCTGTCCGGACCGGACGCGACCTCCGACGCGGCGGCGCGCGGGTTGTCCGTACCGGACGTCCCATCTCCGCACATCCCGTTCACACCTGCGGATCAGCCCGTGAACTGGGGATTTCCGTCGCCTCGATGGGGTCGCGGGATGGTCGATCATGTGAGGGCGGCTTTTCTTCTTCACGATTGTACGTACACTCTGTACGTACAGAAATTCCACGACCGACCGCTGGGGGTTCCGGACCGGTACCCGCGCCCCCGGGAAGGAGGAGCCGTGCAGGACGGCCCCCGCACCCTGGTCCCGCTGTTCGGGGCCATGAACCGCCTCCCCGGCGGGCTCATGCTGATCCCCCTGGTCCTGGGGTCGGTGATCGGCACCTTCGCCCCCGGCGCCCTCGACATCGGCAGCTTCACCACCGCGCTGTTCAAGGACAGCGCCCTGCCGCTCATCGCCCTGCTGATCTTCGCGACCGGCACCCAGGTCACCATGCGCACCGGCGGGCCCGTCCTCGCCACCACCGGCGTGGTCCTCCTCGGCAAGAGCCTCATCCCCGGGCTGCTCATCATCGCCCTCGGCGTCGTGACCGGCCCCGAGGGCGTCCTCGGCGTTTCGATCCTCGCCCTGCTGTCGGCCGTCACCAACTCCAACGGCGGGCTGTGGCTGGCGATCACCGGCCAGTACGGGCGCGCCCGCGACCGCGGCGCCTACATCGCCGGCGCGGTCAACGACGGCCCGTTCTTCGCCCTGCTGTTCATCGGCGCGTCCGGCCTCGGGCAGATCCCGCTCATGGCCATGGTCGCCGCCCTCTTCCCGTTCCTCCTCGGCGTCCTCGTCGGCAACATCGACGCCCACTGGCGGGAGACCCTCAAGCCGGTCCCGAACATCGTCATCCCGTTCTTCGCGTTCGCGCTCGGCACCGGGATCGACCTGGCCGAGGTCGCCTCCGGCGGCCTCAGCGGGATCGTCCTCGGCGTCCTCATCACCCCGATCACCGGCGGCCTGGTCTACCTGGGCTACCGGCTGATCCTGCGGCGCGGCGGCGAGAGCGGCATCGGGTTCGCCGCGGGCACCACCTCCGGCAACGCGGTCGCCACCCCGGCCGTCGTGGCCGCCGCCGACCCCTCGTTCCAGGCCTACGTCGGCGCCGCCACCTCCCAGGTGGCCGCCTGCGTCCTGGTCACCGCCCTGCTCGCCCCACTCATGGCGTCGTGGGCCCTCAAGCGCGCGGGCGCCCACCCGGCGCACGCCGAGGCCGAGGAGGCCGCCGTATGACCCCCGCCATCGCCCTGGTCGCCGACGACCTGACCGGCGCCAACGACACCGCGGTGCGCTTCCTGCGCGCCGGGTGGACCACCGAACTGCAGCTCGGCGCCGCGCCCGCCAACGCCGACGTGGTGGCCGTCAGCACCGACTCCCGCGCGCTGGCCCCCGCCGACGCGGCCGCCGCCGTCGCCGCCCAGGTGGAGCGGCTGCGCGCCGCCGGGGCCCGCCACCTGTACAAGAAGGTCGACTCCACGCTGCGCGGCCCCATCCGCGCGGAGATCGACGCCGCCCGCGCCGCCTGGGCGCCGGGCGCCACCGTGGTCGTCTGCCCGGCCTTCCCCGAGGCCGGGCGGACCGTCCGCGACGGCGTCCTGCTCGTCGACGGGGTCGAGGTGCACCGCACCCCGGTCGGCACCGACCCGGTGACCCCCGTCGCCGAGAGCCACGTGCCGACCCTGATCGGCGCCGCGCACGTCCGGCTCACCGGCGCCGACGCCGCCGAGGACGCGGCGCTGCTCGCCGCGGGCGGACCGGTCGTCGTCGCCGACGCCGAGACGCCCGCCGACCTGGAGCGCCTGGCCGCCGCGATCGCCGCGCTGGGCCCCGACGCGATCCCGGTCGGCTCGGCCGGGCTCGCCGGGCCGATGGCGGGCGCCTGGGCGGCCCGCGAGGCCCCCGCTCCCGCGCTCGTCGTCGTGACCTCGCTGCACGCCGCCACCCGCGGCCAGGTCGAGCGGCTGGCGGCCCGGCTGCCCGAGGCCGTGGAGCGCCCCGACGCCGCCACCGTCGCCGACGACGCCGCGTGGGCGGTGTGGGCCGAGGGGGTGCGCGGCCGGTTCGCCGGCGCCGGGGAGGCCGTCGTGCTGCTCGCCCCCGACGACCGCGGGCTCGGCCTCGACCCGGCGCTCGTCGCCCGGCGGTTCGGCGCGCTGGCCGCCGGCCTCGCCACCGAGCACCGCGTGGCCGGGCTGGTCGTCACCGGTGGCGACGGCGCCCGCGCCGTCGTCGACGCCCTCGGCGCGTCCGGCATCGTCCTGCTCGGCGAGGTCGCCGCCGGCGTCCCCGTGGGCACGCTCGCCGGCGGCCCGCTGCGCGACACCCTCATCGTCACCAAGGCCGGGGGCTTCGGCGACCCCGACGCACTGCTCACGGCCGCATCGGCCGTCCGACACAGGAGGCACACCGCATGAGTCGTCCGACCCTCGCCGTCACCCTCGGCGACGTCGCCGGGATCGGCCCCGAGATCACCGCCAAGGCGCTGCTCGGCACCCCCGAACTGCGGGACGTCTGCCGGCCCGTCGTCATCGGCGACGCCGACGCGCTGCGCAACGGCGTCCGGCTGGCCGGCGGCGACCCCGATGTGGTCGACGTCGTCGCCTCGCCCGAGGGGGCCGGCGACGACCCGGCGCGCATCCCCGTGGTGCAGGTGGGCCCGTCGCTGGGCCACGTGCCGCCCGGCGAGCTGAGCGCCGAGGCCGGCGACGGCGCCGCCCGGTTCGTCATCGCCGCGTGCGACCTCGCCCGCCGCGGGCTGGTCGACGGCATCGTCACGCCCCCGCTGAACAAGGCCGCCATGCACCTGGGCGGCCACCCGTGGCCGGGGCACACCGAGCTGCTCGCGCACGAGTTCGACGTCCGCAACTTCAGCCTCGTGCTGTCGGCCGGCGACCTGTACTTCTTCCACCTGACCACGCACGTGTCGCTGGCCGACGCGATCCGGCTGGTCACCCCCGAGCGCACCGACGACGTGCTCCGCCTCGTCGGCGCGTTCGCCACCGCCCTCGGCCGCCCGGACGAGCCCATCGGCGTGGCCGGGCTCAACCCGCACGCCGGGGAGAACCGGCTGTTCGGCGACGAGGACGCCGACGTGCTCGCGCCCGCCGTCGAGCGCGCCCGCGCCGCCGGTATCAACGCGCACGGGCCGCTGCCCGCCGACGCGCTCATCCCGGCCGCGGTGAAGGGCAAGTGGAAGCTGGTCACGGTCTGCTACCACGACCAGGGGCACGCCCCGTTCAAGGCGGTCTACGGCGACGACGGCGTGAACATCACCGTCGGGCTGCCCGTGGTGCGCGTCTCGGTCGACCACGGGACGGCGTTCGACATCGCGGGCAAGGGCATCGCCCGGGAGTCGAGCCTGGTCCTCGCCATCCGCCGGGCCGCCGAACTGGCGCCCGGGTGGGGGCACGTGTGGGAGACGGCGCGCTCCGCCTGACCCCCGCTGCGGCCAGGGCGGGCCGGGGCCGCGCGGCCCCGGCCCGCCACCGGGACACGACCTAGAATCCCCACCATGCCCATCGACCGGTCCGACCCCCGCCCGCTCTACGCGCAGATCGCCGCCACGCTGCGGGCCGAGATCCGGGACCGCGCGATCGCGCCCGGCGACACCCTGCCCAGCGAGGCCGCGCTGCGGGAGCGCTTCGGAGTCTCCCGCAGCGTCGTCCGGCAGGCCCTGGCCACCCTGGAGGACGAGGGGGTCGTCCGGCGCGACCCCGGACGGGCGCCCGTCGCGGCCGCCGGGGTGGAGCACCGGCGGCTCGTGCAGCGCGTCACCGGCCTGTTCGACCAGTTCTCGCACAGCGGGCTGCGCCTGGCCACCCGGGTGGCGCGGCTGGAGGCCGCCGCCCCGCCCGCCCGGGTCGCCCGCCACCTGGGTACCCGGTCGGTGCTGCGGCTGGAGCGCGTCCGGTCGGTGGACGAGGCCCCGCTGTCCTACGTCCGCACCTGGCTGCCCGCAGACCGGGTCGCCGGGCTCACCGCCGACATGCTCACCGACGCGTCGCTGCACCGGCTGCTGGAGTCGCGGTTCGGGGCGCAGCCGATCAGCGGGCGGCGGCAGATCCGCGCCGTTCCGGCGGACGCCGCCATCGCCGCCGAGCTGGGGGTCGCCGCCGGGTCCCCGCTGCTGCTCCTGGAGGGCAGCACCTTCGACCAGCACGGCGCCCCGCTGGAGTGGTTCGAGAGCTGGCACCGCTCGGACCGGGTGGTGTTCGACATCGAGGCCGACGAGACCGCCGAGCAGGTGCGCATGCACCCCGACACCTCGCTGCTGACCGGCGCCGAGCCGGCGGCGGAGGAGGACGCGCCCCACGGGGACCTGGGCCGGGTGCGGGAGCTGCTGCACCGCCTCCAGGCCGAGGTCGACCGGCTCTCCGGCTGAACCGCCGCGCGCTTCCCGGCGCGGTCGGAGCGGGGCCGCCGGAGCCGGGCGGCCCGGCACACGGAACGGGGGCGGCCGGCCGGCCGCCCCCGCCGCACGCCCCGGCTACACGCCGCCGATGCCCACGTACTTGGTCTCCAGGAACTCGTCGATGCCCACGCGGCCGCCCTCGCGGCCCAGGCCGGAGTGCTTGACCCCGCCGAACGGGGCGGCCGGGTTGGACACGATGCCCTGGTTGAGGCCGACCATGCCGGTCTCCAGCGCCTCCGACACCCGGAACGCGCGGCCGAGGTCGCGCGTGAACACGTAGCTCACCAGGCCGAACTCGGTGTCGTTGGCGGCCGCGACGGCCTCGTCCTCGGTGTCGAACGGGATGATCGGCGCCACCGGGCCGAAGATCTCGGTGGAGGTGAGTTCGCTCTCCTGCGGCACGTCGGTGAGCACGGTCGGCCGGTAGAAGTAGCCGTCGCCCTCGCCCGGGCCGCCGCCCACCACGACCCGCGCCCCTCGGCGCACCGCGTCGTCGACCAGGCCCTGCACCTTCTCGCGCGCCTTGGCGTCGATCAGCGGGCCGACCTCGGTGCCCTCCTCGCTGCCCCGGCCCAGCCGGAGCGCACCCATGCGCTCGCTGAGCCGGCGGGCGAACTCGGCGGCGACCCCCGACTGCACGTAGAGCCGGTTGGCGGCGGTGCACGCCTCGCCGATGTTGCGCATCTTGGCCTGCATGGCGCCCTCGACGGCGGCGTCGAGGTCGGCGTCGTCGAACACCAGGAACGGGGCGTTGCCGCCCAGCTCCATGGACGTGCGCAGGACCTGCTCGGCGCTCTGCTCCAGCAGCTTGCGGCCGACCGGGGTGGAGCCGGTGAACGACACCTTGCGGATGCGGCCGTCGCGCAGCAGCGGTTCGGTGACGCCGCCGGCGTCGGTGGTGGGCAGCACGCTCAGCACGCCCTCGGGCAGGCCGGACTCGCGCAGGATGTCGGCCAGCGCCAGCGCCGACAGCGGGGTCTGCTGGGCGGGCTTGAGGACCATCGTGCAGCCCGCCGCGATGGCCGGGCCGATCTTGCGGGTGCCCATGGCCATGGGGAAGTTCCACGGCGTGATCAGCATGCACGGGCCCACGGGCTGGCGCATGAGCAGGAACCGGGACTGCCCGTTGGGTGCCACCGAGAACCCGCCGTCGATGCGCACGGCCTCCTCGGAGAACCAGCGGAAGAACTCGGCCGCGTAGGCGATCTCGCCCTTGGCCTCGGCCAGCGGCTTGCCCATCTCCAGGGTCATCAGGAGCGCGAGGTCGTCCTGGCGCTCCATCAGCAGGTCGTAGGCGCGGCGCAGGATCTCGCTGCGGTCGCGCGGGGCGGTGCGGGCCCAGGAGGGCTGCGCCGCCGCCGCGGCGTCGAGGGCGGCGAACGCGTCGTCCACCCCCGCGTCGGCCACCTCGCACAGCACCGCGCCGGTGGACGGGTCCTCGACCTTGAAGGTCGCCCCGTTCTTGGCGTCGCGCCACTCGCCGCCGATCAAGAGCTGCTTGGAAACCCGCTCGACGACCTCTGCCTCACGGTCTGCCACCGTCATTGCCGTGCATCCCCTTCCGGGCTCGTGCTGCGCCTGCGCGCGGACGCCCGCTGCGAAACGCCCCTGGTGGACGCCTGCCCCGCGGGCGCCGCCGCGTAACGGCGCCGTTGATCGATCCGCCTGCTCGGGGATGCCCGCGGCCCAAGCCGGGTATGCGTGAACCTGGACACCACCACACGGCGGATGATTCCATAGCGCTGTCGATTGTCAACAATCCTACGGAACGAGGTCCGAATGGCTGAGCTGTCCCCCCTCCTGAAGCAGGCCACCCCGGTCCTCGCCGCGCGCGGCGAGGGGGTCTACATCTACGACGAGGAGGACCGCCGCTACCTCGACTTCACCGCCGGCATCGGGGTCACCAGCACCGGCCACTGCCACCCCCGCGTGGTCGAGGCGGCGCAGCGCCAGGTCGGCACCCTCATCCACGGCCAGTACACCACCGTGATGCACCGGCCGCTCCTGGAGCTCACCGAACGCCTCGGCACCGTGCTGCCCGAGGGCGTCGACCGGCTGTTCTACGTCAACTCCGGCAGCGAGGCCGTCGAGGCCGCCCTGCGGCTCGCCCGCCAGGCCACCGGCCGGCAGAACGCCATCGTGTTCCAGGGGTCCTTCCACGGCCGCACCATGGCCGCCGCCTCGCTCACCACCTCCGGGGTGAAGATCCGGGCCGGCATCGGGCCGCTCATGCCGGGGGTGTCGGTCTCCCCGTTCCCCTACGCCTACCGGCTCGGCATGACCGAGGAGCAGGCCACCGCATACGCGCTGGCCGAACTCGACTACCTGTTCGCCACGGTGACCGCGCCGCGCGACACCGCGGCCATCTTCATCGAACCCGTCCTGGGCGAGGGCGGGTACGTGCCCGTGCCGCCGGCGTTCCTGCGGGGGCTGCGCGAGCGCGCCGACCGGCACGGCATCCTGCTCGTCACCGACGAGGTGCAGACCGGGTTCGGGCGCACCGGGAAGTTCTGGGGGCACGACCACGCCGAGGTCCGGCCCGACATCGTCATCACCGCCAAGGGGCTCGCCAGCGGCTTCCCGCTGTCGGCCATCGCCGCGCCGCACGCCCTCATGGAGAAGGCGTGGCCCGGGTCGCAGGGCGGCACCTACGGCGGCAACGCGGTGTCGTGCGCGGCGGCGCTCGCCACGCTCGACGTCATCCAGGAGGAGGGGCTGGTCGACAACGCGGCCCGCATGGGCGAGCGGCTGCGCGCCGGGCTGGCGTCGGCGGCCGAGGCCCACCCGGTCGTCGGCGACGTGCGCGGCCTCGGGCTGATGGTCGGCAACGAGTTCACCGCCGCCGACGGCTCCCCCGACCCCGACACCGCCGCCCGCGCGCACCGCCTGGCGGCCGACAAGGGCCTGCTGCTGCTCACCTGCGGGCCGCTGGGCAACGTCGTGCGGATGATCCCGCCGCTGATCGTCACCGAGGACCAGATCGACGCCGCCGTCGCCATCTGGACCGACGTCCTCAAGGAGGCCACGGCCTGACCCGCGGCTCCCCGCCCCCGCCGCAGATGCG
>NZ_BCRK01000154.1 GCF_001552555.1 Nocardiopsis trehalosi NBRC 14201 | reverse complement strand
CGGCCGAGCCGGGCCGACCCTTGCGGATCGGCGTGCGAGCGCCGCCCGAGGCCCCCGCTGTGCCGGCCTTGCGAAGCAGGCCCAGGAGGGGCGCGGCCGCTCGCTGATCCGGAAGCGTCCGAAAACACTCCCTAGCGGCCCCGGAGGAAGGCGAGCACGGGGGCGGCCTGCCCCACGATGGCGTGCCCCACGCCCGGCAGCAGCCGCACCTCGGTGTGCGGGACGGTCCGGGTCAGGCGCGCGGCGGTGTCGCGCGCGTCGACCATCGCGTCCCGGGTCCCGGCGATCAGCAGCGTGGGCGCGGCCAGGCGGCCCAGCTCCGCGTCGGTGAAGGTCGGCAGTTCCCGGCGGGGGATGAAGTGCGCGAAGGTCGCCGCCATGTGGTCGAGGAACTCCCGGGCCTCCGCTGCGCCGAGCCCGGTGATCAGCCGCACCAGCCCGCGCCGTCCGGCGCGCCCGAAGGGCGCGAGCAGCAGGGCCGCGACCATCCAGCCCCGCCGGTGCCGGCCGATGCCGCCGGGGCACAGGAGCACCAGCCGGTCGACGCGGCCGGGGCGCCGGATCGCGTAGTCGGCCGCCAGCCGGCCGCCGAGCGAGGCGCCGACGATCGAGGTGCGGGCCGCCCCGAGGCCGTCGAGGACGTCGTCCAGCCACAGCGCGTACGCCTCGGAGTCCAGCGGCGGCCGGGAGGGCGCGCTCAGCCCCGGCTCGCCGATGACGTCGACGGCGTAGACGCGGAGGTGCTCGGCCCAGGAGGCGGCGTCGTCCCGCCATATCGCCGAGTTCGTGCCCGAGCCGTGGAGCAGCAGCACGGGCGGCGCGTCCGCCCGGCCGGACGCGACGACGAAGGTCGGGCCCTCGCGCGTGGGGACCCGCAGGTGCTCGCAGGGGACCGGCCACCGGTCCAGGGCCTCCCGGTAGCGGCGTTCGACCTCGCGCGCGCCGGCGGCGCTCGTGTAGATGGGGCCGTCCGCGCCGCTCATGGCTCGACCACCGCGTTCACGTACTCCAGCAGCCGCGCGGTCTCGGCCGGGCCGCCCAGGACGATGACCTTCATGTGTGCCCGTTCCTCGTCGTAGGCGGTCTCGACGCGCAGCGGCGGGCCGTCGGCGCCCCGGCCCGCCGCCGCGGCCGTGAGCAGGGCGACGACCCGGCGGGCCGTCTCGGGGTCGACCGCGTCGATCCCGACGATGCTGGAGACCTCGACGCGCCGGTGGCGGACGGCCGACTCGCGTGCGGTCGGGGGCAGGGGCAGCCCGGTGAACGCCTCGACGTCCTCGCGGGTGATCCGGTACCGCCTGCCGACCTTGACCGCCTTGAGCCGCCCGTCGCGCACGTACTTGCGCACGGTCCGGACGTGCAGGCCGAGCCGTTCGGCGACCTGCTCGACGGAGTAGAGAGAGGAGGGTTCCATGGAAGTACCTTAACATCCCTATAATGCTCTTCAATGCGGAACGAAAGGTAATTCTAAGGAACAATAGGGGGCGTCGAGCACCCGTGCCCTGCGGTCGAGCCGGGCCGTCGCCCCTGGGGCCGGGCGGGCCGCTTCGGGGCGCGCTCGGCGCCCGGTGGTTAAGGTGCGGGGGTGGAGATCATCGACGTGGCGCCCGACGACCCGCGGCTGGCCGCCGACCTGCTGCCCGTCCTGCGCGAACTGCGCCCGCACCTGACCGCCGACCTGCTGCGCGACGTCTACGCCGAGGGACACCCCCAGGGCCTGCGGTTCACCGCCGCCTACACCGGCGAGGGGCGGTGCGCCGGGGTCGCGGGGTGGCGGATCCTCGCCCTCACCAGCGCCGTGCGCAAGCTCTACGTCGACGACCTGGTGACGGCCGGCGGCGCCCGGTCGGCCGGGGTCGGCGCCGCGCTGCTCGCGCACCTGGAGGCGCGCGGCCGCGCCCTCGGCTGCCGTGTCCTCGACCTGGACTCCGGGACGCAGAGGACCGCCGCTCACCGGTTCTACCTGCGGGAGCGCATGGACATCACGGCGTTCCACTTCACGAAACCGCTGGACTGACCCCGGGAGCCGCTTCGGGGCGCGCGCCGCATGAGAGCGCGCCCATGTGGTTAGTCGCCCCCGGGCGGCCCCGAACACGCGGGCGCCGCGTCGGGGGACGAGGAGGACACCGATGCGAGCCGTGCAGTACATCGAGGTCGGCCGACCGCCGCGGGTGGTCGACGTGCCGGCGCCCGAGCCCGGGCCGGGCCAGATCCTGCTGCGGGTCACGGCGGCCGGGGTCTGCCACTCCGACCTCGCCGTCATGGGGTGGCCCGCCGAGGGCTTCCCCTACGCGCTCCCGCTGACGCTCGGCCACGAGGGCGCCGGCCGGGTCGAGGCGGTCGGCGACGAGGTGTACACCGTCGCGGTCGGCGACGACGTCGTCGTCTACGGCCCGTGGGGGTGCGGCATGTGCCGCAACTGCTCCCTCGGCCTGGAGAACTACTGCCCGCGCGCCGCCGCGCTGGGCATCCACCCGCCCGGCCTGGGCCGACCGGGCGCGCTCGCCGAGTACGTGCTGATCGACGCCGAGCGCCACCTGGTGCCCATCGGCGACCTCGACCCGGTGCAGACCGTGCCGCTCACCGACGCCGGTCTCACGCCGTACCACGTCATCAAGCGGTCGCTGCCGCGGCTGTACGCGGGCAGCACCGCCGTCGTCATCGGCGCCGGGGGACTGGGCCACGTCGCCGTCCAGCTGCTGCGCGCGGTGTCGGCGGCGAGCGTGGTCGCGCTGGACATCCGCGAGGAGAGCCGTGAGCTGGCGCTGCGCAGCGGGGCCCACCACGCGCTGCCGTCCGACGCCTCCGCGGTGGACGCGGTGCGCGACCTCACCGGGGGCGCCGGGGCGTCGGCCGTCTTCGACTTCGTCGGCGTCCAGGCCACGGTCGACCTCGCCGGGCGCATGGTGGGCATGGACGCCGATCTGAACATCGTCGGCATCGGGGGCGGCGTGGCGCCGGTCGGGTTCGACACGCTCCCCTTCGGCACCCGGGTCGGCACCACCTACTGGGGTTCCCGGTCGGAGCTGATCGAGCTGATCGCGCTGGCCCGGCGCGGGGCGGTGAGCGTGCACGTCGAGCGCTACGGACTGGAGGACGGCCCCGAGGTGTACGAGCGGATGAAGGCGGGGCGCATCCAGGGCCGCGCGGTGATCGTGCCCGAGTCCTGACCACCGGCGGAACCCGGCGGACCGGGACGCGCGGGTAAAGAACGGGCGCGGGGTGGGAACCGGACGGGCGGGTGCGGCATCGAAGGTCCCGTCCCTACGGTGATCACGAGAAGGCTGCGCCCGTGTTCGGAATCCTGCGCCCCTGCCGGCACACCCTGCCCGGAGACCTCGCCGACGCCTGGATGTCGCACCTGTGCGGCCTCTGCCTGGCCCTGCGCGACGATCACGGGCAGCTCGCCCGCGTGGCCACCAACTACGACGGGCTGGTCGTGTCGGCGCTGGTCGCCGCGCAGAGTGAGGGCAGCGCGGTGCGCGCGGCCGGGCCGTGCCCGCTGCGCGGGATGCGGCGGGCCGACGTCGCCGAGGGTGAGGGGGCGCGCCTGGCGGCGGCGGTGTCGCTGCTGCTGGCCGCCACCCGGATCGACGACCACGTGGGCGACCGCGACGGCGCCTACCGGCGCCCGGCCGTGCGCGCCGCGGCCCGCCGGCTGGCGGGGCGCTGGCAGCGCCAGGCCCGCGCGGCGGGCGGCGAGCTGGGGTTCGACGGCGCGGCCGTGGTCGCCGTGCTCGCCGGGCAGCGGGCGGCGGAGGCCGCGGTGGGGGAGGGCGGCGGCGTCCTCACCGCGACCCGGCCCACCGAGACCGCGACCGGTGAGGCGTTCGCCCACACGGCCGCGCTGGCGGGCCGCCCCGGCAACGCGGCCGCGCTGCGCGAGGCGGGCCGGCTCTTCGGCCGGGTCGCGCACCTGCTCGACGCCGTGGAGGACCGCGAGGAGGACCGGGCGGCCGGGGCGTGGAATCCGCTGACGGCCACCGGGACCGCGCCGGAGGAGGCGCGGCGGATGTGCGACGACGCCGTGCTGGGCGTCCGGTTGGCGCTGCGCGAGGCCGAGTTCGCCGATGGCCGCCTGGTGCACGCGCTGCTCGTCCACGAGCTGGAGCGGTCGGTGGAGCGGGTGTTCGCGGCGGCGGGGTACCCCTCGCCGGGCGGGTACCCCGGTCGGCCCGGGCACGCCCACCACGGTCCGCACCGCCCCGGGCAGGGGTACCACGGCCACCCCGGCGGCGGGGGGTACGGGCCGGGCGGGCCGGGTGGCCACCCCGGCGGGGGAGGATTCGGCCCGGGCGGGGGAGCGTACGGGCCGGGCGGCCCCGGCGGTGCGGGGTTCGGCCCCGGAGGCCCCGGCGGCTCCGGCCCGGTTCCGCCCGGCGGCGGGCCCGGCGGCGGCCGGAGCCGGAGGCGCCGCCGCGACCAGGGCGGCTGCGCCTGCTGCGGCAACTGCGAGACCCCGAAGATCTACGAACCGCCCAAGAAGCGCGGGGTGTTCGCCGGGTGCGGGGTGGCGCTGTTCATGTGCTGCACCTGCCAGCAGTGCTGCCGTGACCCCTTCCCCGGCCCGTGGAGCGGCGAGTCCCAGTCCAGCTGGTGCGACTCCTGCGACTGCCCCAGCTGCCCCAACTGCGACGGGTGCTGCTGCGACTGCGGTTGCGACTGCGGCTGAGGCCGCCGGCGGCCCCGCGCGCGTGCGGCCTCGGGACGCGGGTGGGGGCGGGCGGCGCCGCGCACGGCGCCCACCGGGGCGCCGCGCGCGGCGCGGCCGTGCCGTTCGGGCGCCGCCCCGCGCAGCCGTCGTTCCGCTCAGCCGCCGCCTCGGCCCGCCCACGCCTCCAAGCCGTCGAGTACCCGCGCGACGCCGAAGTCGAAGTCGGCGTCGCGCGTGGCGGGCGCCACCTTCCCCCGCTGCGCGGTGTAGAAGGCGCTGAGCAGCGGGTAGGGGCGGGCGGCCGCCTCGGCGGCGGGCCAGAGCCCCGCCGCCCACTCCGCCTCGGTGCGCCCGCTGCGGGCGAGCTTGACCAGCCACGCGGCCTCGCCCGTGGCGGTGCCCACGACGTAGGCGCTGAGCGTGCCTAAGGCCCGGTCGGCGTCCTCCAGCCCGAACCCGGCGGCGGTGAACACGCCCAGCATCCCCTCGGAGTAGCGCATCATGTTCGGCCCCAGGTAGGCCAGGCCGACCTCGCCGAGGACGGACACGATCCACGGGTGGCGCAGGATCACCGCCCGCATCTCCCGGGCGCCCGCTGCTGCGGCGGCACGCCACCCCTCGGGGGTGCCGGGGCCGGGGGTGGGCATCTCGCCGTAGACCTCGTCGACGGCGAGCTCGATCAGCTCCTCCTTGTTGGCGACGTGGCGGTAGAGCGAGGTGGCGGCGGTGTCGAGCCGGGCGCCGAGGCGGCGCATGCTCAGCGCGTCGACCCCCTCGGAGTCGAGCAGGCGCACGGCCTCGGTGACGATCTGCTCGCGGCTGAGTGCCGGAGGCCGCCGGGGGGCGCGCGGGCGGGCCCAGACGGAGGGCAGCGGGGCGTCGTCGTGCGGCATGCGGGCGGCTCCTTCCGGTGGCGGCGTCCACCGTAGCGCACGGCGTTCGCGCCGGGCGTACGCCGGTCCGCACGTCAGGCGGGGGCGTCCAGGCGCAGGGTGGCCACGGCGCTGTCCAGCCACGCCGCGAGGAAGCGCTCGGGGTCGACGTCGCCGGGGGTGTGCCCGATGAGGAGGTCCAGGATGGGCGCGTAGGTCAGCGACGCCACGATGACCGCCGCCGCCGCGTCGGGGTCGGCCACCGCGGACCGGCCCTGGTCGCGCAGGTCGGCGACCCACGCGGCGCACGCCCGGTAGAGGTGGTCGACCACGCCGCGCCACATGGCCTCGAACAGGTCGGGGAACCCGCCGAACTCGCGGATCATCACCCGGACCAGGTCGCGGTCGGCGGCCAGGACGCCCCATACGGCACGGGCCATCGTCCGCAGCGCGGCGCGCGGGTCGGCGGGCAGGTCGTCCAGGGCGCCGGCGTGCTCGCGCGCCATGGCGGCCAGGTTGCGGCGGACCGCCTCGTGCAGCACCGCCTCCTTGGAGGCGAAGTGCTTGTACAGCGCGCCCGACCCGGGGGCGAGGCCGGCGGCCACCTGGATGTCGGCCACCGTCGTGGCGTCGTAGCCGCGGGTGGAGAAGAGTCGCAGCGCCTCGTCCAGCAGGCGCTGCCGGGTCGCGCCGGGTGTTGTCCTCGCCATAGTGAGAGAGTACTCTCTTTCCATGGTGAGTGTGACGGTGCGGGAGACGATCCGGTGTACGCCCGACGAGTTCCTGGGCCTGGTCATGGACCCCGGGCGCTACGCCCTCATCGACGCCAAGCTGGGCCCGATCGACTGGGTGCGCCGCGACGGCGACACCACCGACTTCCGGTTCGCCTCGCGGCTGCCGGGCCTGCCCGGCCCCGGGCCCCGGGTGGTGTCGCGGATGGTGCTGACGCCGGGGGTCCGGGTCGACGCGTCCTACGCCCCGCTGCCCGCCAACCGGCTGGTGCGGCGGTTCTCCACGTTCCGGGCGAGCTTCGCGTGCACGCCGGTCGACGGCGGTGTCCGGGTGGAGCGCATGATCGAACTCGGCTTCCCCTCGGTGGCGGGCCGCCCCCTGGAGGCGCTGCTGCGCCGCACCCTGCGCCCGGACGTGCTCCGCGAGGTCCGCGGCGCCAAGGCGCTGCTGGAGGGCGCCGGGCACCACCCCGTCTGACCACCGGCGCCTTACGGTGACCGACCGATCCCACTCCGTGGACTCCACCGTGATGTCCGTGGCCGTCACCCGAAGGCGAACCGGACCCCGTACCCCCGGTACGAGGAACCGGTGATCTCTCCGAGCCGGGTGGCGTTTCCTGCGGCATCGAACCGGTACAGCGTCAGCACCGTGGTGCTCGACCACGTGCGCCCGGCCTGCACCCCGCGACAGGACACGTGACGGATCGACGTCACCGGCTGTGCCCCCACCGGGCTGTCGTCGCCGCACCCGAAGCACACGCCCAGGCGTCCCGTCGCCTCAGGGACGGCGTGACCTCGAACGTCGGCTCGAACACGGGCGCCAGAGGCAGCCAGCCGAGGAGCGGCCGCTGCCGCGCCAGGTACAACGCCTCGTCGTACACCCCGCCGCTGGTATGCCGTTCACCGCGCGCCTCAGCTCCACCGATCGCCGTGTCATGCACGGGCGCCGACCGGCCGTAGTGCAGCACCGGGTTGGTCGGCAGCCCCGGGTAGGCGAAACGCCGCGGATCGCGCGCGGCGTAGACCGGGTCCCACGCCAGCACGCCGCGGGCGTCGAGGGCTTCGGCCCGGGCGATGTGCGTGTGCCGCTGCGCCCCCGACGCGAGGACGTGGACGCCGACAGCCACATACGACGCGATGGCGGCGCCGGGTTGGCCGCGGTGCACCACCATCCATGTGTGGCCTCCGTCCACGGCGGCAGCCGGGGACCACCGCGCCGCGTCCGCGAGGGACCCGATCCATCCGCCCGTCGCGATGCCCGACCCGCTGATGACACCGACCTGCTCGGGTTGGGACGCCACCACGATGACCGGCCGCTGCGCGCAGTGCCGGGTGACCGTGTCGACCAGGCGGGAGGGGTCCACCCCCGGCGCCATGGCCAACAGGAAGATCGACCGCTCATCGACCAGCTGCGAGACCTCGTCCAGGTCGGGACGCCCGTCCTGTTGCGGTTCGAGAGGGGCGGCCGCCCCGTTCCCGGCCGGGATGGGGGCATCCGACCATTCCAACGGCGTCATGTTCGCAGGGAGGACGCTGTATCGGATACCCGGCTGCGGCAGGCAGCGGGTCGATGGCGAACCACCCCACCAGTGCGCCGTCCCTCAACCGGTGAACCGTGACGTGGATGAGCGGCGCCGCGGCGACGGCCCGGGTGAACGCCAGCCGCGTGTACGGCTGCGACAGCATCGCCGCACCATCGAGCGCCCCCACCACCCATGCGGGCAGACCATCGACGGACTGCCGGCACGACGGACCACTCCCCCCACCCGCCGCCGTCCGGAGCCCACAACGCGCCGCCCGTTGCCGTCCTCACCGGACAGGCGCACCCGGACACCGCCCTGGGCGGCATAGGCCAACCCCGCGCGGACGTTCCCGCCGACGCGCTCCATGACCTCCCGGCACGCGTCCGCGCCCGACCGGCGCGCGCCGCCTCCGCCAGTTCGTCCAAGAGCGGCGCCGCCGAACCGGTGCTGCCCACCGACAGCTCTGGCGGCGGCCCCGCCCGGCGGGGCATGCTGGCGTCAGAGGGCCGGTGCCGACCGGCGGACGGGTCAGGACGCCAGCAGCCCGCGTACCAGCGCCTCCACCCCCCGGGCGTAGGTGTCCCGGACGGTCACCTCTTCCCAGCGGGCGCCGAACGCGGCCAGGCGCGGAAGCCGGGCCGCGTCGAGGTGCTCGAACACCCGGCCCCGGTGCGTCGGCCTGTCGTCCTCGCGCCGGCGTGCGGCGCCCGTCCGCACGGTGATGTCGCCCACGGTGTAGTGCCAGATGATCCGGTACGCGTCCACGGCCTCCTCGGCCGAGAGGCCCGCCTCGGCGGCCGCGTCGATGACCTCCTCCGGGTACCACAGGGCGTGGACCGACATCAGGTCGTCAGACGCGAGCACATCGACAAGCCACGGCACGCCCCTGAGCGCCTCGTACATGGCGACGGATGCGGCCACGATCCGCTCGGCCGGGGTGGCCCCGGTCGGCGGCTCCGGCCGTGGTACGCCGGCGGCGTAGTCGTCGAGGAGCAGGAGCAGCAGTTCGTCCTTATCGCGCACGTGGTGGTACAGCGCCATCGGGGTCGCGCCCACCTCGCGGGCCAGCCTGCGCATGGTCAGGGCCGGAGTCCCCTCCGCGTCGATGACGCGGTGGGCCGCGGCGATGATGTCCGTCTTCGATATCCGGGGCGGTCGTCCCGCACGCGTCTGCATTCCGCCATGCTAATTTATATACATGTATAAAAACTCGCCGTGGACGGTCGTGGGCGTACTCGCGTTCGGTGTGGCCGTCGGCACCATGCAGATGACGGTCGTGGTTCCGGTGCTCCCCGCGCTCCAGCGCGAACTGGACGCACCACTGTCCACCCCGTCCTGGACGCTGACCGCGGCCCTGCTCTCCGGGGCCGTCTCCATCCCCCTGCTGTCGCGTCTCGGTGACCTGTACGGCAGGCGGCGCATGGCCCTGGCCTCCCTCGGCCTCCTGGTCACCGGATCGGTCGCCGCCGCCTTGGCCACCACGGTCGCCGGCGTCATCGCCGGCCGGATCCTCCAAGGCATGGCTGCGCCCCTGCTGCCTCTGGCCATCGGGATCGTCCGGCAGGAGACGCCGCGAGATCGACTGCCCACGGCGATCGGCGTGCTCAGCGCCATGATGGGTGTCGGCAGCGGGGGCGGCATGATCCTCGCGGGGGTGGTCGGAGACGGTTACCAGGTCTTGTTCTGGACGCTGGCGGGGCTTGCCGCTGCGGCGGCGGCCCTCATCGCCGTGTGTGTCCGCGAGTCCCCCCTGCCGCCGACCGGAGCGCGCCCCGACCTCGCGGGCACCGTGCTGATGGCAGCCTGGCTGGTGTGCCTGCTGCTGGCCGTCAGCAAGGGGGCGTCCTGGGGCTGGGCCTCCGTCCCGACGCTCGGTCTGCTGGCGGCTGCCGCCGTCCTGCTCGCCGCCTGGGTGCTGTCGGCCCGGCGCGCCGCAGCGCCTCTCGTGGAGATACCGATGCTGCTGCACCCGGGCACCGTCGGGGCTTCGGTGGCCTCGCTGCTCTTGGGGTTCTCCCTGTTCTGCACCATCACCACGTTGTCGTCCGTGGCCCAGTCCGGACTCGGCGCCTCGGTGCTCCAGGTCGGCCTCTACCTGCTGCCGGCGGCACTCATGATGACGGCGGTCTCGCTGCCGGCGGGTCTCCTGATGCGTCGGTTCGCTGCGTCGTCCCTGGTGGGCGCGGGGGCGTCGACCGTGGTCGCCGCGGCACTCGGACTCGGCGCCGCGTACGGATCACCGACGGCGATCTACGGCGCGACGGCCGTCCTCGGCCTGGGGATGGGACTCGGATACGCCGCGCTCGGGACGATGGCGGTCGAGCACGTGGAGCCCGCGAAGACGGCGGCGGCGGGCGGTGTGAACGCGCTCGTCAGGGTGGTCGGAAGCAGTCTCGCCGGCGCGGTGACGGCGGCGGTGCTGCCGACCGCGGGGCCAGGGTGGAGCTTCGCCGCCGCGGCGGCCGCCGCCCTGGTCGCTGCGGTGTTCGCCTTCTCCCACGGCGCACTCGACCGCAAGCCGGCCCCGGCTGTGAAGGAGGCGATGTGAGCGGCGCAGGGGACGCCCCCCGGGAGCGCGCGATCGCCTGGGGCGATGAGCTGGTGAAGTTGCACGACACGTTCCGCCGTGACCTCACGGCTCTGCGGAACGGCACGGTGCGCGCGCCCGACCTGCGGGAGCACTGCCTGACGTTCTGCGACGCCCTGCACGCCCACCACAGCGGCGAGGACGACGTCCTCTTTCCGCACTTGGGCGGCTTGCGCCCCGAGCTTGCCGGTGTCATCGACCGGTTGAGGCGGGAGCACCGGGTGGTGGGCCGCCTCCTCGCCCGAATCCGGGCCCTGGCCGGGTCGGAGCGCTCGGGGGAGGGTGGCACGGCGGAGATCGGCACGGAGTTGGACCGGCTCACCCGGGAACTGGAGGCCCACCTCGACTACGAGGAGGAGCAGCTCGTCCCCCTGCTCAACGGGATGACGGACATGCCCGAGGACCTCTGAGGCCGCTGGGGGAGCACCGGCCCGGGAAGCGATGGGCCCAGGCACAGGGCCGCCTCCTGGGACGGCCGGCTCGTCGCGGTGATCGCCGCCCTCGTCGTGGCGGCGGCCGCGACTGAGCGCGGGGCCGCCCGACGGCACACCCGCCCGGGGCCCGGGGCCGGGCGCGCGGGCCAGGCCGCGTCCGCGAACCGGCCCGGGCCCGGTGCGCCGCTCCGGGAGCACCCCGGAAAGCCACCTACCAGGGGCGGGAGCGCCGTGGGCGCGGGCCTTTCGGCGGCGCGCGCCCACGCGACGCGCACCGGGCGCCGGGAGCGCACGGCCCGGTGCGGGGCTTCCACGCTCGCCCGTACGCCAGGGTCGCGCCGTAAGGGCGGGCTCAGCCGCCGCGCGCCTCGTCCACGGCCGCACCCAGCAGTCCGGCGGCGGCGTCGACCCCGGCCATCAGGGTGGGCGGTTCGGAGTCGAGCCCGGCCAGCAGGGTGTCGACCCCGCGCAGCCCGGCGTCGTCCAGCAGCCGCTTCTCGTTGGTGACCCAGGTGGCGCGGGCGGCCAGCACCGCGTGCGCCGCGCAGGCCGCGGCGACCGCGACCGCGCCCGCCGTGTCGGTCAGGTGGCCGCGCGCGGCGTGGGCGGCGCGCGCGTAGTCCAGGGTCAGCCGGGTCTGGTCCCACCACACGTCCGGGGCGGTCCGGCGCAGCGCGTCGGGGAACTCCGGGCGGGGCAGGTCGCCGCGCAGCACCTCGCCGGCGGCGAGTTCGGCGACCGGCAGGTAGCTCGGGATGCCGGCCAGGTGGAACAGCAGCCGCTCGACGTGGAACCGCCCGGCGCGGGCCTCGGCGAGGCGGTACTCGACGTCGTCCAGGTCGCGGTAGTGGACGTCGACCCGGCGCCCCTCCACCTCCAGCCACGCGCCCCCGTTGAACACGCCGCCGCCCCACCCGCCGATGGGGGCGATGTGCCCCGCCCAGCCGGTGGAGCGCAGCGACTCCGGGTCGAAGCCGCCCCGGTAGTAGAGCGAGAAGTCCCAGTCGCTGTCGGGGGTGTGGCGGCCGGTGGCGCGCGAGCCGCCGAGGGCCACCGCGCGCACCCCGCCGAGACCGGCGAGGGCGGCGGCGACGCGGTCGGCGAACGCGGAGTCGTCGGTGGGCATGGCCGGTACGGTAGTGCACCCGCCGCCCCTATGCTGATCGGCGTGCTACGAGAGGTGACCGCGACGCGGTACGTGCTGCCCCTGCGCGAAGGGGGTTCGCTCCCCGGGCTGGTGGAGGCGGACGATCTGGGGATGTACGTCGTGAAGTTCGTGGGGGCCGGGCAGGGGCGCAAGACGCTCGTCGCCGAGGTCGTCGCGGGCGAGCTGGGCCGGGCGCTGGGCCTGCCGGTGCCCGAGCTGGTGGTGGCCGGGATCGACCCGGTCATCGGGCGCGGCGAACCCGACTTCGAGGTGCAGGAGCTGCTGAAGGCCAGTGGCGGCCGCAACCTCGGCATGGACTACCTGCCGGGCGCGCTCGCCTTCGACCCCCTCGTGTACGACGTCGGCCCGGACCTCGCCGGGCGCGTGCTCTGGTTCGACGCGCTCATCGGCAACGTCGACCGCACCTGGCGCAACCCCAACATGCTGGTGTGGAACGGCGCCCCGTTCCTCATCGACCACGGGGCGTCGCTGATCTTCCACCACAACTGGCCGGGCGCCGCGAAGGCGGCCGAGCGCCGCTACGACGCCACCGACCACGTCATGGCGGGCGCCGCGCCGGACCTGGCGGGCGCCGACGCCGACCTGCGCGGGCGGGTCACCGAGGAGCTGCTGCGCGCGGTGGTGGACCTCGTCCCCGAGGTGTGGCTGGCCGACGAACCGGGGTTCGGGTCGGTCGCGGAGGTGCGCGACGCCTACGTCGACCACCTGCGGGCGCGGGTCGCGGGCACGGGGTGGCTGCCGGAGGTGGCGCGATGAGCCGGGACGTCTTCGAGTACGCCGTGGTCCGGGTGGTGCCGCGACTGGAGCGGGGCGAGCAGGTCAACGCGGGCGTCATCGTCTACTGCAAGGCGCGGTCGTTCCTCGGCGCGCGGTGCGTGCTCGACGCCGACCGGCTGCTGGCGCTGGACACCGGCGTCGACGTCGGCGGGGTGCGCCGCGCCCTGGAGGCGGTGGAGCTGGTGTGCCGGGGCGGCCCGGAGGCGGGCGCGGCCGGCGCCGAGGACGCCGGCCGGCGGTTCCGCTGGCTGACGGCGCCGCGCTCGACCATCGTCCAGCCCGGCCCCATCCACACCGGCCTCACCGCCGACCCCGAGGCCGAACTGGCCCGCCTCGCCACCACCCTGGTCAGCTGACCCGCCCTGGGTGGCCGGCCCGCCCCCGGAACCACGCGGCCCCAGCCCCCGGCAGAGGGGACCGGGGCCGCGCTCGTGCGAGATGGCTACATCCGGTCGGCGTCGGCGATCAGTGCATGCCACTCGGCCTTGGGGAACGCCAACCGCGCCAGTCCGGGATGGACCGAATCGCGCACCTCCACCCGAACACCGTCGGGCGTGCGGCACTCGACACAGTCGCCGCCGTTGCCGCCGCTGTAGCTGCTCTTCTTCCATTCACCGGTCATACCGTCAACTCCTTCAGCCACTTCACTGATGTGTCGCAGCCCATCGCAGCGGCCTGCATCGCCCCGTAGATCGTGGACCCGAGGAAGCGGACGCGCGCGGGTGGGGAGTCGATGACGACTCCGCCGTCGCTGTGCTCCGTGTAGACCACGTCTCCCACGTCCAACGTGAAGACCTGGAATGGCGGTGTGGGGCCCGGCCCCAGGACATCGTGGCCGAGTACCTGGAACCTGATCACACCCGCTTCTACGAGGTCGATGATCTGCTGGTACTGCTCCTTCCGGATCTTCTCATCCAATGGAAGGTCGAACGCCCGGGCGGCCACCACGAACCACAGGAGGGGCCGCCGTCCACGGGTGATCGCGGGAAGCCGCGCGATCCGAGACTCGACAAGGCGCTCGACTTCGTCCTCTCCGTCGAGAAGATGCCAGGCACGAACGATCGCGCGCGCGTAGTCCGCGGTCTGCAGCAGGCCGGGGACGAGAAACGGTTGCCATTGCCGTATCTCCGATGCGCGGCGCTCCAGAAGCACCGCATCGGCGAACCACTCCGGGACGCTTCTCTGCTGGGTGAGTTCTGCCCATAGGCGCGTGAGAGCGCCTCCGGTGGAAAGATGAGCGTCCAGAGATTCGGAAAGCGACCGCTTCGGGTTTCTTGTTCCCCTCTCCAGGCCGGACATCATCGACTTGGAAAGGTGCACTTTGTCGCCGAGTTCGGTCTGCGACAGTTCCGCCAGTCGGCGATAACGGCGAAGTTCGTCACCCCATCGAGCCCACCTGGCGTCAACGTTCTCGCGCATGCCACAAGGTTCCACCCTGAGTGGGCGCATCGTCCACCCGTTCCTTGAATCTGATCGGGAAGTGTGACTTCGATGGCAGGTAGGGAGGGGTGGAGCAAGGGTGGAGTCCAGGCCCCGGGCGGCCGATATTCGCGGGGCAACGGCCACCAGTTCACTCGGAGGCAGTGGTGAAAGAGACTGCAGTGAAAACACGGGGGCGCATTCGCCCGTATCTGTTCCGCGCGGGGCAGCGCCGTCCCCGCCGCCACGTCTGCCGGGGGTGCGGGACATGACCGCCCAGCGCCATTTCCGGCGGACCTTCGACGCGGCGCCCGCGAACATCGCGGCGGCCCGCGCCTGGTTGACCGCGATCCTTCCCGCTCCGCCGGCCGTGCCCGGCGAGATGGCGGCGGCCGCCGTCCTCGCGGTGTCGAAGGCGGCGACGAACGTGTTCACGCACGGCGCCGGACCCACCTTCACGTTGGACGTGACGACCGGGCCGTGGTGGATCTACGTGCAGTGCGAGGACTCCGGCGCGGTCGATACGGTGCCGCACATCGTGGACGCCTGCCCCACCGCCGAAGGAGGGCGCGGCCTCCGGCTCATCGAGGCCGTGACCAACCTCTGGGGCCCGCTCATCGACGTCGACCGGTGCGGGATCTTCTTCTACCTCGACTGGCACCCGGACGGTCCCCTGCTGACATGGCCCGTTCGCCTCGTCGCGTCCTGACCCGAGCGCCGTTCCCGGACCCATCCGAGGGCCCGGGAGCGGCGGGGGCGGGGGGG
>NZ_BCRK01000153.1 GCF_001552555.1 Nocardiopsis trehalosi NBRC 14201 | reverse complement strand
GCGGCCGCCGGTCGCGGCGGGTCCGGACCGGCGCGGAACCGGCGGGCGGCCGCGTGCGTCGGACGCTCCGGCCCGGCGCGCGCGCCGGGCCGGGCCGGAGCACCGAGCAGCGGAGGAGAGGACGGCGGATGACCGACACAGGGCTGAGCCGGCGCGGATTCGGCAGGCTCGCGGGCGGCGCCGGACTCGGCGCGGCGCTCGCGGGCGGGACCGTCCTCGGCGCCCCGGCGGCGCGGGCGGCGGAGCGGTCATGGCGCCAGGGCGGGACGTCGGCGGCCTCCCTCGCCCCGTTCGACACCACCATGAAGACGTTCATGCAGGAGCGCGGCATCCCCGCCGCCCAGCTCGCGGTGACCTACCGGGGCCGGCTCGTGTGCGCCCGCTCCTACGCCTGGACCGCCGACGACACGCTGCGGCCGGGCCCCACCGCGCTGTTCCGCATCGCCAGCCTGAGCAAGCCCGTCACCGCGACGGCCGTCCTGCTCCTCGCCGAGCGCGGCGCCCTCGATCTCGACGCCCGCGTGGTCGACCTGATCGACCTCACCCCGGCGGCCGGCACCGCCGACGAGCGCCTGCCCCGCATCACCGTCCGCCGCCTGCTCCAGCACCTGGGCGGCTGGGACCGCGCCATCACGCCCGACATCACCTACCGCGACGCCGAGGCCGCCCGCACGCTGGGCGTGCCGCTGCCGCTGAGCGAGCGGCAGGTCATCGCCTTCGGCGCCGGGTTCGCCCTCGACCACGACCCGGGGACGACCTACGCCTACGCCAACTACGGCTACCTCCTGCTCGGCGCGGTCATCGAGGCGGTCACCGGCGAGTCCTACGAGGCGTTCGTCAAGCGCGAGGTGCTCGCCCCGCTCGGCATCACCCGCATGCGCCTCGGCCGCTCCCTCGCCGAGCAGGCCGCCCCCACGGAGGTGCCGTACTTCTCCCAGTACAGCGCCCGCACCGTCCTGGACGACTCCGGGCGCACGGTGCCCCGCCCCTACGGCTCCTTCCGGCTGGAGACCCGCGACGCGGGCGGCGCCTGGCTGTCCTCGGCGGTCGACCTGGTGCGGTTCGCCGCCGCCTACGACGCCCCCGGCCTGCTCTCGGCCGACTCCCTCGCCGCGGCGTTCGCCGCACCGGAGACCGGTGTCAACGCCGGCGGCTGGTACTACGGCATGGGCTGGATGGTGCGCCCGGTCAGCGGGGGCGGCCGCAACACCTGGCACGACGGCAGCCTCGACGGCACCTCGACGCGGATGGTGCGCACCCACGACGGCAAGAGCTGGGCCGTGCTGTTCAACCAGCGCGACGACCCCTCGGGGCTGAGCTACTCGGCGATCGACGGCCTGCTGTGGACGGCCTCGCGCCAGGTGGAGTCGTGGCCCGCCCACGACCTGTACGACCGGTACTTCCCGGCCTGACGGCGCCGGGGCGGGCCGGCGCCCGCCCCGCTGCCGGCCGGACGCCTCCGCCGGCCGGGCGCCCCTGTCAGCCGGACGCCTCGGGGAACTTCGGGATGCCGCGGGCCTCGCGGGCGGCGGCGGCGACCTCGGCCGCGCCGGCGCCCGAGGCGGCGGTGACGGCCGCCGCCACCGCCCCCTCCACGAACGGCGCGTCCACGAGGACCGCGCCGGCGGCCGCGCCGTCCTCCAGGACCAGGCGCGCGGTGAGCACGGCGCTGCCGATGTCGGCCAGCACCACCACCCCCGCCCCGTGGTCGACGCGCGCGAGGGCGGCGCGCACGAGGTCGGCGCTGGTCCCGATGCCGCCGTCCTCGGTCCCGCCGGCGGCGGCCACCGCGCCGGGGTCCGAGCCGAGCTGGCCGAGCAGGTCGCACAGGCCTTCGGCGAGCCGCCGGCTGTGCGACACGAGGACGATTCCGACGCGTGTCTCCATGAGTGACTAGGCTACGGGGTACGCGTCCGGAGTGACGGGAGTCACGTGCGCCCCACGCGTCGTCCGGCCGGTGCGGCCCGCGGCGCCACCACCGAGGGAGTCCGACCATGAAGAAGTTCCTCAACTCCGCCGACTCCTTCCTCGACGACGCGCTCGCCGGCTTCGCCGCCGCCCACCCCGGGCTCTCCGTCGACCCCGCCACGCGCGTCGTCACCCGCGCCGGGGGCGCCGTGCCCGGCAAGGTGGGCCTGGTGTCGGGCGGCGGGTCCGGGCACGAGCCGCTGCACACCGGCTTCGTCGGCGCGGGCATGCTCGACGCCGCCTGCCCGGGCGAGGTCTTCACCTCGCCGGTGCCCGACCAGGTCCTGGCCGCCGTGCGCGCCGCCGACTCCGGGGCGGGGACGGTGCTGGTCGTGAAGAACTACACCGGCGACGTCATGAACTTCCGGCTCGCCGCCGAACTCGCCGCCGACGAGGGGCTGCGGGTCGAGACCGTGCTCGTCGACGACGACGTCGCGGTGCGCGACTCCACCTTCACCGCCGGGCGGCGCGGCACCGGCGCAACCCTGCTGGTCGAGAAGATCGCCGGCGCGGCCGCGGCGCGCGGCGGCGACCTCGCCGCGGTCGCCGACACCGGCCGGCGGGTCGACGCCGCGTCGCGGTCCTTCGCGGTGGCCCTGACCGCCGGCACCACCCCCGCGGCCGGCCGGCCCGGGTTCGACCTGCCCGAGGACGAGATCGAGGTCGGCGTGGGCATCCACGGCGAGCCCGGCCGGCGCCGCGAGAAGCTGCGCCCGGCGCGCGAGATCGTCCGGGGCATGGTCGACGCCGTCCTCGACGACCGGCCGGTCGAGCGGGGCCGCGAGGTCATCGTGGTGGTCAACGGGCTGGGCGGCACCCCGCTCAGCGAGCTCTACCTGGTGTACGGCGAGGTCGCGGCGCGGCTCGCCGACCGCGGCGTGCGCATCGCGCGCAACCTCGTCGGCGACTACGTGACCAGTCTCGACATGGCGGGGTGCTCGCTGACCGTGTGCACCGCCGAGGACGGCTTCCTCGACCTGTGGGACGCCCCCGTCGACACCCCGGCCCTGCGCTGGGGCGTCTGACCCGCCCGATCCGCCCCGATCCTGGAGGACCCGTGGACGCCGACCTCGCCCGCTCCTGGCTGGCCGCCATGGCCGCCGCCGTCACCGCCGAACGCGACCGGCTCACCGAACTCGACTCCGCCATCGGCGACGGCGACCACGGCGCCAACCTCGACCGCGGGTTCACCGCGGTGCGCGACGCCCTCGCCGACGACGGCTCCACCACCCCCGGCGAGGTGCTGGTGCGCGCGGGCGCCGCGCTGATCTCCAAGGTGGGCGGGGCATCGGGCCCGCTGTACGGCACGGCGCTGCGCGCGGCGGGCCGCGACCTCGCCGGGGCCGCGCCCGGACCGACCGAGGTCGCCGACGCCCTCACGGCCGGGCTCGACGGGGTGCGGGCCCTGGGCGGCGCCGCGCCCGGCGACAAGACCATGGTCGACGCGTTCGCGCCGGCCGTCGAGGCGCTGTGCGCCGGCGCGGCCGAGGGCGCCGACCTCGCCGCGGCCGCCCGGGCCGCGGCCGACGCCGCGGCCGAAGGGGCCCGCGCCACCGTGCCGATGCGGGCCCGCAAGGGCCGCGCCTCCTACCTGGGCGACCGCTCCACCGGCCACGAGGACCCCGGCGCGGCGTCCACCGCGCTGCTCTTCCGCGCCCTGGCCGACGCCGCCGACCGCGCGGGGGAGGCCCCGTGAGGAGCGTCGTCTACTCCCTCGGGGTGTCGCTCGACGGCTACGTCGAGGACCGCGACGGGGGCCTGGAGTGGTCGCGGCCCGACGACGAGCTGATGGCCTTCCACAACGAGCAGGCCCGGGCCTACGACACCTCGCTGTACGGCCGCGGCCTCTACGAGAACATGGCCGGGTACTGGCCGGCGGTGCGCGACGACCCCGCCGCCGGCGAGGCCGACCGCGAGTTCGCCCGCGTGTGGTGCGCGCTGCCCAAGGTGGTGTTCTCCACGACCCTGACCGAGGTCGGGTGGAACTCCCGGCTGGTCCGGGGCGACCTCCTCGGCGAGGTCGCCCGGCTCAAGGCCGAGCCGGGGGGCGACATGGACCTCGGCGGGCCGAGGCTGGCGGCGTCGTTCCTCCGGCTCGACCTGGTCGACGAGTTCCGGCTGTTCGTGCACCCGGTGGTGCTGGGCGGTGGTACCCCGCTGTTCCCGCCGCTGGAGCGCGGCTACGGGCTGGAACTCGTGGACACCCGGGTGTTCGGTTCGGGCGTGGTGTACCTGGCCTACCGGCGCCCCGCGGGCTGACCCGCCGCCGGCCGGCCGGCCGCCGGCGCCGCGTGCCGGGGGCCGTAGGTGAGGCGGCGCAGCGCCGACTCGGCCGGTCCGCGGACGCCGGTCCGGCGCAGCACGTCGGCGAGCACCACCGTCGCCAGCCACACCCCGACGCCCATCGCCACCGCGGCCGTCCCGCTGACGCGCACCGCGAGGTCGAGCACGTAGGGGGCGAAGAGCACGATCCAGGCGACGGACTGGAGCAGGTAGGAGGTCATCGACCGCTCCCCGCACGCGGCCAGCGCCCTGGCCACCGGGCCGCGCCGCGCGCCCATCCGGGCCGCGATCAGGGCGATGAGGGCGGCGTAGCCGAACCCGCCCGCGTAGCCGGTGAGCATGAACAGCCACCCGGTGGCCGTCGCCGCGCCGGTCCCGCCGGCCCACACGCCGGCCGAGATGAGCGCGTAGGGCAGGCCGCCGATGACGCCGACGGGGATGCCGATGGCCGCCGTGCGCACCAGCAGCGCGCGGTTGCGGTCCGGCGCGGTGAGGACGTCGCGGCGCGCCGCCCAGATGCCCACGAGGAACGGGAACACCGACGTGATGAGCAGCAGGGGCGCCATGCCCGGCCAGGTCATCGCCCGGGTGGCGATGTCGGTCAGGGGGTGCGCCAGGACCTGGGTGTCGCCCTCGACGCCGGCCACCAGCAGGTTGTTGACGACCGAGTAGAGGCCGGTGCCGGCGACGGCCCACACGGCGCCCCAGACGAGCAGGCGGCGGTCGGTGCGGACCAGCATCCCGGCGAACATCAGGGCGATCAGGCCGTAGACGGCGAGGATGTCGCCGAAGAACAGCAGCAGGGTGTGCAGGATGCCGAACACGAACAGCCAGCGCCCGCGGCGGCGGATCAGGGAGCGGGCGGCCGGCCACGTGTCGCCCCGGGCGGTCCGGCGCGCGTACACGCTGGCGAGTCCGTAGCCGAAGAGGGCGGCGAACATCGGGTAGCCGCGGCCCTCGCCGAAGGCGAGGACGACGACCGCGGTGGTGGTGTCGGCCAGGCCCGTCGGGGCGGCGCCGCCGTGGGCGAGGCCGTGCAGGATGTGCGCGTGGACGACCGCGATGACCAGCAGCATGACGCCGCGGGCGAGGTCGGGGGCGAGGGACCGCTCGGCGACGGTCAGGGCACCGGGGGGTGCCGCGGCGGATGAGGGGGGCATGCGGAGGTACCTTTCCGAGGGCGTCCGCGGAACGGCGGACGCGCGTTAAGAAACGCTTGCGTAGCTAAGATAGCATCATAAGAAACGGATGCGTATCTCAAGATGGGCATCTTAAGATACGAGAACGTATCCAAGGGGTGGCGGACGAGTGAATGACGACGGCGCGGCACGGCGGCCCGGCGCGACGCGGCGGCGCGGCGAGGAACTGGTGCGCGCCATCCACGAGGCGGCGATCGAGGAGCTGCTGGCGGTCGGCGTCGACCGCATGACGATGGAGGGCATCGCCCGGCGGGCGGCCACCGCCAAGACCTCCCTCTACCGGCGCTGGTCCTCGACGGAGGAGATCCTCGTCGACGCCTTCCTACGCGTGTTCCCGCAGGAGGAGCCCTCGCCGTCCTCCGACGACCTGCGCGGCGACCTGGTGCGGGCGCTGCGGATGATGCGCGACTGGATGTCCACCCTCGGGGCGCGCGCGGTGGCCGAGGTCGTGACCGCGCGCGACCGCAACCCCGAACTGGTCGAGGCCGTGTACTCCCGGGTCTTCGGCGAGCGCGGCGGCCGGTTCACCCAGACCGTCCTGTACCACTACGCCGGGCACGGCGCGTTCGACCCGGCGCGGCTCACCCCGGTCGTCCTCGACATCGGGGAGGCGCTCATCATCAAGCACGGCATGGACCACTCCCGGCTGCCCGACGACGCCCACATCGACGCCATCGTGGACCAGGCCATCCTGCCCGCGCTCGGCCTGGTGCCCGGGGCCGGCTGACCCGCCGCGCCCGGCCCCGCCCCGGCGAAAACCGCTTGCCCGCGCTCATATGCTGGAACCCGGTATGAAAACGTCGCCCGCCAGATCACCGCTGTCCGACCTCCGCGCACGCCTTTCGGGGCTGATGCTCACCGACCGGCATCGGCTGCGGCGGCGTATCGACGGTCTGCAGAAGATCGGCGACGACCGCCGCCGCGCGGCCGCCGTCGCCGAGGTCACCGAGGCGCTCGACCAGGCGCGGGCGCGCGTCGACCGCCGCCGCGCCGCCGTCCCGCGCATCACCTACCCCGACGCCCTCCCGGTGAGCCGGCGCCGCGACGACATCGCCGAGGCCATCCGCGACCACCAGGTGGTGATCGTCGCCGGCGAGACCGGGTCGGGCAAGACCACCCAGCTGCCCAAGATCTGCATGGAGCTGGGCCGCGGCGTGCAGGGCGCCATCGGGCACACCCAGCCCCGCCGCATCGCCGCGCGCACCGTCGCCGAGCGCATCGCCGAGGAGCTCGCCTCGCCCCTGGGCGAGGCCGTCGGCTACAAGGTCCGGTTCACCGACCACTCCGGCGACGACACCCTGGTCAAGGTCATGACCGACGGCATCCTGCTCGCCGAGATCCAGCAGGACCGGATGCTGCGCCGCTACGACACCCTCATCATCGACGAGGCCCACGAGCGCAGCCTCAACATCGACTTCCTGCTCGGCTACATCAAGCAGCTGCTGCCCCGCCGGCCCGAGCTCAAGGTCGTCATCACCTCGGCCACCATCGACCCCGAGCGGTTCTCCCGGCACTTCGGCGACGCCCCGATCGTCGAGGTCTCCGGCCGGACCTACCCCGTCGAGGTGCGCTACCGCCCGATCGACGCCGACCCCGCCGACGGCGCCGACCCCGACCGCCCCGGCGACGACCGCGACCAGGTGCAGGCCATCTGCGACGCGGTCGACGAGCTGCGCGGCGAGGGGACCGGCGACATCCTGGTGTTCCTCAGCGGCGAGCGCGAGATCCGCGACACCGCCGAGGCGCTGGAGAAGCAGCGCCTGGCCGACACCGAGATCCTCCCGCTGTACGCCCGGCTCTCCGCCGCCGAGCAGCACCGCGTCTTCACCGCGCACCGGGGCCGCCGGGTCGTCCTCGCCACCAACGTCGCCGAGACCTCGCTGACCGTCCCGGGCATCCGCTACGTCATCGACCCCGGCACCGCCCGCATCTCCCGCTACAGCCACCGCACCAAGGTGCAGCGGCTGCCCATCGAGGCCGTGTCGCAGGCGTCGGCCAACCAGCGCAAGGGGCGCTGCGGCCGCGTCGCCGAGGGCATCTGCATCCGGCTGTACTCCGAGGAGGACTTCCTCTCCCGCCCGGAGTTCACCGATCCGGAGATCCTGCGCACCAACCTCGCGTCGGTCATCCTGCAGATGGCCGCGCTGGGCCTGGGCGACATCGCGGCGTTCCCGTTCGTCGAGGGCCCCGACCACCGCCAGATCAAGGACGGCGTCCACCTGCTCCAGGAGCTGGGGGCGCTCGACCCCGAGGCGGCCGACCCGCGCCACCGCCTCACCCCGCTCGGCCGCAAGCTGGCCCAGCTCCCGGTCGACCCCCGACTGGGCCGCATGGTCCTCGCGGCCGAGGAGAACGGGTGCGTGCGCGAGGTCATGATCATCGCGGCCGCGCTGTCCATCCAGGACCCGCGCGAGCGGCCCGTCGACAAGCAGCAGGCCGCCGCCGAGATGCACGCGCGCTTCGCCGACAAGGAGTCCGACTTCCTCGCCTACCTCAACCTGTGGAACCACCTGCAGGAGAAGCAGCGGGAGCTGTCGGGCAACCAGTTCCGCCGGCTGTGCCGCACCGAGTTCCTCAACTACCTGCGCGTCCGCGAGTGGCAGGACATCTACGGCCAGCTCAAGCAGGTCGCCCGCACCATGGGCATCACGCTCAACACCGCGGCCCCCGACCCCCGCAACGTGCACATCTCGCTGCTGGCCGGACTGCTGTCGCACATCGGGCTCAAGGACCCCGAGAAGCACGAGTACCTGGGCGGCCGCGGCGCCCGGTTCGCCATCTTCCCCGGGTCGTCGCTGTTCAAGAAGCAGCCCCGCTACGTCATGGCCGCCGAGCTGGTCGAGACCTCCCGGCTGTGGGGCCGCATGGTCGCCCGCATCGAACCCGAGTGGGCCGAGCGCCTCGCCGGGCACGTCGTCAAGCGCACCTACAGCGAGCCCCACTGGGAGAAGAACCGCGGCGCCGTCATGGCCTACGAGCGGGTCACCCTCTACGGGGTGCCGATCGTCGCGCAGCGCAAGGTCGGCTACGGGACCATCGACCCCGAGGTGTCGCGCGAGCTGTTCATCCGGCACGCCCTGGTCGAGGGCGACTGGCAGACCCACCACCGCTTCTTCCACGAGAACCGGCGGCTGCTCGCCGAGGTCGAGGACCTGGAGCACCGGGCGCGGCGCCGCGACATCCTCGTCGACGACGAGACCCTCTTCCGGTTCTACGACGAGCGGGTGGGCGCCGAGGCCGTCTCCGCCGCCCACTTCGACACCTGGTGGAAACGCGCCCGCCGCGCCGACCCCGACCTGCTGTCGTTCGAGAAGTCGATGCTCATCAACGAGGGCTCGGCCGGCGTCAGCGAGGACGACTACCCCGACACCTGGCAGCGCGACGGCTTCGCGTTCCCGCTCACCTACCAGTTCGAGCCCGGCACCGAGGCCGACGGCGTCACCGTGCACATCCCGCTGAAGGTGCTCAACCAGGTGAGCGCCGACGGCTTCGACTGGCAGATCCCCGGGCTGCGCCGCGACCTCGTCACCGCCCTGCTGCGCTCCCTGCCCAAGCCGCTGCGCCGCAACTTCGTGCCGGTGCCCGACCACGCCGCCGCCGTCCTCGACCGGCTCACCCCCTCCGGCGAACCGCTGGCCGAGGCGCTCGCCCGCGAGCTGTCGCGCATCGGCGGCGAGCGGATCTCCGCCGGCGACTTCCAGCTCGACCGGGTCCCCGACCACCTGCGCATGACGTTCCGCGCCGTGGACGACCGCGGGCGCGCCCTGGCCGAGGACAAGGACCTCGACGCCCTGCGCGCTCGGCTCAAGCCCCGCCTCCAGCAGGCCATCTCGGCCGAGGCCCGCGACATCGAGAAGAAGGGCCGCACCGACTGGGACTTCGGGCCGCTGGAGCGCACGTTCGAGCGCCGCTCCGCCGGCCCCGCCGTCAAGGGCTACCCCGCTCTGGTGGACGAGGGCGCCGCGGTCGGCGTCCGCATCTTCGACACCGAGGACGAGCAGCGGGCCGCCATGCGCCGCGGCACCCGGCGGCTGCTGCTGCTCACCGTCCCCGACCCGTCGGCCCAGGTGCAGCGCCGCCTCGACATGCCCGCCAAGCTCGCCCTGAGCCGCAACCCGCACGGGGGCGTGCCCGCCCTCTTCGAGGACTGCCGGGCGTGCGCCGTCGACGCGCTCACCGAGCGTGCGGGCGGCCCGGTGTGGGACCCCGACGCCTTCGCCGCGCTGCGCGACGCCGTGCGCGCCGACCTCGCGCCCGCGCTGGAGGAGGTCGTCGCCACCACCGCCAAGGTGCTCGGCGCCGCACACCGCGTCGGCCGCTCGATCAAGGGCACCACCAGCCTGGCGGTGCTGCCGTCGCTCAACGACGTGCAGAACCAGCTCGCCGGGCTCGTCCACGCCGGGTTCGTCGCCGAGACCGGCCGCGACCGCCTGCCCGACCTCCTCCGCTACCTGCGGGCGATCGAGCACCGGCTGGCCAAGCTGCCCGAGAACCCGCGCCGCGATCAGGTGGCCGTCGCCAAGGTCGAGCAGATGCGGCTCGCCTACGAGAAGCTGCTGGCCGGGCTGCCGCCGGGCCGCGCCGACGACCCCGACGTGCGCGCCGTCCGCTGGATGCTGGAGGAGCTGCGGGTCAGCTTCTTCGCCCAGGAGGTCGGCACCGCCCAGCCGGTCTCCGAGAAGCGCGTCCTGCGGGCCATCGAGGCCGTGAAGGGGTGACCGGCCGGCCGCTGAGCAGGGCGTCCGCGCCGCGGCGCCCGGGTGGCGTTGATCACAGGCGGCGCCGGGCGCGCGCCGTCGCCGCAGGTCACCGCGCGGATACCGCGCGCATGCCGACCGGTTCGTCCGCCGGGCTCCGCAGAGCCCGACGGAGCCCGCTGATATGGCGTAGATTGCCGACTGCATAAGCATTTTGTGCTAGCGTGACCGCCGATTCGTTCATATCGAGGCGGTTGCTCCGGCGGTTCGCCCGTCGCGGCCGCGGTCACGCAATGCGATCGGTCTAACTCCCGCTCCCCGGCCTCCGGACACCGACCGGCCGCGGATCGAGCGGAGCGGCCCCGCTGCCGGTCAGTTCCCCCGCAGGCAAGGAGATGTGCTGTGGCGCACGCGCCATCACCGACTGGGCAAGGGAATCAGCCCCCGGCGCAGCCACCGGCTGGGCACCAAGGGGAGCACCCTCTCGCGCATATGATGCGCCCCGACCACGCCGCCCCGCCGCCGCCCCCTCCCGGGCGCTGGCAGCGGTTCCTCAACCGGCTGGGCCTCGGGCGCCAGGAGCGCCCGCCTGGGCGGATGACCGCCCAGGAGCTGTTCAACGAGCAGCAGCGGGTCTACGCCCAGCAGCTCGCGCAGCACCAGTACGCGCAGCAGCAGGCCCAGCACCACCACGCGCAGCAGCAGGCCCAGCAGGCCGGCTACGGCACCGTCCAGCAGCCCTACGGCGCCCCGCAGGCGCCGCACGGCTACTACCAGCAGGACCCCCAGCAGACCCAGGCGCACGCCGGCCAGCCGCAGCAGGCCGCCCCGGCGGCCCCGCAGTACGCCGTACCGGCCGTCCCGCAGCAGGCCGCGCCCGCCGCCGCACCGGCGGCCCAGGCCGTCCCCGCCGAGGCCGCCCCCGTGCCGGCCCCGGCCGCCGCCCCCGCCAAGGCCCCGGCGGACCTGGTCACCGGCACCCTCGCCGGGCTGGCGATGCGCGACCTGGCGCTGGTCGACTCCCTGATCGAGGTCGTCGAGGAGCTGGAGGACTCCAGCGAGGACCCCGAACTGCTGGAGAAGCTGTTCAAGATCGACAACCTCGCGACCCGGATGCGGCGCAACGGCGAGAACCTGCTGGTGCTCGCCGGGCAGGACAGCGGGGACACCTCCACCGAACCCGTCCCCCTGCTCGACGTCGCGCGCGCCGCGATCTCCGAGATCAGCGAGTACCAGCGCGTCCAGCTCGGCCGCCTGCCGGAGCTCTTCATCACCGGCGCCGCCGCCGACGACCTCAGCCACCTGCTGGCCGAGCTGATGGACAACGCCACCGACAAGTCGCCCGAGCACGCCCAGGTCGTCGTCAGCGCCCAGGCGATGTCCGGCGACCGGCTGCTCATCACCGTCGAGGACGAGGGCATCGGCATCCCCGCCGAGCGGCTCACCTCGCTCAACGCCCGCCTCAGCGGCGAGCCCGTGCTCGACGAGACCGTCATGCGGCACATGGGCCTCTACGTCGTCAGCCGCATCGCCCACCGGCACGGCGTCCAGGTGCAGCTGGAGGCCCGCGCCTTCCGCGGTATCAGCGCCCACGTGATCGTGCCCAAGGACCTGTTCGGTTCCACCGGACCGCGTGCCGCCGCCCCCCAGCCCGCCCTCCGTACCGCGCCCCCCCGGGTCGCGTCCGGTTCCTCCTTCTCCGGCGGCCCGGCGTACCGGTCGGCGCAGCCCGCTCCCGACGCGTCCCGGCAGGAGAAGAGCAGCGCCATGGACTCATCCGTGACAGCGGCGGGGCTGCCGCGACGAAGCGCGCACCGCAACACCGCCCCGGTGCCGATGCTGCCGACCGACGGCGCCCCCGGCACCGACGACGCCGCCCCGGCCGGCGGCGACGCGTCCCAGGACGATGACGGCCTCTCCCGGGCCGAGCGCATCCGCGCCGACCTCGCGGGCTTCGAGGAAGGCCAGCGGGAAGCGTCCGGCGATGAGTAGGACCGCGCCCCTGACCGACACAACCGAGATCTGGACGGATATGGACAACCGCTTGAGTGAGAGTGCCCGGAACTTCACCTGGCTCATCTCCAACTTCGTCTCCGAAGTCCCCGGCGTCGAGCACGCGGTGGTCGTCTCCTCCGACGGTCTGCTCCTGGCCGCCTCGCGCGACTTCCCCGAGCAGTACGCGGAGCAGCTCGCCGCGATCGCCAGCGGCCTGCAGAGCCTGGCCGACGGCACCGCGCGCATGTTCGCCAAGGGCGACACCGAGCAGCTCATCCTGCGCATGCAGCACGGCTACCTGTTCGTCATGTCCATCAGCGACGGGTCGTCGCTGGCCGTGCTGACCTCCGGGGACGCGGACATGAAGATCGTCGCCTACAAGATGACGCTGCTCGTCGAGAGCGCGGGCCACGCGCTCACGCCGCAGCTGCGCAACCAGTTGCGCGAGGTCATGGCACCGTGACCGGACCGGCCTTCCCCAGCACAACGCCGAGTTCCCTTCGTAGCCGGAAGAGGGTGCCACCGCAATGAGCATTCGCAGGAGAAGGGGCGCGCGGATCCGGCCCTACACCTTCACCGGTGGCCGCACCCGCTCCCGCCACCCGTTGATGGTGCAGACCCTGGTGTCCACCGCGGACACCAACGCCGCGGTCCCGGAGAACCTGCTGCCCGAGTCGCGGAACATCTTCGAGCTGTGCCGGGAGGCGCGCTCGGTCGCCGAGATCGCCGCCGAGCTCAAGATCCCCATGGGCGTCACCCAGGTGCTGCTGAGCGATCTCGCCGATCAGGGGCTCGTCTACATCCATCCGACCATCACGGGCCACAGTCCGTCGGAAAACCAAGTTCTCGAGAGGGCGCTCCGTGGACTCGAACGTCTCTTCCAGTAACCCGGGGCCGGCGCCGCTGGTCTCCACCAAGATCGTCATCGCGGGCGGGTTCGGCGCGGGCAAGACCACCCTCGTCGGTTCGGTGTCGGAGATCCCCCCGGTCACCACCGAGGCCGTGATGACCGAGGCGAGCCGGGAGCACGACGACACGTCGGCCACCCCCGACAAGGTCACCACCACCGTCGCCATGGACTTCGGTCGGCTCACGCTGGAGCAGGAGCTGGTCATGTACATGTTCGGCACCCCGGGCCAGGCGCGGTTCTGGTTCATGTGGGACGACATCGTGCGCGGCGCGGTGGGCGCGGTCATCGTGGTCGACAGCCGCCGGCTCGCCGACTGCTTCGACGCGATCGACTACTTCGAGAAGAACCAGACGATCCCCTACATCGTGGCGCTGAACCGCTTCGACGGGGAGCTGGGCTACACCGTCGAGGAGATCCGCGAGGCGCTGGAGATCGCTCCGGACATCCCCATCGTGGACTTCGACGCCCGCGACCGCCGGTCGTCCGGTCAGGTGCTGCGGCGCCTGCTGGAGTACACGCTGTCGCGGCCGAAGACGCCGCAGCTCGTCTGACGGCCGCGGCGGAGCGGCGCCCGGCACCCGGACCCCGCTCCACCCGCGCGAAGGGGCGCGCCGCGATCGCGGCGCGCCCCTGACGTCGTCCGAGGCGGGTCAGCGGGCCGCGACCGCCGTGAGCAGGCCGGCTGCGAGGGCCACCTGGTGCGGGGTGGCGCTGATCAGCACGTGCTCGTCGCGCGCGTGCGGGCCGGAGCCCGCGGCGCCCATCCCGTCGAGGACCGCGCGGCCCAGGGCCGACACGAAGTTGCCGTCGCTGGCCCCGCCCACGGCGGTCTGCTCCAGGTCGGCGCCCAGCCCGGCCGCCACCTCGCGGGCCAGCGCGAACATCTCCTCGGTGGCGGAGTTGGGGTTCATCGGCGGCCGGTTCCAGCCGCCGGACAGCTCCACCCGCACCCGCGGGTCGGCCGCGGTGAGCGCCGCGAGCCCGGCGTCGATCCGCGGCATCTCGGCGGGGTCCTGCACGCGCACGTCGATCTGCGCGGTGGCGTGCCCGGCCACGACGTTGCGGCCGGTGCCGCCGGAGACCACGCCGACGTTGACGGTGGTGCCGCGCTCGGGGGCGGCGAGGGCGGTCACCCGCGGGATCAGCTCGGCGATGGCGTGCACGGCGCTCGCCCCCGCCTCGGGGTCGAGTCCGGCGTGCGACTCGACGCCGTGCACCGCGAGGTCGAACAGGCCCATGCCCTTGCGCCGGGTCTTGACCCGGCCCGCCCGGCTCGGCTCCAGCACCAGCGCCAGGTCGGTGTCCGCCGCCGCCCGCTCGATGTGCGGGCGCGACGCGGGGCTGCCGATCTCCTCGTCCCCGTTGAGCACCCACCGCACCGTGGGCACGGGCAGGCCGAGTTCGCGCAGGGCGCGCAGCGCCCACGCGCCCTGGACGATGCCGGCCTTCATGTCGAAGCACCCCGGGCCGGTGAACCGGTCGCCCTCGACGGCGGCGGGCCACACCGCCAGGGTGCCGCGCGGCCACACCGTGTCGTAGTGGCACAGGAAGAGCACGTCGCCGGCGCCGGTGCCGGGGTAGACCGCCTCCAGCACGTCGCCGTACTCCCCGCCGGCGTGGCGCACCCGCTCGGCGGGCGCGCCCAGCCGCTCCACCAGCCACGCCTCGATGCCGTCCAGGCCGGCGTCGAGCAGGGCCTTGTCGTTGCTCGGGGTCTCCAGCTCCACCAGGCGGCGCAGGTCGGCGAGGACCTCGGGCAGGTCGCGGCGGGCGAGGTCGGCGATGCGGGCGAGGGCGGCGGGGTCGGTCACGGGGTCACTTCCTGGTCGCGGGGAACGGGGAGGCGCGGGCGGGGCGGGTGCCCCGCCCGCGCCGGGGCCGGTCGGCCGGGGG
>NZ_BCRK01000152.1 GCF_001552555.1 Nocardiopsis trehalosi NBRC 14201 | reverse complement strand
AAGGGACCCGGTCGCGGGCGGGTTCCGCGACATCAGGTGTGTGGTCCGCCGCAGTCCGCAGCCCCAGTCTCCGATGATCGGCGGCGGGCACGGATGGGGCGGGGCGCGCTCCGCGTGCGGAGGAGGCGGCGGCGGACCCGCTCCACCCCCGAGCCCTGGCCGCTGTGCCGGCTCCCGGACGGTGGGCATCCGCCGACGCGTCCGCCGGGCCCGGTGCGATGCCGTAAGGTTGAGAGACCTGGGAATCACAATGCGCTGCTACGTGTATGTGGCAGCGCTTTTGACTGTTTACGGACGGACGCATGACTGACGACAGCCGATCGGGGGGCCGCGACGGCTCCGGAGCCCGCAACCACGGAGGCCACCGTTCCGGAGGTTCCGGAGGCTCGGGTGGTCGCGGTGCGGGCGACCGTTCCCGATCCGGCTTCGGCCGCGGGGGCGGGGAACGAGGGGGCTACCGGGGCGGTGGACGCGGGCCGTCCGGTGAAGGACGCTTCGGTCGCCCGCGTGGCGATGACCGGGACCGCCGGGATGACCGGCCCGCGCGCGACGGCGAGGGCCGCCGCGACGGTGGCGGTTACCAGGGTGGCGGGCGTGGTTCGTCGGGTGGGGACCGGTTCGGTCGCCCGCGTGGCGATGACCGGGACCGCCGCGAAGATCGCCCTGCCCGCGACGGCGAGGGCCGTCGGGACTTCGGTGACCGTCGCCGCGAAGGCGGCGGTTACCAGGGTGGCGGGCGTGGTTCGTCGGGTGGGGACCGGTTCGGTCGCCCGCGTGGTGACGACCGGGACCGCCGCGAAGATCGCCCTGCCCGCGACGGTGACGGGCGTCGCGACTTCGGCGACCGCCGTCGCGACGGAGAGGGCGGCCGCCGGGACTTCGGTGACCGTCGTCGTGACGATGGCGGATACCGGGGCGGTGGCCGTGGTTCGTCGGGTGGGGACCGGTTCGGTCGCCCGCGTGGCGATGACCGGGACCGCCGTGGCGACCGTCCTGCCCGCGACGGTGACGGGCGTCGCGACTTCGGCGACCGCCGTCGCGACGGAGAGGGCGGCCGCCGGGATTGGGGCGCCTCGCGGGGCGAGCGCGATGGCCGGCGCGGTGCGCCGAGCCGCGGCGGTCGGGACTTCCGTTCCGGCGACCGCCGTTCCGGTGGCGGTGGCTTCGACCGCGGCCGCCCGCAGCGCGATGGTGACCGCCGTGACCGCCGCGAGGACCGCGACCCCCGCGACATCGCCCCCGCCCTCCCCGAGGACATCACCATCGGCCAGCTGGACCCGGAGATCCGCAGCGAGCTGGGGACGCTGCCGCGCACGCTCGCGGAGCTCGTCGGCCGCCACCTGGTCATGGCGGGCCGCCTCCTGGACGAGGACCCCGAGCTGGCCTACACCCACGCCGCGTTCGCCCGCCGCAAGGCGTCCCGCATGGGCGTCGTGCGTGAGGCGGCCGGCATCGCCGCCTACAGCGTGGGGAAGTGGCAGGAGGCCCTGTCCGACCTCCGTGCCGCCCGCCGGATGACCGGACGCAGCAACTTCCTTCCGGTGATCGCCGACTGCGAGCGCGGCCTGGGCCGCCCCGAGCGCGCCCTGGAGATCGCCCGCGACCCGGCGGCCGCCGACCTGCCCGTCGAGGACCGGGTCGAGCTGCGCATCGTCGCCTCCGGCGCCCGCCGCGACCTCGGCGAGCCCGAGGCCGCGCTGGTCGAACTGCAGATCCCGGAACTCAAGGAGCGGCGGGCCCGGCCCTACATCGCGCGGCTGTTCTACGCCTACGCCGACGCCCTCCTGGAGCTCGACCGGGTGGAGGAGGCCCGCGAGTACTTCGCGCGGGCGTCCGCCGTCGACCGCGACGGCGTGACCGACGCCGACGAGCGCATGGCCGCGCTCGAAGGCGTCGAGATCGTCGACATCGACGACGACGTCGTGTGGACCGACGCCGAGGACCCGGACGCCGACTTCGACGCCGCCGCCGAGGAGTCGGACCGGGAAGCGGAGGCCGGAGCGGAGCCCGAGGGCGGACCCGAGCCCGGGTCGGCCGATGAGCCGGAGACTGACACCGCCCCCGGCGCCGCGACCGGGCCGGAGCCGGCCGATGCCGAGGCGGACGAGGACACCGGCGCGACGGCGGAGCCGGATGAGGCCGCAGGGCCGGACGAGAACGCCGGGACGACGACCGAGCCGGGCGAGGCCGCAGCGCAGGGTGCGGCCGCAGAGCAGGGCGAGGACGCAGAGTCGGCGGCGGACGTCGAGCCGGAGCCCGACCCCGCCACCGACGGGTCTGCGGTCGCACCGGACTCCGCCACCGACGCGGATGACGCCGACGACGCGGACGGCTCAGACGACGCCGCGAGCGGGCCCGCCTCGGACCCGGACGGGTCCGCGGACCGCGCCTGACCGCCGACCCCGCTCCGTCCGGACACCAGGGGGCCGCCCATGCGGGCGGCCCCTCCGGCGTGTGCGGGCCCCGTCCGGGCCGACGCGTCGCTCCGCCCGTCGCACCGCGAGGAACCCGCCCGTCATGCCGCACGGACCGCTCCGCCCGCCGGATCGGCGGACGCCCGGCGTTCCGCCGCGTCCGCTAGCGTGGCCGGATGGCCGAAGAGCCCCCCGCGTGGGCTTATGAGCGGGTGGAGATCCGTCCGTACGATCCCCGGTGGACCGTCCGGGCGCGGGCCGAGTGCGCGCGGCTGGACGACCTGCTGGCGCCGTGGCTGGTCGACGGTGTCGAGCACGTCGGGTCCACGGCGGTCCCCGGCCTCGCCGCCAAGCCCGTGATCGATCTGATGGCCTCCGTGACCGACCCGCACGCCGCCGTCCGCGCGGCGGCGGAGCGGCTCGCGGCGGACGGGTGGTGTCCGGTGCCCGCGCACCTCGACCGGCGGCCGTGGCGGCGTTTCCTGGTCAAACCGGACTCCACGGGGCGCCACCGCGCGGCGCACCTGCACCTGCTCTCGGCCGGGCACCCCCGATGGGCGGACCAGCTCGCGTTCCGCGACGCGCTGCGCCGCGACGGCCGGCTCGCGCAGCGGTACGAGGATCTCAAACGCCGGGCGGCGCGGGAGTGCGGGGACGACCGCGAGTCCTACACCGACCGCAAGACGGCGTTCGTGGCGGACGTCCTGGCGGGACTCGACCGTCCTCCGAGGTGAGCGCATGCCGCGCGTCCGACCCGGTGGAGGGTCGGGCGCGTGAAGTCTCGGCGCCGTGCGGCGGCGGACCGCTGGGGAGCCCTCTCGACCGGCTCCGCGGAGCCTGAGGCGCCGCACGTGCGGCGCCTCGATCCGCCACCCGACGGCCTGCGTCGGAACCGCCGGCTGCACCCTCAGGGCGGACAGCAGGATGGGGCCGTGTGAGGCAACGCCTTCGATGCCGTCGCTCTTTGCGCGGCCGAGCCGAAGGATGGCGCCGTGGCTGCGCAGGGGGATCGCGCACGGTGGAAGGCCGTAGTGGCGATGAGGTCCTCCGATGTGCCGCGTGTGGGGCGGATCAGAGGGTGAAGGCGACGGATGCAGCGAGGTTCCGCTGAGTCTCGAGCGCGGTGAGACGTTCGGTGAGTGCCGCGTGGATGGCGCTATAGGTGTCGGAGCCGAAGGCCAGGCGCAGTGGCGGGCTCGGGTGGCGGGTGGTGTCGTAGATGGCGGCGGCGAGCTTGGCCGGGTCGCCGGTGAAGGCGCTCTCATCCGCAGTCTCCAGGTAGCGCCGGGTCCGGCCGACGGCGTTGTCGCGGTAGGCGGCCGTTTCGGTGGTGTACCGCAGGGCGGAAGCGAAGCCGGTGCGGGTGGCGCCGGGCTCGACCAGGGTGAGGTGGACGTCGAAGTCGCGGACCTCGCGGCTGACGCTCTCGGTGAAACCCTCCAGCCCCCACTTGCCCGCGTGGTAGGAGCTGTGAGTGGGGATACCGACCTGGCCGCCCACACTGGAGATCTGGATGATCCGGCCACCGCCCTGTTCACGCATCGGCTGCAGAAATGCACGGGTGATCACCATCGGCGCGAGCAGGAGGACCTCGATCTGGTCGCGGATCTGCGCGACGGTCATTTCCTCGGCGGCGCCCACGACCGCGTATCCGGCATTGTTGACCACGATGTCCACCGACCCGGAGCGGACGACTCTGCCGACCACCTCGTCCACGTCGGCCGGCCGCGTGAGGTCGAGGAGCTCGACGGTCAGCCGGTCGCCGTACGTCTCACACAGGTCTTCCAGAGCCGCCGGTCGGCGGGCCGTCGCCGTAACGCGGTCGCCGTTCCGGAGGACGTGCTCGGTGAGATGGCGTCCCAGCCCACCGGAGGCTCCGGTGACGAACCAGTGGCGTGAGGCCTTGCCGGATACAGCGGGCATGGGATTCTCCTGCAGTAGAGTGATACCGGAATCTGTTCCGGTTGTAGTTAAGCGGAACGGATTCCGGAAGGCAACCGGAGGCCGACACCGAAGGAACCCGCATGTCCGCCACGCCCCGCCGCACCAGGAGTGACGCGCTGCAGAACCGCGAGCGCCTGCTGGAGGCCGCCGCTCGGGCTTTCGCCGAGCAAGGGCTGGATACCGCGCCCGCCGCCATCGCCAAGCAGGCGGGCGTCGGCGTCGGCACGCTCTACCGGCACTTCCCGACTCGGGAAGTCCTCATCGACGCCGCCTATCGGCGCCGACTCACCCAGGTGTGCGAGAAGGTGGACGACCTTCTCGCTCAGCACCCGGCCGCCGAGGCCACCCGGATGTGGATGGATCACTTCATCCACTACGCCACGGCGAAGAGCGGGATGTCCGAAGCCCTCAACGCGGTCATCGCCTCCGGCGTCGATCCGTACTCGGACAGCCGCGCACTGCTGTCCGACGCCGTCGCCACCCTCCTCGCGGCCGGCGCCCGGGACGGAAGCCTGCGAGCGGACGTCGCCCCGGACGATGTCCTCCTCCTCATGGGTGGCATCGCCTATTCCGTGCAGCACGGCACCAGAGAGCAGGCCCGTCCGCTCGTCGACCTCTTCATGGACGCGCTGACGAAGGACGCGGCCCGCAGCTGAGCCCGGACCCCCGACCGGCACGCCGACGCGAGTTCGGCCACGGTAGGTCCATCGGGTGGCTCTCGGTCGGCGCCCGGCCGCACCGGCGGCCTCGGCATTCGCCCCGGTGCCGCAAGGGGCCGGGCCGCGTCACGGGGCGGCGGGGCGGCTCCAGCGGACGTCGGCGGGGAGCGGGTGCCCGGTGGAGCGGAGGCCGCGCAGCAGGTCCAGGAACTGGTGGGCGGCGGGGGTGGGGCGCCGCTGGCGCGGCAGGACCACGCTGAGGCCCCGGTCCACGACCGGGTCGCGCAGGGGCAGGTGCACGTGGTCCGCGAACCCCATGAGGACGCGGACGAGCGCGGGCAGGGCCGACACGCCCAGGCCCGCGGCAACGAGCCCGCCGACCGTGGACACGTTGCCCGCCTCGATGATGCGGGCCGGGTGCGCCCCGGATTCCGCGAACGCCCGGTCGGTTCCGCCGCGGACGCTGGAGTCGGTGCCGATGGCGATGAAGTCCTCGCCGTCGAAGTCCGCCCACCGGACGGACCCGCGGTCGGCCAGGGGGTGGCCGGGCGGGACCACGGCGAAGAACCGGTCCTCCACGAGCGGCCACGACCGCAGGCCGGGCGGCAGGTGGTCGGGGACCGCGATTGCTAGATCGGCGGTCCCGGCGACGATGCGCTCGACCGCCGCGGCCGACATCCCGTCGAGGATGCGGACCGTGATGTCCGGTTGGGCGGTGCGGAACGCGGCGATGACGGGCGGCAGCAGGACCGCCGCCACCGACGGGAGCGTGGCGATGGTGACCGAGCCCCGCTCCCCGGCGAGGTAGCGTTTCAGGCCGGCCATCTCCGCGCGGTGGACGGCGAGCACGCGCTCGGCGGCGGCGAGCAGCTCGTCGCCCTCCGGGGTGCGCCGCATCCGGCGCGTGGTGCGTTCGAACAGGAGCACGCCCAGGGTGCGCTCCAGGTCGATCACCGTGCGGCTCAGCGACGACTGGGCGACCCGCAGTTCGCGGGCCGCGGCGGTGAAGTTCTCGGCGCGGGCGACGGCGGCGAACGCGGCCAACTGCCGCAACGTCAGGTCCATGCGTCCCCAGCATAGATGTGTGCGATACCGATGTTGGACAAGCACGGAAGCGCCCCGGCAGCATGGGCGGACGGCGGGCCCGTGATCCAGGACACATGCCGGCGGGTCGCCGACTCCCACGGAGGACGATGCCGATGCTGACCATCATGGGGTTCGCGACCATCGCGGCCGTCCTGGGCCTGCTGCTGTCCAACCGGGTCACGGCCGTCGTGGCGCTGACGGCGGCGCCGGTGGTGGCGGCCCTCGTCGCCGGGTTCTCCCCGGGGGAGATCGGCGAGTTCGTCGCGAGCGGTATCGGCGGGGTCGCCGGGACCGCCGCGATGTTCGTCTTCGCCATCCTCTACTTCGGCGTGATGCGCGACGCCGGACTGTTCGATCCGGTGATCCGCCGGGTTCTCGCGTTCGCGGGCAGCAACCCGGTGACCATCGCGGTCGCCACGGTCCTGCTGGCGATGGCCGCCCACCTCGACGGCGCCGGCGCCACGACCTTCCTCATCACCATCCCCGCGATGCTGCCCCTCTACGACGCGCTGGGCATGCGCCGGCTGGTGCTGACGGCGCTCACCGGGCTGGGCGCGGGGATCATGAACATGGTCCCGTGGGGCGGGCCGACCGCGCGGGCGGCGACCACGATCGGGGTGGACGCCAACGCCGTCTGGGTGCCGCTGATCCCCGCCCAGGTGGTGGGTATCGCCGCCTGCGTCGGGATCGCCTACCTGCTGGGGCGGCGCGAGCGGACCCGCATCGCCCGCCTGGCGGAGGCGCCCGTCGCCGCCGGGGCGGGTGGCCCTTCGGCGTCCGGACCCGCACCCGCACCCGCGTCTGCGTCTGCGTCTGCGGCCCCCGACGCCGTCGGCCCGGCCGGGGATGACGCGGACCTGCGCCGCCCCCGCCTGTTCTGGGTGAACGCCGCACTGACGCTGGCCACGGTGGCCGTCCTGGTGTCGGGGGTGGTCCCGCCCGAACTCGCGTTCATCCTGGCGCTCGTCGTCGCCCTCCTCGTCAACTACCCGGGGCTCACCGCGCAGACCGAGCGCATCAACGCGCACGCCCAGGGCGCCATCCTCATGGCCAGCACCCTCCTCGCCGCGGGCGTGTTCCTGGGGATCATGGAGGAGAGCGGCATGATCGAGGGGATGGCCACGGCCATGACCGCCGCCATGCCCGCGTCGCTGGGTCCGGGGCTGCCGCTGATCGTCGGTGTCCTGGCCGTGCCGCTGAGCCTGCTGTTCGGGCCGGACGCCTACTACTTCGCGGTGCTGCCCGTGCTCACCGCGGTCGGCGACGCCTTCGGCGTCCCCCCGATCGCCCTCGCCCAGGCGTCGATCGTGGGGGAGGAGACGGTCGGGTTCCCCATCAGCCCGCTGACGGGGTCGTTCTACCTGCTCACCGGGTTGGCCGGGGTGTCCATCGGGGCGCACATCCGGTTCCTGCTGCCGCTGGCGTGGGCCGTCAGCCTGGTGGTGCTCGCCGTGGCCGTGCTGACCGGGGTGGTGCCGCTGTGGGCCGGGTGACCCGGCCGCGCGGCTCCACGACGGGGGGAAGGGGATGGACGTGAACGGTGGGACGGTCCGGATCGGGTGCGGCGCGGGGTTCGCCGCGGACCGGGTGGAGCCGGCGGTCGACCTCGTCGAACGCGGCGCACTCGACACGCTGGTGCTGGAGTGCCTGGGGGAGCGCACCGTGGCCCTCGCCGCGCTGCGCCGGCTGGCCGACCCCGGCGGCGGCTACGACCCCATGCTGGCCAAGCGGATGCGGGCACTGCTCGGCCCGCTGCGGCGCACCGGCACCCGGCTCGTCACCAACGCGGGCGCCGCCCACCCGCAGGCGGCGGCCCGCATGGTGGCCGCGCTCGCCGCAGAGGCGGGCGAACCGCTGGCCGTGGCCGCGGTCACCGGCGACGACGTCCTCGACCGGATCGACCCGGACGCGCCCGCCTGGGAGGACGGCCGCCCGCTCGCCGAGCACGGCGAACTCGTCTCCGCGAACGCCTACATCGGGGTGGACGCGCTGCTGCCGGCCCTGGAGACCGGTGCGCCGGTCGTGATCGCGGGGCGGGCGGCCGACCCGTCGCTGTTCCTCGCCCCGCTCGTCCACGCCCTGGGGTGGGACACCGCCGACTGGGACCGGATGGCCGCCGGGACGCTCGTCGGGCACCTGCTGGAGTGCGCCGGGCAGGTGACCGGCGGCTACTTCGCCGACCCGGGGGTGAAACCGGTGCCGGGGCTCGCTCGGCTGGGCTACCCGCTGGCGGAGGTCGGCGCCGACGGCGGCGCCGTCGTCACCAAGCCGGACGGGACCGGGGGGCGGGTGGACCGGATGACCGTGGTCGAGCAGCTCACCTACGAGGTGACCGACCCGGGCGCCTACCTCACGCCCGACGTCACCCTGGACATCACCGGGGTGGGGGTCGAAGGGCTCGGCGGCGACCGGGTGCGCGTCGGCGGGGCGCGCGGCCGCGCCCGCCCGGCGGAGTTGAAGGTGAGCGTGGGCTACCGGGCCGGGTTCCGTGGCGAGGGGGAGATCTCCTACGCGGGGCGCGGGGCGCTCGACCGCGCCCGGCTGGCCGCCGAGGTGGTGCGGGAGCGGGTCGCCGGGGCCGTGCCGCGGCTGCGGGTGGACGTCGTCGGGGTGGACGCCGTGCACGGGTCCGCCCTGTCGGAGGGGGCGCCCTACGAGTGCCGGCTGCGGGTGGCGGGGCTGGCGCCCGACCGCGCCACCGCGGACATCGTGGCGGAGGAGGTCAGCGCCCTGTACACGTCGGGGCCGGCCGGGGGCGGCGGGCTGCGGGCGGGGACCACCGAGGTCGTGGGGGTGCTGTCCACCACGGTCCCGCGCGAGCGGGTCGAGACGCGGGTCGCCGTGTACGGGGGAGGGGAACGCCGATGAGGGTCCGGTTGTACGACGTGGCGCACGCCCGCGCGGGGGACAAGGGCAACCTGAACACGGTGGCGCTGATCGCCTACGACCCGGCGTGGTACCCGGTGCTGTGCGCCGAGGTGACCCCGGAGCGGGTGGCGGCGCACCTCGCCGACCGGGTGGTCGGCGAGGTGGTGCGGCACCGCCTCGACAACGTGGAGGCGCTGATCTTCGTCTGCCCGCGCGGCGGCGACGACACCGTCACCACCTCGCTGTGGCTCGACGCCCACGGCAAGGCCCTGTCCTCGGCGCTGCTGGAGATGGTGGTCGACGTGGACGAGGAGTCGGCGCCCTCGCTGCCGGCCCGCCCGGGGGGTGCGGCCCCGCCGACGGGCGGGGAATGACCGGGGGGCTCCGCCTCGGGGCCGCGTCAGGCCGGGTCGTGCGCGCGGGCGCCGGCGGTGTCGGGGCGGGCGTCGAGGACCAGGGCGGCGGCGACGGTCGCGAACAGGGCCGCGCCCGAGCCGACCCCGGCGACCAGGTCGACCGCCGCCGGCCCCGCCCCGGCGGCGTGCAGCGCGGCGCCGGCCACGGCGAGGACCACCATCGCCGCGCCGAGACCGTGGAACAGCGGCAGCCGCCAGACGCGGCCGAGCGCGAAGAAGTGGGTGCCCACGACCAGGGCGATCCAGGCGATGTTGAGCGTGGTGATCCCCAGCAGCCGGTTCAGGACGAACAGGCCGCCGAAGAGCGCGACGGCCTCGACGCCCACGATGGTGAGGTAGGCGCGGTCGGCGAACCACGGCGGGCCGGGCGGCGCGGCGGCGGGTGCGGCCGCCCGGCGGCGGCGCAGCACGGCGACGAGCAGCGCGAGCGCGACCGCGACGCCGGCGACCCGGACCCCGATCGTCCATCCGCCGCCCAGGCGGGCGGTGTTGGCCATGACGAAGACGACGCCGAAGACGAGCGCGATGAGCGAGCCGGCGACCATGCCCTGGGTGCGGTGCGCACCCGACGAGGTGTCCATGGGGATACACCATGGCACGGCCGGGTCTCGATCGGTGCACGGACCGCGTGATCGTGGTGGCACCACGCCCATGCGCGGGGGCTGGGGTCCCGTGCGCGGGCGCGTAGGATGCGTCCGGCCGGCGAACGGCGACGGGACGAGCTGGGAGGGCGGCATGGGTCCGCTGCCGCTGAACGGGGCGGTCGTGCGCATCGGGGAGCTGCCCGAGCGCCACGACTCCGTCGTGTGCCTGCTGTTCGCGGGCCGGCGGCCGGTGCTGGTGCGCCACCGCAGCCGCGCCTGGGAGTTCCCGGGCGGGCACGCCGAACCGGGCGAGGACATCGAGGCCACGGCCCGCCGCGAGGCCCGGGAGGAGGCGGGCGCCGACCTCGGCCCGGTCAGCGTCGACGGACACTACGTGCTCGCGGGCGGGCACACCACCGTGGTGGTCCACGCCCAGGTGGCCGGGTGGGCGCCGCTCACGGGCGAGTTCGAGACCGTGGAGGTGCGCGCCTTCGACGTGCTCCCCGGCGACCTGTCCTGGGACGACGGGATCTACGCGCACCTGCTGCGCGCGATCGGGCTGCCCGGGGCGCCGCCCGGGTGAACGGGCCGGTCACAGGTCGCGGGCGAACAGCACCTCGGTGGCCGTGTGCCGGTACCCCAGGCGGGCGTTGATCGCCAGCATCGGGGCGTTGCCCGAGGCGTTGGCGGTGAAGGCGGTGCGGTACCCGGCGGCGCGCGCCCGGTGCAGTGCCGCCGTCTTGGCGTACCCGGCCAGGCCGCGTCCCCGGTGGGGGCGGAGCGTCCCGGTGAACGCCGACACCAGGCGCGTGGCGCCGTCGGTGTGCCAGGCGACGATGCCCGCGGGGGCGCCGTCGACGAGCACGAGCACGCTCAGTCCGTGGTCGACCCGGGGGTCGCGCCACACCGTGTCGTACCAGACGTCGTAGGGGAGCGGGGCGGCGGGGGTGTAGCCGGGTTCGTCCAGGGAGGCGGCGGCGTCGACCTCATGGACGGGGCGCGGGTCGTCGGCGTAGGTGGAGACGGGGCGCAGTTCGACGCCGGCGGGCGCGGGCGGGACCGGGGGCAGGCCGGCCAGGTCGAGTTCCTGGTGGCGGTACCGGGCGCGGGCGGTGTAGCCGCGCGGAACGGCGAACGCCTCGGCGGCGGGGACCGGGCCGGCCGAGCGCACCGACACCGCCCCGGCCGACCGCAGGTGCTCCTCGGCGGCGGCCAGGAGGGCGCCGCCGACGCCCGCCCGGCGGTGGTCCGGGTCGACCATGATCACGGCCTCCCCGCGCCCGGAGCCGTCCAGCGACAGCTTCGCGGAGGCGTACCCGACGACCCGGCCGCCGTCGGCGGCGGTGAACTGGCGCAGGCGGGCGGACGGCGGGGTGCGCGCGGCGAGGCCGCCCAGCAGAGCGGGGACGGTGATCTCGTAGGGGAAGCACGCCGTGCGGACGCGGGCCGCGCCGTGGGCGTCGCCGGGTGCGAACAGGCGGATGTGCGGGGCCATGGTAGGCGACGCTAGGCGGTCGGGCCGCCCGTGTCACCCGGATTCCGCTGCTTCTCCGCCTGCTCGGCGGCGACCCGGTCGAGCCAGTGCGTGATGCCCGCGACGTTGCCCTCGACCCCGCTGAGGACGTCCATCACCTGGGCGGTCTCGGCGGGGGCGCCTTCGGGCAGGGGGCGGTAGCGGCCGAGGACCCGGTCGCGGACCATGGCCACGGCGTGGTCGAGGTCGGGGGCGTCGGCGTGCGCCTCGCGGACGGCGTCGACCCAGGCGTGCAGCTCCTCGCGGGCGCGCACGATGGTCTCCTCGACGGTGTCGACGGCACCGAAGTGGGAGAACATCAGCCGCCGCGGGGCGATGTCGTCGAACAGGCGCAGCGAGGTGAGGGCGGCGTCGAGGTCGAAGTCGGGTGGCGGCGTGGCCGGGCGCACGTCGCCGGTGTAGGCGTTGTACACGCCCAGGGCGTCGCCGACGTAGAGGTCGCCGTTGGCGGAGTCGACCAGCCCGACGTGGTGCTTGGCGTGCCCGGGGGCGTAGTGGGTGGTGAGCGACCGGCCGCCGCCCAGGTCCACGCTGCCGGTGGCGCCGACCGCCCGGATGCGCGCCGCGTCGGTGGGCGACATCTCGCCGAAGAGCACATCGAGGCGGTCGCCCCACACCATGCGGGCGCTGCGCATGAGCCGCTCCGGCGACGCCAGATGCCGGGCGCCCCGTTCGTGGACGACGACCTCGGCGTTGGGGAACATGCCCGCCACGGCCCCCATGCCGCCCGCGTGGTCCAGGTGGATGTGGGTGACGACGATGGTGGCCAGGTCGTCGGGGCCGATGCCGAGGGCGGCGATGCCGTCGCGCAGCACCTCGGCCGAGCCGGCGGTGCCGACCTCGACCACGCAGGGCCGTTCGGACCGGATCAGGTAGCTGGACGTGATCCCGGGATAGCCCGCCATCATCGTGTCGATGGCGTAGATCTCGTCGCCCAGGGGCGTGATGCCGTCGGGGAGCGCGGTGGCGTCCACTCCGTCGTGCACGGCGGGTCTCCTTCCTCGTCCCGGTCATCAGCGGGGTCCGATGATCACCGGTGCCATCGAGGCTAGTTCCTGCCACCGCGCCGTTCGGACCCGGGGTGGCGCCGACGTGGCGGACGCCACCCGAGGCGGAGTTATCCACAGATCGCGAATCCGTCCTTCCCTGGGCGCGGTCCGGCCCCGACCCTGGAATCGGAGGCCGACGCGGCACGTCCGCGCCGGTCACGGCCACACGCACCCGTCAAGTGAGGATTCGCCATGCAGCACCCGCCCGCCGCCTTCCCACCCCCGCCCCAAGCCACCCCCTCGCGAACCCACCCCGCACCCCCGGGATTCCGCATCACACCCCCGGCCCACCCGGCTCCCTCGGGAGCCCACCTCGCCTCCACCACCCGAGCCGGTGCGGCTCCGCCCCTGCCGACCACCCGCCCCCCGGCCGACCGCGCCGGCACCCCGCGTCCCCTGACGGGCGCCTCCGGGCCGGACGCCGCCTCGGGGATCGGCTCGTCCGCCGCAGCGACCGCCGGCCACCCGCCGACCCTCCCGAGCGCCCCGGTTCCGGCCGCCTCGTCCGCTGACGACCCGTCCGCCACGGCGTGCCCGGTATCGGCCTCCGGACTCGTTCCCCCGCCTTCGGCCCCGTCGGACACTCCAGGACCGTCGGGTGCTGTCGGGATCGGCCCGTCCGCCGGGGTGATCGCCGGGCGCCAGTCGGCCCGCCCGGGTTCCCCCGCCTCGGCTGCCTCGTCCGCAGGCCGCCTGTCCGCCACGGCGCGTCCGGTGTCGGCCCCCGGATTCGTTCTCCCGCCTCTGACTTCGGCGGATGCCACGCGGCTGTCCGGTGTTTCGGAGGGTGGGTCGTCCGCCGGGGTGACCGTTGGGCATTCGTCCCGCACGGGTGCGTCAGCGGAGGGTCGACCGTGCAGGGCAGATGCCTTTTCCGCGTCGACCGCGACGACGCGTGTTCCGCCGTCAGCCCACGCGCGCCACCTGTTCGGCAGGGGCTCGTCGCGGTCCAACGGCTGCGACGCCGCGCATGTCGGCGGGGGCGGTACCTCCGGTCCGGGGGTGGCCGTCGAACCGGGCGGTGCGCCCGGCTTGCGGCCCGCCTCGCCGTCGGCGGGGCGGGCGGCTCCGGTCACCGGCGTTGGGCCGTCCCAGGGGCGGTCCCGATCCGCCACCGGGCGCGCGTGCGGCCACCAGGTGAGCCCTGCGAACGGCACGGCCCCGTCCGACGCCGCGACGCGCGCCGAACACCCGCTCGTCCCCGCCGCGCCTCGAACGGCCACGGGGGTGCCCTGCACCGGTTCCACCGCCGCGTCTCCGGGCGAGGTCCGTGGAGTCGACGCGGGTCTTCCGCCGACCGGTGCCGCGTCCTCGGGGCCCGCGTCCGGCCCCGGCACGGACCGGCGCTCCACTGGCATGCCGCCCTGTGGCGGAGTGCTGCCGGGTGCCGAGCGGCCCGGCGCACGGGCCTCATCCGAGGCCTTCCCGTCGTCGGGCGCCCGGATCTCCTCCGGGGCCGTCCAGCCGCCCGGCCCCGGCGCCGCAGCGGCAGGGCTCGGCGGGTTCGCCCACGGCCGCACTACTGAGGCGAGCGGATCGGTCCGCGTGGCCGGACCGGGCGGAACCGCCGCCACGGTGGCGGGGGTCCCGGTGCCGTCTGCCGCAGGCGCGCCCACCGCCGCGCCGCCCGCCGGCCGGCCGGACGGCGCCACCGCCCCGCACGCATCCCGCGCACTCCGGGGGGAGGGGCCGGCCGATCCACCCGCCGCGTCCATCGCGGGAACGGGTGCCGAGGGATCCGCCGGCACGCTGGCGCGCCCCGCCGCCCCTTCGGCGGCGGGTACGGCCACCGCCGCGAGGGGGACGGCCCCGGCGCAGCGTCGGCGGCGCGTCCACGACCGCACCGGCCACCGCAACGACGTCGTGCTCGCGGGACGGGTCACGGCCGAACCCGCCGTCCGTGAACTCCCCAGCGGGGACCACCTCGTCACCTGGCGGATCTCCATCACCCGCCCCCCGGACGAGCAGCGCCCCAACCAGCCGGCCGACCCGATCACCTGCGTGAGCTTCCGCCCCGCCATCGAGGCCGCCACCCGCGGCTGGCGTATCGGTGACGTCGTCGCGGTGCGTGGCTCACTGCGGCGGCGGTTCTGGCGCACCCCCGGCGGGTCCTCCAGCGTCATCGAGGTCGAGGCCCGTGCCGTGGAGCACGTGGAGCGTGCCGCCGATCCCGAGTGACGCCCCCGCCGTCGGGCCGGTCCGCCCCCGACGCCCCTGACCCGGCGCCGTGACCACCGCGGTGCCGAACGACCCGCCGGGCCGCCCACCCCGCCCCGGCACCGATGAAAGCGAGGAACCGACGATGTCCCACCCCGTGCCGCCCACCGCCCCCGGAAGCACCACGCACAGAAGAACCCCGGGCCTCCCTGGCTCCGGGACGGCCCTCGGCCGCCGCACACTCGGGCGCACAGTGCCGCGCATCACCGGGCGTCGGCTGCCGGTCGCCGTCGCGCCGCCCGCCCCGGCGGCCGCGCCGCCGGCCTCGGCGGTCGGTCGGCCCGGGCGGGGCCACCGACGCCCGCCGGGAGGGCGACCCCCGGCGCGCCCAGAGCACCGCCGGGCATCGCGGCCCTCCGCCGACCGTCCGCGCGGCCCCGCGCCACCCGCCGACCGTCCGCATGGTCCTGCGCCCCCCGCTGGCCCGGCCCACACCGCCGGCCACCGGTACGCCTGACACGGCCCAATCGCGGGGCGGCCCCCCGTCCACCCCGGCTCCCGCCACGGCGCCCCGCCGTGGCGGG
>NZ_BCRK01000151.1 GCF_001552555.1 Nocardiopsis trehalosi NBRC 14201 | reverse complement strand
ACGGCGGCACGGCGCCCGCCGGGCCTGCCTTCCACCCCCCACGTCGGCGCGCGTCCGTACCGCCTACGGCGGCATGGGCGTCCGCCGGGCCTGCCTTCCACCCCCATCTCGACGTGCGCCCGTACCGCCTACGGCGGCAAACGTCGTCCGCCTTTCGCTCGACCCCCACCACCCACCTCGACACGCGCCCCCGGCGCGAACGGAAACGAGGCCGACCGACATGACCCCCCGAACCCCCCGGGCCGCCATCACGGCCACCGGGCTGCGCAAGTCCTACCGCGACCACGTCGTCCTGGACGGCGTCGACCTGGACATCCCCACCGGGACGATCTTCTCCCTGCTGGGACCCAACGGCGCCGGCAAGACCACCATGGTCAAGATCCTGTCCACCCTGATCGGCGCCGACGGCGGCCGGGCGAGTGTCCTCGGCCACGACCTCGCCCGCGACCCCGACGCGGTGCGCGCCGCGATCGGCGTCACCGGCCAGTACTCGGCCGTGGACGGCCTCCTCACCGGCGAGGAGAACCTGATGCTCATGGCGCGGCTGCGCCGCCTGGGCCGCGCCCCCGCCCGGCGGCGCACCGCCGAACTGCTGGAGCGGTTCGACCTGGTCGACGCGGCCCGCAAGCCCGCCTCCACCTACTCCGGCGGCATGCGCCGCCGACTCGACCTCGCGATGACCCTGGTCGGCGACCCCGGCCTCATCTTCCTCGACGAGCCCACCACCGGCCTGGACCCGCGCAGCCGCCGCGGCATGTGGGAGATCATCCGCGACCTCGTGGCCGGCGGCGTCACCGTCTTCCTCACCACCCAGTACCTGGAGGAGGCCGACCAGCTCGCCGACCGGATCGCGGTCCTCGACCGGGGCCGGTTCGTGGCCGAGGGCACGGCGGCCGAACTCAAGCGCCGCGTCCCCGGCGGACACGTCCGCCTGCGCTTCGCCGACCGCGACGGACTCGACACGGCCGTCCGCACCCTCGGCGGGGCGCGCGACGACGAGGCGCTGGCCCTCCAGGTCCCCGCCGACGGCGGGGTCGCCTCGCTGAAGGCGCTGCTCGACCGCGTCGACGCCGCGGCGATCGCGGTCGAGGAGCTGACGGTGCACACCCCCGACCTCGACGACGTCTTCCTCTCCCTCACCGGCCACACCAGCGCCGACACCACCGACACCACCACCCACGACCAGCAGAAGGCGGTCTCCCGATGACCACGCTCACCCGCGCCGCCGCGGACTCGGCCACGATGGTGGGCCGCCAGGTGCGGCACCTGTGGCGGTACCCGTCCATGACGTTCATGCTCGTCGGCATGCCGATCGTCTTCCTGCTGCTCTTCGTGTACGTCTTCGGCGGCACGATGGGCGCCGGACTCGGCGGCGCGGCGGGCGGCGGGCCGGACGGCGGCCGCGCCGAGTACCTCGACTACATCGCCCCCGGAATCCTGCTGATGACCGTGGCCGCCGCCGCCCAGGGCACCGCCATCTCGGTGGCCATGGACATGACCGAGGGCATCGTCGCCCGGTTCCGCACCATGGACATCGCCCGCGTCTCGGTGCTCACCGGCCACGTCGCCGGGACCTTCATCCAGACGCTGATCAGCCTCGCGCTCGTCACGGGGACGGCCCTGCTCCTGGGGTTCCGGCCGGACGCCGACGCCGCCGGGTGGCTCGGGGTCGCCGGCCTGCTGGCGATGGTCACCTTCGCCCTGACCTGGCTGTCGGTCGCCCTGGGCATGGTCTCCGACAGCGTCGAGACCGCGAGCAACCTCCCCATGCCCATGATCCTGCTGCCCTTCCTGGGCAGCGGCTTCGTACCCACCGACACGATGCCCACCGCGCTGCGGTGGTTCGCCGAGTACCAGCCCTTCACGCCGATCATCGAGACCCTGCGCGGCCTGCTCATGGGCACCGGCGTCGGCGACAACGCATGGATCGCGACCGCCTGGTGCGCCGCCATCGCCCTGGGCTCCTACCTCTGGGCCAAGCGCCTCTACAACCGCGACCCCTCCCGCTGACCCCCACCCCCACCCCCACCGCCCCGGCACCGCGCCCCCAAGCGCCCTGCCGGGGCACCGGCACGCGCGGCGGCGGGCGGGGGACGGGAGCGCCCGCGGCGCCGGCCGCCCGCACCGGACGGCGGTCGCCGGGGAGCGCAGGCGCCCCCGCCCCCCCCGGAGCGCTGGACGAGGGCCTCCTCCGCGGGTACGCCGACACCACCCGGACCGAAGAGCATGAGCGGAGCTCACCGTGGCGAACGAACGTCCGCATCCACCCGCCGGCACATCACGCGACGACCGCAAGGCCCTCGTGAGCACGCTCGCCGGCACCACCGTCGAGTGGTACGACTTCTTCATCTACGCCCAGGCCGCGGGCCTGGTGTTCGCGCCGCGCTTCTTCGCCCCGTTGAACGAGCAGGCCCCCGGACTGGCCACCCTGATCTCCCTGTCCACGATCGGCATCAGCTTCTTGTTCCGGCCCCTCGGCGCAGTCCTCGCCGGCCGGTTCGGCGACCGGCTGGGCCGCAAGCGCATGCTCGTGCTGACCCTGCTGCTCATGGGGGCGGCGACCACGCTCATCGGCCTGCTCCCCACCTATGGGCAGATCGGCGCCACCGCGCCCGCCGCCCTGATCCTGCTGCGCGTCCTCCAATGCTTCTCCGCGGGCGGCGAATGGGGCGGCGCCGCCCTGCTCGCGGTGGAGCACGCGCCGCGCGGCAGGCGCGGCATGTTCGGCGCCTTCCCCCAGATCGGCGTGCCGATCGGGCTGATCCTGGCGACCGGGGTCCTGTGGGTCATGACGGCGGCCACCACCCCGGCGCAGTTCGCGGCGTGGGGGTGGCGGGTGCCGTTCCTGCTCTCGGTGACGCTCATCGCCATCGGCTACCTGGTGCGCCGGGCCGTGGACGAGAGCCCCGGTGTTCCAGGAACTCCAGCTGCGCTCGACGACCTCCTCGGCGCCGCTGCGCGATCTCTTCCGGGACCACACCAGGAACGTGGTGCTCACCGCGCTGGTCTTCGTGGCCAACAACGCGGCGGGCTACCTCCTCGTCGCCTACTTCATCGGGTACGGCACCGGCACCCTCGGCCTGTCCCGGTCCTCCGTGCTGCTCGCGACGGTCGGCGGGGCGGTGAGCTGGCTGGTGTTCACGCTGTACGGAGGGGTGCTCTCCGACCGGATCGGCCGGGTCCGCACCTTCCAGATCGGCTACACGTCCGTCTTCGTGTGGATGGTCCCGCTCTTCCTGCTGATGGAGACCCGCGACATCCGGCTCTTCGCCGCGGCGATCCTCGTGCTGACCATCGGCCTGGGGCTGTCCTACGGGCCGATGTCGGCCATGTACGCCGAGATGTTCCCCGCTTCGGTGCGGTACTCCGGCGTCGCGATCGGCTACGCGCTCGGGGCCATCCTGGGCGGCGCGTTCGCCCCCACGATCGCCGAGGCCCTGGTGCAAGGCACCGGCACCGCCTCCTCCATCGGGGCCTACATCATGGTGCTCTGCGCGGTCTCCTTCGCGGCGGTCTCCGCGGTCACGGAGCCCGGCGGCACCGACCTGGGGTGGCCCCGCCGCCCTCCTGAACCCGTGCGGCCGGGCCGGGCGGCCGGTCCGGCCGACAGGTTCGCCGCCCCCTCACCCGGCGGCCGGGGTCCCGGTGGCCGCGCCTGACCGCGCGCCGTGGGCGCGGGGCGCGGCGCGGCCCTCGGCGAAGGCCGCGGTGAAGGCGTCGCCGCCGAGGGCCGCCCGCACCCCGGCCGCGATGCGGTCGACGTCCCCGCGCTCCTCAGGGGGCAGGGGCGCGGCCGCGGACTCGCGCAGGGCGGCGGCCTCGCCGAGGAGCCGCGCCGCCTCCGCGGGGGCTCCCGCCAGCGCCGCCGTACCCGCCAGTCCCTCGACGGCGAGCGCGACCGCCCGCGGGTCGCCGGTCTCCCGTGCGACGGCGAGGCCCTCCCGGTGCAGTTCCTCGGCCGCGGCGGCGTCCCCCCGTTGCTCGGCGGTGAAGCCCAGCTCGGCCAGCCCGAGCGCGATCCCCGGCGCGAACCTCACTTCGCGTTCCCAGCCCAGGGCCTCGCGCATGAGGGACTCGGCCTCATCGAGGCGGCCCGCACGGCGGGCGGTGAGGGCGAGCCCGGTGAGGGCGAAGGCTTCGCCCGGGCGGTAGCCGTGCTCGGCGGCCAGGGCCCTGGCCCGCTCGTGGTGCCGGTCCGACCCGGCGTGGTCGCCCGCGAGCAGGGCGATCCGGCCGAGCCCGGACCGGAGCAGCGAGACCTGCAGCCATAGCCCGAGTTCCTCGGCCAGCCGGAGCCCTTCGCGGCAGAGGACGGCGGACCGGCGGTGGTGGCCCCTGATCTCCGTGAGCCGGGCCAGCAGGTCGAGGGCCCGCACCTGCCCCCACCGGTCCCCGAGCTCCTCGAAGAGCGCCAGGCTCTCCTCCCCGGACCGTTCGAGGGTGTCGAGGTCGCCGCGGACGAGGGCCTGGCCGGCCTCGGTGGCCAGGGCCGCGGCGGTGCCCCAGCGGTCCCCGAGCCGACGGAGCACCGGCAGCGACCGGGCCACCAGCTCCCGACTGAGGTCCAGATCGCCCGCGCCGAGCAGCACGTCGCTGAGGAAGCACTCCGCCCTGGCGCGTTCACCCGGGTCGGCGATGGCCTCCGCGGGGGTGGCGAAGCCCTCCGTGTGCTCGCTCAGCAGATCCAGGCCGGTCCGCCACGCCTCGGCCCGGGCCCGCGCCGGGGCAGGGGCCTCGGCCCGGATCGCCAGTGCCGTCCCGAACGCGCGCCGGGCCTCACCGATCCTGCCGCGCAGGTACCAGTACCAGGCCAGCGCGTTGACCAGCCGTAGGGCGAGGCGGGCGTCGCCCCGCTGGACGGCCCAATCGAGCGCCGCGCGCAGGTTGCCGTGCTCGGCGTCCAGGCGCCCGAGCCAGAGCCGCTGCTCGGAGCCGCGCAGCCGCGGCTCCGCGCGTTCGGCCAGCCCGGCGTAGAAGGCCAGGTGCCGGAAACGGACCCGCTCGGTCTCGCCCGCCTCCTCCAGGCGGTCCAAGGCGTAGGCCGCGACCGATTCCAGCAGCCGATAGCGGGTACCGCCCCCGCCCCCGGTCCGGTCCACCATCGAGCGGTCGACGAGGCGGGCCAGCAGGTCGAGCACGTCCGCGGGTCGCACGTCGCCGCCGTCCGCGCAGACCTCCTCGGCCGCATCCAGCGCGCAGCCCTCCGCGTGCACCGCGAGTCGGCGCAGGACGAGGCGTTCGGGCCCCGACAGCAGCTCCCAACTCCAGTCGATCATCGCGCGCAGGGTCCGCTGTCGCGCCGGGGCGCCGCGGAGGCCCGAGGAGAGCAGCCGGAACCGGTCGTCGAGCCGTTCGGCCAGGTCGTGGACGTCCAGTGCGCGCAGACGGGTGGCCGCCAGCTCCAGGGCCAGCGGCACGCCGTCGAGACGGCGGCAGACCGCCGCGACCGCGCGGGCGTTGGCGGCGTCGACCGCGAAGCCCGGAACGGCGGCCGCCGCGCGCGCCTCGAACAGCCGGACGGCGCTGAACCTCCGGAGGGCCGCGGGTCCGATATCGGCCGGGGAGTGGGGCGACTGGAGTGGCGGGACCGGCCAGACCGACTCACCGGCGAGCCCCAGGGGTTCCTGGCCCGTGGCGAGGATCCGCACGTGCGGCGCCGCCCGCAGCAGGCGCTCGGCCAGGGCGGCGACCTCGTCGACCACGTGCTCGCAGTTGTCCAGGACGAGCAGCGTCCGGCGGCTCCGCAGCGCGTCCGCGAGCCGTTCGGCGGGATCGGTCGGCACACCGGAGCGCGGCATGCCGGAAGCGGTGTCGTCGCGGATGCCGAGCACGGCGTTGACGGTTTCCGCGAGCCGTCCGCCCCCCGGCGTCCCGGCCGTCCTGTCGAGCCCGGCCAACTCGACCAGCCACACGCCGTCCGGATGGTTCGCGGCGGCCTGTGCGGCGGTCTCCAGGGCCAGCCGCGTCTTGCCGACGCCGCCGGAGCCGGTGAGGGTGACCAGCCGGGCGGACCCCAGCAGCGCCCCGACCTGTGCCAGCGCCTCCTCCCGCCCGATCAGCTCGCTGATCTGCGCGGGGAGGTTCGTCCGCGGGCGTGCGCCGGGCACGGCGGCCAGGGCGGAGTCCTGTTCGAGGATCCGCCGGTGGAGCTCGGCGATCTCCGGGCCGGGGTCCAGGCCCAGCTCCTCGCGCAGGCGGGACCGGAGGTCGTCGTAGGTCCCCAGCGCCTCGCTCTGCCGTCCGGCGCCGTACAGGGCCCGCATGTACGCGGACCGGAGACGTTCGCGCAGGGGATGGCGGTCCACCAGGTCGCCCAGCTCGCCCACGGGAGCACCCGGCTCGCCGATCTCCAGGAGGGCGTCCTCCCGTTCCTCGAAGGCGGTGAGCCGCCGCTCCTCCAGGAACGCGATGACGGGACGCGCGAACTCCGCGTCGGCGAAGTCGGCGTAGGCGGGCCCGCGCCACAGGCCCAGCGCCTCGGTCAGCAGGTCCGCCCGCGACCGCGGGGCGGCGGCCTCGCGCGCCCTCGCCAGCAGGCCGGTGAACCGCCTCGCGTCCACGGCCTCGGCGTCCGCCCGGAGCCGGTACCCGAGGGACTCCTCGAAGGACACCAGGTCCCGGGCGCCCGGCTCGGCGTCGTCGAGGGCCCGGCGCAACTGAGAGACCTTGACCTGGAGCGCCCCGGCCGGATTGCGCGGCGGGGCGCCGCCCCACAGGTCGTCGATCAACCGGTCCGCCGACACCGGCCGACCCTCATGGCCGATCAGGACGGCCAGCAGCGCGCGGACCTTCACCCCGCGAACCGCCACCGGGGCGCCGTCCGCCGTCCAGACTCCCAGCGGACCGAGCACCCCGAATCGCATGCGCTCACGGTACCAAGCGGACCCCCGGGTCCCCGGGCCGCCTTCCGTCCCCCCGCCACCGGCGGAAAGCGCGCGGTAAGTGCCGGGGAAGTGCCCGCCGACACGCTGGTTCCACAGAGCCGCCCGGACCGTTCCGAAGGGACGGGGAGCCCAGAAGGAAGAGAGCGCGATGACCGTGACCGGACCGCTGAACCTCATCATCATCGTCGGCAGCGTCCGCGACCACCGGTTCGGCCCCACGGTGGCCGAATGGTTCATCGGGGAGGCGGGGCGGCACCCCGACTTCGCCCTCGACGTCGTCGACCTCGCCGAGACCGCCCTGCCCGGCGTCCTCCTCGCCGACCACGCGGCACCCGGCGAGGTCCCCGGAGCGGTGGGGGAACTGGGACGGCGACTGGCCGACGCGGACGCGTTCGCGATCGTGACACCCGAGTACAACCGCAGCTTCCCCGCCTCGCTCAAGACGGCCATCGACTGGTACGTCGACGAATGGCAGGCCAAGCCGGTCGGCTTCGTCTCCTACGGCGGTGTCTCCGGGGGGCTGCGCGCCGTCGAGCACCTGCGGCAGGTCTTCGCCGAGCTCCACACCGTCACCGTGCGCAACACGGTCAGCTTCCACTCGTGCCGGGACAGGTTCGACGACCGCGGCAGCCCGATCGACGCGGCGGGCTGCCGCGCGGCGGCCGAGAGCCTGCTCGACCAGCTGGCGTGGTGGGCCCGCACCCTGCGGGACGCCCGCGCCGAACGCCCCTACGCGGCGTGACCCAGAACCCCGCACAACCCTCTGAGGAGACCACCGTGAAGTCCCCTGATAGAACGCCCACCGACGCCCGGTCCCGCTGGGTCCTCGGCCTGCTGGCCTTCTCCAGCCTGATCACCTCGCTCGACTTCACCATCGTGTACGTGGCGCTGCCCGACATCGCCCGCCAGGTCGGGCTGTCCGGACACGCCACCCAGTGGGTGGTCAGCGCCTACGCCATCTTCTTCGGCGGGTTCCTGCTGTTGGGCGGCCGTTCGGCCGACCTGCTGGGCCGCCGCCGCGTGTTCGTCCTGGGGATGCTGCTGTTCGGCGTCGCGTCCCTGCTGGGCGGCCTGGCGACCACGCCCGAGACGCTGATCGCCGCACGGGCCCTCCAGGGGATCGGCGGGGCCGCCCTGTTCCCCGCCACGCTCTCCCTGGTCACCACCAGGTTCACCGAGGGCCCCCAGCGCGTCCGCGCGCTGGCCGTGTGGGCCATGGCCGGCGCGGGTGGACTCAGCCTGGGCGCGCTGCTCGGCGGCCTCCTGACCCACGCCATGGGCTGGCAGGCGGTGTTCCTGGTGAACGTGCCGCTGGTCGTGGTGGGCATCGCGGGTGCGTTCGTCCTGGTCGACCCGGACGGCGCGCGCCGACGCGGCGGCGGCTTCGACATCCCCGGCGCCCTGACCAGCACGGCGGGGCTGACCCTCCTCGTGTTCGCCATCGCCCAGGGCCCCGAGATCGGCTGGGGCACGCCCTCCGTCCTCGCCGCCGCCGTCCTGGCCCTGGTGCTGCTGACCGCGTTCGTGGTCATCGAGGCGCGCACCGCGGACCCGCTGATGCCGCTGCGGCTGTTCCGCAACCCGCACCTGCGCGCCGGGCTGCTGGTGATCCTCACCTTCGGCATCACCATGCAGAACCTCGTCTACTTCCTCACCCTCTACTTCCAGGACGTGCTCGGCTACTCGGCGCTGCAGGCGGGACTGGCCTTCCTGATCCTCTCGGTGGTCATCGCGTTCGCCAACTTCGTCGCCGAGCGCCTGATCATCCGCATCGGAGCCCGCGCGACCCTGGTCATCGCCCTGCTGCTGGGCTCCGGCGGTGGCGTGCTGATGGCCGTGGGCATGCGGACGGACGGCTCGTTCGGGACGATCCTCGCGGGCCTGGTCGTCTACGGGCTGGGCATGGGGACGATCTACCCGACCATGTTCGGCACCGCGGGTACCGGTGTGGCCGACCAGGACCAGGGCGCGGCCAGCGGCATGGCCAACACCTCCCTCCAGATCGGGACCAGTGTGGGCCTGGCCATCCTGGTCAGCGTCTCCGCCTCCGGGCTCGCCGACCTGACCGGTGAGGCCCTGCGCACGGCGACCTCCGACGGCCTGCGCGCCGCGGTCTACGTCGCGGCCGGACTCACTCTGGCCGGTCTGCTCGCCACCTTGGGCCTTCCCCGCCACGCCTCCCCGGCGGCGTCCCGGCCACCGGCGGCCCCCGGCGCAGAGGAGCCCACCCCCACCCTTCGCTGAGACCGCTTCCGTACGAGCCCGGAGACAAAGGAGTCCGGGCCGGGGTGGAACCCGGCCCGGACATGAAAAAGGCCCTGCGAGCAGGGCCTTCATCTGTGTCCGAGGGGGGACTTGAACCCCCATGCCCTTAACGGGCACTAGCACCTCAAGCTAGCGCGTCTACCTATTCCGCCACCCGGACTGGGCTGTCGGGCGTCTGTGCGCCGGACAGGTCAACCATAGCAAAGGTCTGAGGGCGGACGGACACCGATTTGCGCCGCGGGGGAGGATGGGGAGGGTCCGACCGCGGAGCGAGAGAGGGGCGGTGCCCACCATGGCGGGTGCGAACGAGGGGATGAGCGCGGGGGAGGCGGAGGTCGTCGACCTCTGCCGGGAGCTGATCGCCATCGACACGTCCAACTACGGGGACCACTCGGGGCCCGGGGAGCGGGCGGCGGCGGAGTACGTCGCGGAGAAGCTGGACGAGGTCGGCGTCGAGCCGACCATCTACGAGTCGCACCCCGGGCGGGCCAGCGTCGTGGCGCGTATCCCGGGCGCCGACCCCGGGCGGGCCCCGCTGCTCATCCACGGCCACCTCGACGTGGTGCCCGCCGACGCCGCCGACTGGACCCACCACCCGTTCGCCGGCGAGGTCGCCGACGACTGCGTGTGGGGCCGCGGCGCCGTCGACATGAAGGACATGGACGCCATGGTCCTGGCCGTGCTGCGGCAGCGGATGCGCGAGGGCCGCACCCCGCCCCGCGACATCGTGCTGGCGTTCCTGGCCGACGAGGAGGCCGGCGGCACGTGGGGCGCGCAGTTCCTGGTGGACAAGCACCCCGAACTGTTCGCCGACTGCTCCGAGGCCATCAGCGAGGTCGGCGGCTTCAGCTTCACCGTGAACGACGACCGGCGCCTGTACCTCATCGAGACCGCCGAGAAGGGCATCGCCTGGATGCGGCTCACCGCCCGGGGCACCGCCGGCCACGGGTCGATGGTCAACCGGGACAACGCCGTGACCGAGCTGGCCGACGCCATCGCCCGCCTCGGCCGGCACGAGTTCCCCGTGCGGCTGACCACGACCGTCCGCACCTTCCTGGAGGAGGTGTGCGACGCCTACGGCATCCCGTTCGAGGAGGACGACGTCGAGGCGACCGTCGCCCGCCTCGGCCCCATCGCCAGCATGATCGGCGCCACGCTGCGGCACACGGTCAACCCGACGGTGCTCGACGGCGGGTACAAGGCCAACGTCATCCCCGGCACCGCCTCCGCGCAGGTCGACGGCCGGTTCCTGCCGGGCATGGAGGAGGAGTACTTCGCGGAGATCGACCGGCTGATCGGCCCCAAGGTCACCCGCGAGTTCATCCACCACCTGCCCTCGGTCGAGACGGAGTTCGAGGGCGGCCTGGTCAGCGCCATGTCGGAGTCGCTGCTGGCGGAGGACCCGGGCGCGCGGGCGGTCCCCTACTGCCTGTCCGGCGGCACCGACGCCAAGAGCTTCCAGAGGCTCGGCATCCGCAACTACGGGTTCGCCCCGCTGAAGCTGCCGCCGGAGCTGAACTTCTCCGGCATGTTCCACGGGGTCGACGAGCGCGTCCCGGTGGACGGCCTGCGGTTCGGGGTGCGGGTGCTCGACCGGTTCATCGACCTGAGCTGACCCGCTCCTACAGCTCCACCCCGTTCTCGTGCCGTCCCGGTCCGTCGCGGCCGGGGCGGCATGCGTGTCCTCCGGTGCCGGGCGCGGCGGCCCCGGGGGCGCCGTCCCCGCGCCGCGCGCGGTGCTGAGGCGGTCGGAACGGGCGGCGGGCGGTGTTCACCCGGCGTGGTCGCGCGCGGGGGAGGGGCGCGGGCCGCCCGTCCGGTCGCGCGTGGCGCGCGGCCCGCCGGGGGCGCGCGGACGTGCGGAAAAAAACTTCGGGCGGTTTCCCGGTTTCGGTCCCACGGCTCGCCCAGGGTGATGCTACGGTGACTATCGGTTCGCGGAGGTGACGCTCCGCAACCCCGTCCCGTGGCGCTTCCGCCACACAGGTACGCGTATCGAAGGTGGCATCCATGGCGCACGCAGACCGGTGGTGGCGGGGTCTCCCCGTCCGCGCCGCGCGTGCCGCCGCGGGGGCCGCCCTGCTGCGCGTGCTCGTGCTCGCCGGTCTCGCCGTCACGGGATGGCTGCTGGGCGGCGTCACCGCCGCCGCGGCCGACGACACCGGGGACCTCGGCCTGCCGGCCGTGTCCCACCTGACCGACCCGGCCCTCTCGGCCGGTTCCGCCCCCGACTCCGCCGACGCCGCACCGGCCGCCCACGGCGCCGCAGGGGCCACCGCGGAGTCCGGGGTCGAGGCCGCGGAGCGCGCGCGCCTCGACAGTGTCGGCCGCGAGGTCGGCCGGATCGTGCGGCACGACCCCGTCGGGACCGTACTGCCCGTGGTCGCCGAGGCCGGCCAGGCCACCGGCGCGAGCGCCCGCCAGGTCGTCGAGACCGCGGCCGCCACCACGGGCGAGGTCGTCAGCGGTACGGTGCGCACGGGCCGCCAGGTCGGCGACTCCGCCACCGCCACGCTCGAGGAATCCCCGCTCGGCCGGACCGTCTCCACGAGCCTCACCGGCTCCCCGAACGGTATCGGCGAGCAGCTCGGCGGTCTCGTCACCGAGACCGCGGCACCCGTCGGCCTGCTCCCGGGCGAGCAGCCCGCGGAACCGGCCGATTCCGTCCGCGACGACTCCGCCGCCGACGATCCCGAACGCACCGACGGCGACGCCCGCGCCCGCCGCGACGAGGCCGCGCGCCTCGACGCGCCGAGCCCCGCCGCCGAATTCACCGGTGCCGCCGCCCTGGCGCAGCGTTCCACGAACGACCAGGCGGCCCCGCAGGACGACACCGACCCGCTGACGCCGCACGGCGGCTCCGACTCCACGGGCGCCGTGTCGTCCTCGTCGGTGCCCGTGCCCGCCATGGCCGGTTTCCTCGTCACCCGCAGCGCCACGCTGCGGACCACCGCGCAGCGCGTCGCGCTGCCCGGTGACCCGACGCTGGTCGTGCGCGATGCCGCGGACGACCCGTCCTTCTCTCCTGACTAGTTCCTTTCCAGGCGGTCGGAGCGTGCGCTCCTGAACCGGTCCGCGCCGTAACGCGCGCCCACCGGTGACGCACGCCCACCGCCTTCGGGCTGTCATGCCCGCTCACCCGTGAGCCCGCTCACGCCCCCCGAACTCGTCATTCGAACGACTCTCAAGGACCACTCATGTCGAAGACACCCACGACGATGTTCGCCGCCCTGGTGGCGGCCGGCTTCTTCTCCGTCGGCCCGGTCGCCTACGCCGACACCACCACCAGCGGCAACGGTTCGATCCTCGGCGGCAACCAGGCCGTGGTCGACGGCGACCTGCCGATCAACGTGTGCGGCAACGCGATCGCCGTCCTCGGGGTCGCCGGGGCGAAGTGCTCGGACAGCGGGGCGCTGGTCGCCGACGGCTCCCGGGGCGACACCACCACCAGCGGCAACGGCTCCATCCTCGGCGGCAACCAGGCCGACGTCGACGCCGACGTGCCGGTCAACGTGTGCGGCAACGCGGTCTCCGTGGCCGGGACCAGCGGCGCCGCCTGCGACGACAGCGGCGCGGCCGTCGTCGACACCCCCGAGAAGCCCAAGCCGGAGAAGCCGGAGCAGCCCAAGCCCGAGAAGCCCCAGCCCGAGAAGCCGAAGCCCGAGGAGCCCGGCTACGAGGAGCCCGAGCCCGAGAAGCCCACCGAGCCGGAGCGCCCCACTCCCGAGGAGCCCGGCCGTCCCGGCCCCGGCGAGCCCGAGAAGCCCGGCCCCGAGCAGCCCGAGAAGCCCGGGCCCGAGCGGCCGGGGGAGCCCGCTCCGCCGGAGGAGGACAACCGTGAGACCACCCCTGCCCCGGCCCCGGAGACCCCGGCCGACGACAGCCCCGCACCGGCCCGTTCCGGTCCCGCGGCCCCGATGAGCGCCGCGGCGCCCGCGCTGCCCGTGACCGGCGACGGCCTGGTCCCGCTGGTCGTGTCCGCTGTCGGCGCGATGGCGGTCGGCATGGGCGCGCTGCTGTTCGGCCGGCGCCGCGGCGCCCGGTCCGAGCGCTAGCGGACCTCGGCTCCCGGTCCGCACCGACCGGGGGCTGACGCGAGTCCCGCGGACGCGGCCACGTTCGCGGGGTTCACGTCAGCCGCCGCTCACCCCGAGCGGAGCTGAGACGGGCGCGCACCGCTCGTCCGCAACCCTCGCCCGAGGCGTTGCGCGCCCCGCCGCCCGAGCCCGGCGTACCCGCCAGGTACACCGCGCCGGACGGAACCGGTCATGGCGGCCGTGCCCCCTCCAGGGGCGAGGCCATCACGACCTCACCCGATTCCATCTCATTCACAGTGTCTCCGCTTTCGAAAGGACTCCCCACATGCGTAAGTGGGTCCGCACCTCCGCCAAGACGGCGCTCCTGACCGCCGGTTTCGTCGCCCTGGGCGCTGGTGTCTCGTTCGCCGACAGCCACCCCACGACCTCCGGCAACGGCTCGGTGCTCGGTGGCAACCAGGTCGTCGGCAACGTCGACCTGCCCGTCAACGTGTCCGGCAACGCGATCAGCGCGGTGGGCGGCGTCTCCGGCGCCAAGTCCGACGACACCGGCGCCGTGATCCACGACCACGCCGATGAGGGCCCCACCACCTCGGGCAACGGGTCGATCGGCGGCGGCAACCAGCTGGTGGTCGACGCCGAGGCGCCGATCAACGTCTCCGGCAACGCGATCGCGGCCGTCCTCGGCACCGCGGGCGCCGCCTCCGACGACACCGGTGCGGCCGTCCTGGAGGGCGGGGACCGCCACCACCAGGGTGACGACGTCACCACCTCGGGCAACGGGTCGGTCATCGGCGGCAACCAGGCCGTGGTCGACGCGGACGTCCCCGTCAACGCCTCCGGCAACGCCGTCTCGGCGGTCCTGGGCGTGGCGGGCGCGGCCTCGGAGGACACCGGCGCCCTGGTCGACCACACCGACGGCCGGCACCACGACCGCGCCCGCGAGCACCAGATGAGCGGTACCGGCGATGTGCTCGCCCCGCTCCAGGGTGTGCTGGCCGCCACCGACACCGTGTCGCAGGCCATGCCCACCGGGTCGCTGCTCGACACCGCCGCCGGGCTGACGAAGCCCGCGCACATCAAGACCGACTCCATCGACGCCGGCCCCGTGCTGCACCAGCGTGCGAGCGAGGGCCACGGCGACGCCGACGAGATCACGACGTCCGGCAACGGCTCGATCATCGGCGGCAACCAGGCCGTGGTCGACGCGGACGTCCCCATCAACATCGCGGGCAACGCCATCAGCGCGGTCGGCGGGATCTCCGGCGCCAAGGCGCACGACACCGGCGCCCTGGTGAAGGAGCAGCGCGACGAGGTGACCACCTCGGGCAACGGGTCGGTCATCGGCGGCAACCAGCTGGTGGTCGACGCCGAGGCGCCCATCAACGCCTCCGGCAACGCCATCGCGGCGGTGCTGGGCACCGCGGGCGCCTCCAGCGAGGACACCGGTGCCGCGGTGGTCGAGCACCAGAGCGCGGCCGTGGAGCACTCCGGCAACGAGCTGGGCCTGCCCAAGCCGGAGTCCGTCCTGTCCGCGGCGGAGACCCTGCCGCTGGCGGGCGAACTGCCCGTGGACACGACCCTGCCCGCGACCTCGGACCTGCCGCTGGTCGGCGAACTGCCCCAGGTGCCCGGCACCGGGATCATCGAGCAGCAGGCGGCGCAGCAGCCGGCCGAACTGTCGGGCCTGCCCGAGCTGCCCACCGGCCAGGTGACCGGCCTGCTCGGCGGCCTGCGGTAATCGGGCGGTCAGGTGCCGCACGCCCCTCGCGGGGTCACGGCACCGCATGAGATCGGCGCGCGGTCGGCGCACCGCCCCCGCTTCGCAAGGTCGTGGTGGACCTGCGGGCGGCGGAGGCGGCGGCCGCGGTGCCGGGTCGTGGTCGGCGAAACCGCCCCCGCACGCAAGGTCGTGGTGGACCTGCGGAGGGCGGACGCGAGGCCGCGGCGCCGCGGGTCGCGGTCGGCGCACCCGTCTCCCCGTCAGCTAACGGTCGTGGTGGACCGGCGGGGCGGCGGACGTGACGACCGCGACGACGCGCCGCCTCCCTGCCAGCTAACGGTCGTGGTGGACCGGCGGGGCGGCGGACGTGACGACCGCGACGGCGTATCGGCGGGCCCCCTCGGAATCATCGAGGGGGCCC
>NZ_BCRK01000150.1 GCF_001552555.1 Nocardiopsis trehalosi NBRC 14201 | reverse complement strand
GCGGCCGGAGCCGAGGGCTCGGCCGGGGCCGCGGTCGCCGCGCCCTCGGTGGCGGCGGCGTCTGCGGCCAGCTTGGCGGCGCGGTCGGCGCGCACCTCCGCGCGGCGCTGGGCGCGGGAGACCTCGACGCGCGGGACGGCGGCCAGCAGCGCCTGCGTGTAGGGGTGCTCCGGCGTCGACAGCACCCGGCGGACGTCGCCGTGCTCGACGATGCGGCCCTTCTGCATGACCAGGACCTCGTCCACCGAACCGGCGACGACGGCGAGGTCGTGGCTGACCAGGATGAGCGACATGCCCAGGTCGCGGCGGAGGTCGTCGAGCAGGTCCAGGATCTGCGCCTGCACGGTCACGTCGAGCGCGGTGGTCGGCTCGTCGGCCAGCAGGACCTTCGGGTCGCACATGAGGCCCATGGCGATGAGCACGCGCTGGCGCATGCCGCCGGAGAACTCGTGCGGGTAGGAGTTGATGCGCCGCTCGGGCTGCGGGATGCCCACCCGCTCCAGGGACTCCACGGCCCGCCGCTTGGCCTCGGCGGAGGTGGCGCCGGTGCGGTGGATGCGGTACGCCTCGATGAGCTGGTTGCCGATGGTGTACTGCGGGTGCAGCGACGACATCGGGTCCTGGAAGACCATGGCGATGTCGTTGCCGCGCATGCCGCGCACCTGGCGGTCGCTCGCCGCGACGATGTCCGTGCCGGTCACCGTGATCTCACCGGTCACGTCCGCCTTGGTGCCGCGGTGCAGGCCCATGAGGGCGAGCGACGTGGCGCTCTTGCCCGACCCGGACTCGCCCACGATGCCCAGCGCCCCGCCGGACGGCACCTCGAAGGAGATGCCGTCCACGGCGGTGATCCGGCCCTCCAGGGTCGGGAACGTGATCCGCAGATCCTTCACTTTGACGACCGGGTCGGTCATGGCCGCCTCACCTTCGGCTCGATTGCCCCGTTCGGGCGGGTGTGCAGAACTCGTCATTTCCATCCCGCCGGGTCAGGCCCCGACGCGCACGCGCGGGTCGACCCACGCGTACAGGAGGTCGACGATCAGGTTGGCGACGACCACGAACACCGCGGTGAACATCGTGACGCCGAGGACCACCGGCAGGTCCTGGCCGCGGATCGCGTCGACCGCGTACTTGCCCAGGCCCGGCAGCGAGAAGGTGCTCTCGGTGAGCACCGCGCCGCCGAGCATCAGCCCGAAGTCGAGGCCGAAGATCGTGATGATGGGGGTCAGCGCCGCGCGCAGCCCGTGCTTGCCGATCACGGTGCGCTCGGGCAGGCCCTTGGCCCGCGCCGTGCGGATGTAGTCCTCGCCCATCGTGTCGAGCATCCCCGCCCGGGTGAGCCGCGCGTACATCGCCGCGTACAGGAAGGCGAGGGTGACCCACGGCAGCACCAGGCCGTGCGCCCAGGCCAGCGGGTTCTCGGTGAACGGGGTGAACGTCCCGCCGGGCGGGAAGATGCGCCAGTAGTAGCTGAACAGCGCCAGCGACACCAGACCGGTGAAGAAGATGGGCAGCGAGACGCCCGCCAGCGCGGTCATCATCGCCACGCGGTCGAGCACCGAGCCGCGCCGGATGGCCGAGAGCACGCCGATGGCGATGCCGACCACCAGCCAGATGACGGCGGCGCCCACCGCGAGGGAGGCGGTCACCGGCAGCCGGTCGATGAGCTGCGGCCACACCTCCGTGTTGTTCTTGAAGGAGTAGCCGAAGCAGGGCGCGGAGCACTCGATGACGTCGGTGCCGCTGTCGTACTCCGTGCCGACGACCAGGCCCTTGACGAACTCCCCGTACTGGACGGTGATGGGCTCATCGAGGTTCAGGCGCTCCTTGACCGCCTCGATCGCCTCGGGCGAGGGCGCCCGGCCCAGGTAGCGGGCCGCCAGGCCGTCGGCGGTGGTCCCCGCCAACCGCGGGACCAGGAAGAAGATCGCGAAGACGACCATGCTGACGACCAGCAGCAGGCCGACACCCGCGAGCAGGCGGCGGAAGATGTATGTGATCACAGCGGATGGCCGAAGCCTTCACCTGCCTTGCTTCGCACGGTTGACGCGGTGCCGGGGGATCGGTGGTGCGGGCCGGCCGTCCGGCCGGCCCGCACCGTCGAGTCACCGCGGGGGCCCGCTCGCGGGCCCCTCAGCGGACTCAGTTCTGCGCAACGCCGAGCGAGGAGTAGTCGTACATCTTGTACGCCTCGCTGAAGTGGACGTTGGTGAGGCCCTCGGGCCGGAAGAGCAGCGCCTTCTGGTCGAGGTAGGGCAGGAACGTCGCGGACTCCATGGCCAGGGCGTCGATCTCGCCGTACATCTGCTCGCGCTCGGCCGGGTCCTCGGTCTGCGCGGCGTCGTCCAGCAGCTGGTTGACCTCGGGGTCGTCCAGCTCGGACAGGTTGCTGTTGCCGGCGTCCTTGATGGAGTCGCCGTGCATGATCTGCTGCAGGAAGCCGTAGCCGGACGGCCAGTCGGCGCCCCAGCCGTACGCCATGATGCCCAGCTCCTCGCTCTCGACGAACGACGGGGAGCCGGCCTGCTCGCTGGTGTAGGTGCCGGTCTCGTAGCCCTTGAGCTGGGCGTCGATGCCGTACTGGGCGAGGGCCTGCTGGAGGGCCTCGGCGGCCTTCTTCTCCTTGTCGCGGTCGGACCGGTAGGAGATGTTGGTGGTGAAGCCGTCGCTCATGCCGCACTCGTCGAGGGCGGTCTGGACGGCGTCGCCGTCGCCCTTGTGCTCGGGCGTGGCGTAGGGGTCGATCTCCTCGTAGCCCGGGGTGCCCGGCGGGAGCATGCTGGTGGCGATGTCGCCGCCGATCGCGCCGCCCCACGCGGCCTGCATCGCGGTCTTGTCGGCGCCGTAGAGGATGGCCTCGCGGCACGCCTTGTCGTCGAACGGCTCGACGTTCGGGTTGATCGCGAAGTAGAGCTTGAAGCCGGTCAGCGGGTTGTCGGCCTGCGCCTTGAGGGCCTCGTCGCGCAGGATCTCGCCGCGGGCCGCGGCCTCGACGCCGAGGCCGGCCACGTCGACGTCCAGGTCGCCGGAGATGAGCCGGTTGTCCCGGTCGTTCTCCTCCTGCTTCCAGGTGACGTTGATCTGCTCGGGCCGGTTGCGGGTGAGCGGGTCGGTCTCGGGGTCGTACTCGGTGTTGCGGACCAGGGTCAGCGGCTGGCCGACGGTCCACTCCGACTCGTACTTGTACGGGCCGCTGGAGACGACCGCGCTCTGGTACTGGTCACCGGTGTCGGCGTCGGCGGGGACCGGCGCGGTCTGCGGCATGGCGGCCAGGTAGTCGAACTCGCTGAACGGGTCCTTGAGGTGGAAGACGATCGTCCGCTCGTCGGGCGTCTCGATGCCCTCGAAGTTGTCGAGGTTCTCGTCCTCATAGGGGCCGGCGTAGTCGCCCGCGTCCAGGATCTGGTTGAAGTATGTCGGGCCCTTGTTGATGATGTCGGGCGCGAAGTTGCTGCGTGCGACGGCGTACTTGATGTCCTCGGAGGTGATGGGCGTGCCGTCCTCGAACGTCAGCCCCTCCTTGAGGGTGTAGGTCCAGGTCAGGCCGTCGTCGCTGACCTGGCCGAGGTCCTCGGCGAGGTCGGGGACCAGCTCCAGGCCGGCCGCGCCGGGCTCCTGGGAGTAGGTCACGAGGGTGCGCGCGTACAGGCGGGTGAAGTCCCAGTTCGCGGCGTAGTAGGTGTTGCCCGGGTCCATCGAGTCGAACTCGTCGGAGTGGGCGAAGTCGAGCGTGCCGCCCTGCTCGTCGGAGGGGTTGACGATGCTGGTGGTCGCCGCGTCGAACTCGTTCTCGGACTCACCACCGCCACCGCCGCCACCGCCGCAGGCGGTGAGGAGCATCGCCGCCGATGTGCCGGCGGCGGCGAGGCCCAGCCATGTCTTTCTCACGGGCGTCTGCCTTTCTGCGCGTATCTCAGTGACAGGGCCGCCCGGGGCGCTCCCACGCCCCGGCACGGCCTGGGGGGATCAGGATTGGGTGCGCGGGTCCAGCGCGTCCCGCAGGCCGTCGCCGAAGAGGTTGAACGCGAGCACCGTCAGGAAGATCGCGAGGCCGGGCGCGAGCATGAAGTTCGGGGCCGCGTTGTAGTAGTCGACGGCCTCGGACAGCATGCCGCCCCAGGTGGGGGTGGGCGGTTCGACGCCGACGCCGAGGAAGGACAGCGCGGCCTCGAACAGGATGTTGGTCGGGATCAGCAGCGTCGCGTAGACGAGGATCGGCGCGAACAGGTTGGGCAGCAGCTCCTTGCGCAGGATGTAGAAGTTGCCGGCGCCCAGGCTGCGGGACGCCTCGACGAACTCCCGCTCCCGCAGGGAGAGCGTCTGCCCGCGGATGATCCGGCCGATGTAGGGCCAGTTGAAGAACCCGATGATGAACACCAGGATGGCGATGCGCAGGCCGTTGCCCTGGAGGCCGAAGGCGGCGTCGGGGATGACGCCCACCAGGGCCATGGCGAACAGCAGCAGGGGGAACGCCAGGAAGATGTCCATCAGCCGGCTGATCACGGCGTCGACCCAGCCGCCGAAGTAGCCGGCGATGATGCCCATGACGGTGCCGATGACCACCGACACCAGGGTGGCGAGGAAGCCGATGAGCATGGAGATGCGGGCGCCGTAGACGATCCGGCTGAAGATGTCGCGCCCGGTGACCGGCTCGACCCCGAGCAGGTAGTCCGGGCTGATCCCGCCCCAGGGCTGGTTGGCGGTGCTCAGGATCGGGTCGATCATCTCCTGGTTCCACTCGTTGGGGGGGTGCCCCAGGAACCGGACGATGAGCGGGGCGAAGATCGCCACCAGCGCCATGAAGACGACGAAGCCGGCGCCGATCATCGCGACCTTGTCCTTGCGCAGCCGCATCCAGGCGATCTGGCCCAGCGACCGGCCGCGGTCGGAGGACTTCGCCAACGCGGCGACCGCCTCGGGCTGGGCCGTCTCGGCCGCCCCGGGTACGTCCAAAGGCGCGGTCATTGCACCACTACTCCCCCACTACTCCCGCTCGTTGTCGCGGCCAAGGTTTCCGGGCGGGTCACCGGAGCTGCCGGCGGTCCCGGGCGATCACACGGATGGTGGTCGCGCCCGGCGTCCGCCGCCCCGGCGGCGGACGGGTCCCCCGTCGCCGGTGGGGCACGGCTGCCGTACCCCGGAAAGTGAACAGAGCCAACGTAGGTCGTGCGCCTGACGGTGCACGGCGATCAATCTACGCCGCAGTACATCACCGAACGTCCAATTGACGGTGATGTGTCCCAATCGTGACACGAGCCTCATGTTCTCGTCACAAGCTGTGACGTGACGCAGGGCACGCCGGGCACCACCGAGTGTGCACGACACGCGCATACGCCGATCCGGGGCCACGCCAGGGTTGGGCCTTTCGTTACGCCGCGTAGACATGATATGCGAATAAAAACCCCATAAGTCCACCAACAAGACAAACGGCACGACCCACACAAAGTGGTCGTGCCGTCGGTATCGGGGAACGGCCGCCGCAGCGGGCGCCGCCCCCGGTCTCACTCGATTCCGTGCTTGCGCAGCAGCGCCTCGATGTCGTCGAGGTCGTCGTCCTTCCGGCCCGCCGGTGTCCCTGGCGCGGGACGGCGCCCGGCCGCGGGACCCGGCGCCGCGATCGGCGGAGCGGCGCCGCGCGGGGCGGTCGCCTTCGGCCCCGCCGCACCGCGCGGTGCGGCGGCCCGGCCCCGGGTCCCCACCCCCCGCGAGCGCATGACCCCCGACACCACCCAGAGCACCACGGCCAGCGCCGCGACGGCGACCCCCGCCCACACCACCGGGTTGAACACCAGGCCGGCGAAGAAGCCGGCCAGGTCGGCGGCGAGCCCCCACAGGATCGCCATGAGCCCCATGAGCCCGGCGGCCAGCGGGATGAGCGACCAGGCGATGCCCCGCAGGCCCGCCGCGGGACCCCTGCGGCGCCACACCACCCACGACACGATCAGCCCCGCCACCGTGAGGGCGGCTCCCAGCATCGGACCTGCGATCGGCAACTGTTCCGGCATGTCCCCAGTCTGGCACCGGGGGGCGCCGCGGCACATCCGGTGGGTCCCCTAGGGAGGGCGGGGGAAGGGAAAGAAACGGGGCGGGGGCGCGGTCGGTCACGGCGGCCCCCTTCGGCTCCTCGGCCGGGGCCGGGGCCCCGCGGCGGCGGACGGCGGGCGCGCGCGGTGCGGCGCCCGGCGCTCAATGTAGTCCGCGCCGCCCCGGGTTTCACGGGCCGTCGGGCGCCGACGCCGAATCGTGACGGGATGCCGACGCGACCGTCATCGGAGGTCCGCCGCCCCCGCCCCACCCGCACCGGGCGTCCCGGCGGCCCCGCGCGGCGCGGGGTCGCCGCCCCCGCGCCGCCGCCGACCGGGTGGCCCGGCCGGCGCGGTCAGCCGCGGGCGGCGGCGACCAGGTCCGCCAGCCACGCGAGGTCGACGCCCTCCAGGCTGGACAGCACGGTCAGCCCGTCGGCCGGCGGGACCTCGGCGTGGTCGGGCACCGCGACGGTCACGCACCCGGCCGCCAGGGCGGAGGCGACGCCGACCGTGGAGTCCTCGAAGGCGACGCAGCGGGTGGGGTCGACGCCGAGCAGCCGGGCCGCCTTCAGGTACGGCTCGGGGTGCGGCTTGTTCCGCGCGACCTCGTCGCCGGCCACCGTGACGTCGAACTGGCGGATGCCGATGGCGCCGATGGCCCGGTCGACGAGGCGGCGCTCGGTGGAGGTGACCAGCGCCGAGGGCACCGCCGAGCGGGCGACCAGCGCCACCAGCTCCTTCGCGCCGGGCCGGGTCTCGGCGCCGTCGGCGAGCAGGCGGGCGAACGCGTCCTGCATCAGCGCGGTCACCCCGGCGGGCGGGAGGTCGGTGCCGGTCAGCTCGATGACGTAGCGCGCCACCTGTTCGGCGGAGCCGCCGATGTTGAGGCGGTGGTCCTGTTCGGTCCAGACACCGCCGAGGGAGGCCACGACCTCCTCCTCGGCGGTGTTCCACAGCCCCTCGCTGTCGATGAGGGTGCCGTCCATGTCGAAGAGGACGGCCTGGGGGACGGTGCTGGGCGCGGTGCCGGTCATACGTTGAAGTATTTCGCTTCCGGGTGATGGACGACGATCGCGTCGGTGGCCTGTTCGGGAACGAGCTGGAACTCCTCGGACAACGTCACGCCGACGCGCTCGGGCTCCAGCAGCCGCATGATCTTGGCGCGGTCCTCCAGGTCGGGGCAGGCCCCGTAGCCCAGCGAGAACCGGGCGCCGCGGTAGCCCAGCTTGAAGAAGGCGTCGAGGTCGTCGGGGTCCTCCCCGGCGAAGCCCAGCTCGGCCCGCACGCGGGTGTGCCAGTACTCGGCCAGGGCCTCGGTGAGCTGCACCGAAAGCCCGTGCAGCTCCAGGTAGTCGCGGTAGGCGTTCTGCTCGAACAGCTTCTGCGTGGCGCGGCTGATGGCCGAGCCGACCGTGACCACCTGGAAGGCGACGACGTCGGTCTCGCCGGACTCCTTGGGCCGGAAGTAGTCGGCCAGGCAGAGGTGGCGGTCGCGCCGCTGGCGCGGGAACGTGAACCGCGTGCGCTCGCTGCCGTCGTCGTCCAGCACGACCAGGTCGTCGCCGTCGGCGTGGCAGGGGAAGTAGCCGTAGACGACGGCGGCCTCCAGCAGGCCCTCGGTCTGGATGCGGTCGAGCCACATCCGCATCCGCGGCCGGCCCTCGGTCTCGACCAGCTCCTCGTAGGAGGGGCCGTCGCCGCGCGCGCCCTTGAGGCCCCACTGGCCCATGAAGGTGGCGCGCTCGTCCAGGTAGGCGGCGTACTCGGCCAGCGGCACGCCCTTGCTGATGCGGTCGCCCCAGAAAGGCGGCTCGGGCACCGGGTTGGCGGTGGAGACGTCGCTGCGCGCCGGCATGTCCTCGGGCTCGGTGACCTTGAGCTTGGCCCCGGTCTTGACGCGGCGCTGCCGCAGCGCGGGCAGTTCGGCGCCGGCCACCCCGCGCTTGACCGCCATGAACGCGTCCATCAGCCGCAGCCCCTCGAAGGCGTCGCGCGCGTAGCGCACCTCGCCCTGGAAGCGCTCGGCGAGGTCCTGCTCGACGTAGGAGCGGGTGAGCGCGGCGCCGCCGAGCAGGACGGGGTAGCGGTCGGCGATGCCGCGCGCGTTCATCTCGTCCAGGTTCTCCTTCATGATCACCGTGGACTTGACGAGCAGGCCGGACATGCCGATGACGTCGGCGCGCTGCTCCTCGGCGGCCTCCAGGATGGTCGACACCGGCTGCTTGATGCCGAGGTTGACCACGTCGTAGCCGTTGTTGGAGAGGATGATGTCGACGAGGTTCTTGCCGATGTCGTGTACGTCGCCCTTGACCGTGGCGAGGACGATGCGGCCCTTGCCCTCGTCGTCGGTCTTCTCCATGTGCGGTTCGAGGTAGGCGACCGCGGTCTTCATCACCTCGGCCGACTTCAGCACGAACGGCAGCTGCATCTGGCCGGAGCCGAACAGCTCGCCGACGACCTTCATGCCCGCCAGCAGGGTGTCGTTGACGATCTCCAGCGCGGGCCGCTCGGTCAGCGCCGCGTCGAGGTCGGCCTCGATGCCGACCAGCTCGCCGTCGACGATGCGCCGCTCCAGCCGCTCCCACAGCGGCAGGGCGGCCAGCTCCTCGGCGCGGGACGCCTTCATGGCCTGGGCGTCGACGCCCTCGAACAGGTCGAGGAAGCGGGCGAGCGGGTCGTAGTCGGCGGTGCGCCGGTCGTAGATCATGTCGAGGGCGACCGTGCGCTGCTCCTCGGGGATGCGGTTCATCGGCAGGATCTTGGACGCGTGCACGATGGCGGAGTCCAGGCCGGCCTCGACGGCCTCGTGCAGGTAGACCGAGTTGAGCACGATCCGGGCGGCCGGGTTGAGGCCGAAGGACAGGTTGGACAGGCCGAGCGTGGTCTGCACCCCGGGGTGGCGGCGCTTGAGCTCGCGGATGGCGTCCAGGGTCTCCAGGCCGTCGCGGCGGGTCTCCTCCTGGCCGGTGCCGATGGGGAAGGTCAGGCAGTCGACGATGATGTCCTCGACCCGCATGCCCCAGTCGCGGGTCAGCTCCTCGATGCCCCGGCAGGCCACCCGGACCTTCCAGTCGGCGGTGCGGGCCTGGCCCTCCTCGTCGATGGCCATGACGACCACGGCGGCGCCGTGCTCCTTGACCATGGGCATGACCCGGTTCACGCGGGACTCGGGGCCGTCGCCGTCCTCGTAGTTGACGGAGTTGACCACGGCGCGGCCGCCGAGCAGCTCCAGCCCGGCCTCCAGCACGGCGGGGTCGGTGGAGTCGAGCATGATCGGCAGGGTGGAGGCGGTGGCCAGCCGGGAGGCGATCTCGCGCATGTCGGCGACGCCGTCGCGGCCGACGTAGTCGATGTTCAGGTCCAGCAGGTGCGCGCCGTCGCGGATCTGGTCGCGGGCGATCTCGACGCAGTCGTCGTAGCGGCCCTCCAGCATCGCCTCTCGGAACTTCTTGGAGCCGGTGGCGTTGGTGCGCTCGCCGATGGCCAGGTAGCTGGTGTCCTGGCGGAACGGGACGCTCTGGTAGAGCGAGGAGGCGGCGGCCTCGGTGCGCGGGCGCCGGTTCTTGATGCCGCGGCCCTGGACGCGCTCGACCACCCGGCGCAGGTGCTCGGGGGTGGTGCCGCAGCAGCCGCCGGCCAGGGAGAGGCCGAACTCGGTGGTGAAGGTGTCGTGGGCGTCGGCGAGCTGCTCCGGCTGCAGGGGGTAGACCGCGCCGTCGGCGCCCAGCTCGGGCAGGCCGGCGTTGGGCATGCAGGAGATGGGCACGCGGGCGTGCTGGGCGAGGTAGCGCAGGTGCTCGCTCATCTCGGCCGGGCCGGTGGCGCAGTTGAGCCCGATGACGTCGATGCCCAGGGGCTCCAGGGCGGTGAGCGCCGCGCCGATCTCGGAGCCGAGCAGCATCGTGCCGGTGGTCTCGATGGTGACCTGGGCGATGATCGGGATGTCCACGCCGGCGGCCGAGCGGGCCCGCTGGGCGGCGATCACGGCGGCCTTGGTCTGCAGCAGGTCCTGGCAGGTCTCGATGAGCAGCGCGTCGGCGCCGCCGTCGATGAGGCCGCGGTGGCAGCGCTCGTAGTAGTCGCGCAGGGTGGCGTAGTCGATGTGGCCGAGCGTCGGCAGCTTGGTGCCGGGGCCGACGGAACCGAGGACGTAGCGCGGCTGGTCGGCGGTGGCGTACTCGTCGGCGGTCTCGCGGGCCAGCCGGGCGCCGGCCTCCGCCAGCTCGTAGGTGCGCTCCGGGATGTCGTACTCGCTCAGAGCGGCGTAGTTGGTGCCGAAGGTGTTCGTCTCGACACAGTCCACGCCGACGTCGAAGAACGCGGCGTGGGTGGCGCGGACGACGTCCGGGCGGGTGACGTTGAGGATCTCGTTGCAGCCTTCGAGCCCCTCGAAGTCGTCGAGGTCGAGGTCGTGGGCCTGCAGCATGGTGCCCATGGCGCCGTCGGCGACGATGACCCGCTGGGCAAGGGCGTCCCGGAAGGAGAGGCGAGAGCTCATAACCCCCAACTGTAGTGTCGTCGGCGCGCGGCCCCGGGGAGCCGGGGGCCGTCGACCGCGCCTGCGGCGGGCACGGGAACGGCACCGAACGGCGTCACTTGTCCGAAATGCCGGTTCCACCGGCGACGATACCGCACACCGTCGCACCGGCGGTGGCGCAGCCCATAGGCTGGACGGAGTCCCTCCGGGTGCCGGCGGGCGCCGCGCCGGGTGGCCGCGGCCCGGCGGCACGTGGTAGGGCTGTGGGGACGCGCGCGCACGCCCGCGTGCGCGCCGACATTGCGACCGACAAGACCCGTCCCGGCGCCGCGGCGCCGGAGCACGGGATGTGAGGAGGCGGCCGGTGCCTGAGCTCGACAGCGTTCCCGAGCTCGTCGAGCCCGTGATGGTGGCCGCGTTCGAGGGCTGGAACGACGCCGGCGAGGCCGCCAGCGCGGTCGTCGAGCACCTGGCCTCCGTCTGGGACGCCGACGAACTGCTCTCGCTGGAGCCCGACGACTACTACGACTTCCAGGTGTCGCGGCCGCGGGTGACCGTGGTCGACGGCGAGCACCAGGGCCTGACCTGGCCCAGCACGACGGTGTCGCTGGCCCGCCCGGCGGGCGGGCGCTCCGACGTCGTGCTGGTCAGCGGGTCCGAACCCAACATGCGCTGGCGGGGCTTCGCCGGCGACCTGCTCGCGGTCGCCCGCGAACTCGGCGTCCGCCGGATCGTGCTGCTCGGGGCGCTGCTCGCCGACTCCCCGCACACCCGGCCCGTCCCGGTCACCGGGGTCACCAGCCCGGGCGGCCTCGGCCGGACGCTGCACCTGGAGCCCACCACCTACGACGGGCCCAGCGGCATCGTCGGCGCCGTGCACGACGTGTTCGCGGCGGCCGGCCTGGAGGTCGTGTCGCTGTGGGCGGCGGTGCCGCACTACGTCGCGCAGCCGCCGTGCCCCAAGGCCACCCTCGCCCTGCTGCGGCGGGTGGAGGACGTGCTCGATCTCACCGTGCCGATGGGCGACCTGCCCGAGGAGGCCCGCGCCTGGGAGCACGGGGTGGACGAACTCGCCTCCGAGGACGACGACATCGCGGGGTACGTGCGCAGCCTGGAGGAGGCCAAGGACGCCGCCGACCTGCCCGAGGCCACCGGCGAGGCCATCGCGCGCGAGTTCGAGCGCTACCTGAAGCGGCGCCGCCGGAACTGAGCGCCCGCCCGCGCACCGGCGGGCGGGCGGCACCGGTCAGGCGCCGAGGCGCCGCCACTCGCCCGTGGCCAGGACCGCGGCCCAGGCGCCGGCGATCCGGGCCAGGCCCCGGCGGACCTCGTCGACGACGGCGGGGGCGAGCACCCCGGCGGTGTCGGTCGGCGGCTCCAGCCGCACCGTCACGCGCAGCCCGTCGAGCACCCGCTGCCCGCGCGCCGCGGTCTCGGGGTCGGCGGGGCGCCCGGCGGCGGTGGCGAGCACGGAGCGCATGGCGTCGCGCAGCGCGACGGCCTCGTCGAAGTCGGCCAGGGTGATGGGGATGGCGCCGTCGGTCACCAGGCGGTGCTCGCGCAGGAAGCGCGCGAGGTCGGCGCGGTCGCCGAGGGAGTCTCCGGTGGCCACGAAGGCCCGGACGAGCCCCGCGGCGGTGCTCTGTTCGGTGGGGGTGGTCATGGGCCTATCCCACCACGGAACGCGACCGCCCGCTGGCGATGGGCACCGCGCGACCACATCCGGCCGCGCGGTGCCGCGCGGTCAGAGCGCGACGCCCAGCAGGGCGTCGGCGACGTCGCGGACCAGTGCGGGCGCGGCGGGGTCGCCCGCGTCGCCCGCGCCCGACCCGGCCGCCGCGAGGGCGGCGTCGGCCCAGGCGTCGACGGCGGCCACGGCCGCGGCGGCGTCGAGGTCGTCGGCGAGCGCCGCGCGCACCGCGGCGAGCACGGGCATCGCGTCGGGGCCGGCGGGCAGCGCGGCGGCGGCGCGCCACCGCTCCAGCCGGGACCGCGCCCCCTCCAGCGCGTCGTCGGTCCACTCCCAGGCGGTGCGGTAGTGGTGCGGCAGCATGGCCAGCCGGATGGCCATGGGGTCGACGCCCTGCTCGCGCAGCCGCGACACGAAGACGAGGTTGCCGCGCGACTTCGACATCTTCTCGCCGTCGAGCCCGACCATGCCGACGTGCACGTAGGCGCGGGCGTGCGGGCCGGTGCCGGACGCGCAGCGGGCCTCGGCGGCGCCCATCTCGTGGTGCGGGAAGACCAGGTCGTCGCCGCCGCCGTTGAGGTCGAAGCCCATGCCCAGCTCGTGCAGCGAGATGGCGCTGCACTCGACGTGCCAGCCGGGGCGGCCGCGCCCCAGCGGGGTGTCCCAGGCGGGCTCGCCGGGGCGCTCGGCGCGCCACAGCAGCCAGTCGAGGGGGTCCTTCTTGCCCGGGCGGTCGGGGTCGCCGCCGCGCTCGGCGAACAGCGGCAGCATCGCGGCGCGGTCGAGGCCGCTGACCTCGCCGAAGTGCGGCGCCGACTGCACCGCGTAGTAGACGTCGCCGTCCAGGTCGTAGGTGGCGCCGCGCTCGCGCAGGCGCTCGACGAAGGCGGCGATCAGGTCGACGGACTCCACGACCCCGACGTAGGCGCGCGGCGGCAGGACGCGCAGCGCGGCCATGTCGTCGCGGAACACCTGGATCTCGCGGTCGGCCAGCGCCCGCCAGTCCTCACCGGTGGCGGCGGCGCGCTCCAGCAGCGGGTCGTCGATGTCGGTGGTGTTCTGCACGTAGTCGACCTCGTGCCCGGCGTCGCGCCAGACCCGCCCGACGAGGTCGAAGGTCAGGTAGGTGAACGCGTGCCCGATGTGGGCCGCGTCGTAGGGGGTGATGCCGCACACGTACATGCGCGCGGTCGGCCCGGGATCCGTGGTGCGCACCGTGCCGGAGGCGGTGTCGTGCACGCGGAGGGGGCCGCCGGTTCCGGGCAGGCGGACGGGGTCGGACGCAGGCCATGAACGCATGGTCCGAGACTATCCGCCGTCCACGCGCGTGGACGCCCCGGGCCCGGCCGCCGCGCGGGGCGGCCCGCGCCGCCCTCTCGCGCGGACGGCGTGCGGGGGCGGGGGTTCAGCCCGGCGCGCCGCCGCGGCGGTGCGCGCTCATGATGAAGGACACGCTCACGGCGACGGCCAGGGCGCACAGAGCGGCGAACTCCTCGTTGCCGGCCCGCCAGTGCAGCACCGCCGCGGCGAACGCGACGACGTAGAGCAGCCAGTAGGCCCCGCGCTCCAGCACGCGGGGCGGGGCGCCGGGCCGGGGGCGGGCGCCGCGCTCCCGGGGGGCGCCGCCGGACGGGCGCCGTCGTCTGGTGATCACGGTGGTTCGTCCCTTCGGCCCCGTGGACGCCGGGAGCGGCGGGCCGGGCCGTCCCCCACTCCCGCCCAGTACGACGTCCGGCGAGGTCAACGGGTTTACCGGCGGGTCGGGCGGCGGGTCACCGCACCATGCGCCAGGCGGCGGGGTCGCCCGGCGCGGCGGTGAACGCGTAGCGCAGCCCGCCGGGGGCGCAGGCGACGAGGGACATGGAGGAGGTCGCCCACAGCCGGCCGTCGCCGAGGTCGACCCGGGCGGTCAGCGACGACGGGTCGCCGCCGGACACGGAGCGGGCCGGGCCGCGGGCGGCGGCGTCGAGCAGGTCCGGCCACTCCCCCCACAGCTCGCCGACCGCGGTGGCGGTCCGCAGGGCGGCGCGCCCGGTGTCGGGGCGGGCGGCGGCGAACCGGGGGGCGTGCGCGCGGGCGCGCGGGTCGTCGGGGTCGAGCCCGGTGTTGACGATCACACTGACGCCGGGCGGCACCGGCCGCTCGGTGAGGTCGCGGCCGTCCCACCCGTACAGGACGGCGCCGGCGGGCTCGGCGGCGAGCAGGTGGAAGGACTCGTGGTGGCGCAGGTCGCGCGGGCCCAGGCCGAGTCCGCCGCCGGCGGCGGCGCGCAGCGGCAGGCGGCCTCGGGTGGGCCGCACGGCGCCCGGCGGAAGGGGTTCGGGCGGGGCCGCGGGCGGGTGGCCGTTGAGGACGGCGCCGACCCGGGGCGGGGCGCCGCCGTCGCCGGGGTCGACCGCCAGCCAGGTGCCGCCGGCGCGGACGTCGCGGCCGCCGATGAGGGCGGGGTACTCCGGCCAGTGCCGGCCGGGCCACTCCCAGGGGCGGTCCAGCAGTTCATCGCGGACCGCCGCGATGAGCAGCGGCACCTCCGCGTCGGGGTCGTGGGCGACGACCACGGTGCACATGGGGGCCTCCTCGGCCGCCCGGCGGGGCGCGGCCGGGGACGGGGCGCCGCCGCCCGCGGGCGGATTGCGGCCGACAGTACCCGCAGCGTCGTGCCCGCACCACCGCGGGGTCCCCGCCGGTCCCCTAAGCTCGGTTCGGCCGGGCCCCGCCCGCCCCCCGCCCACCCCCTCCTGGAGCGTGAATGGCCCACCCCGAGTCGCAGGAGCAGGCCGCCCCCGTCCCCGCCGCCTCCCGCGGCCTGACCGCCGCCGAGGTCGCCGAGCGGGTCGCCGCGGGGCGGACCAACGACGTGCCCGTACGGGCCGGGCGCAGCGTGGGCCAGATCGTCCGCGGCAACGTGCTCACCCGCATCAACGCGATGGTGGCCGTGCTGTTCGCGATCATCGCGGTGATCGGCCCGGTGCAGGACGGGCTGTTCGCGCTGGTGATCGTGTGCAACACGCTCATCGGCATCGTGCAGGAGCTGCGCGCCAAGCGCACCCTGGACCGGCTGGCGATCGTCAACGCCGCGCACCCGCGGGTGGTGCGCGACGGCCGGACCGTGCCGGTGAGCCCGCAGCAGGTCGTGCTGGACGACGTCATCGAACTGGCGCAGGGCGACCAGGTGGTGGTCGACGGGGACGTGGTGGCGGCCACCGCGCTGGAGGTCGACGAGTCGCTGCTCACCGGCGAGTCCGAACCGGTGGTCAAGGTGCCGGGCGACCGGGTGATGTCGGGCAGCTTCGTGGTCGCCGGATCCGGCCGGTTCCGCGCCACCAAGGTCGGCCGGCACGCCTACGCCGCCCGGCTCGCCGAGGAGGCGA